>NZ_SPGF01000002.1 GCF_005844455.1 Streptococcus mitis | reverse complement strand
CCGCCGTGAAAAGGCGGTGTCTTAACCCCTTGACCAACGGACCAGAGTTGTTATTTTCAACTCTTACTATTATACCGGCTTTTTCTTTTTTGTCAACATCTTTTTCTAATTTTTTTCATTTTTTTTGCATAGCTTCTTACCGGTTACGGATATCAAACTCTTTAAACACAATACGTAAGTCCCTTAGGACTCTTTGACGCCCTCGGAAACGTTCATTTCTTAAGACGCGTTCTAACTCTTCTTGTTGTTCTTTTGTTTGCTTGTTTCTATAATTTCTTAATGTTTCATAAAAGAGATAATAGTCATCTAGCCAGAGACCTCCCTCACCTATACGATGACTAATTTCACCCACTTCTTCATAAGGTTCTTTATCATATCTTCGCTTCTGACTTTCTTGTTTACGGAGATAATCTAAAATCCGATTTCGAAATTTGGTTTTGAAATATTTACGTAAGCGTGGAATATCTTCAACCAGTTCTTCTTCTATACTGATCAATTCATGTAAGCAGATCATTCCCTCTTGTTCCCAATCCGATAACTCCCATAAATGAAGGTAATATTCATTTCTACACTTGTATACAATTCCCTGCACTTCTTCATACAATTCTTTAAGCATAGTGTTCCCCTTTCTGTTTACAGTCTATCAAATCAAGAAGCTAATTGGGTTCATTTCATCCATTCTGTCCCCTTTACTGCCTCAACTGCACAAAAAAGAGAGGAAACGCCTCTCTTTGGGTTATTTTTCGTCATTCATTTTTGACTTTACTTCATCATAAGATAATGCATGAGATTCCTCTTCTACTGTTTCAGGCATCTTTCCTGTTTCGTAAAGAGATTTAATTTGTGTACTATCCAATGTTTCGTATTTCAATAATGCTTCTGCAATCAACTTGTGAGTTTCACGATTTGACTGAATAATTTCAGCAGCTTTATTTCGTGCTTCATTCAATAATGAACGAACCTCTTCGTCAATTTCATAAGCTGTTTGTTCTGAAATTGATTTTTGAGGACTCTGTGCACCAAACATAGCATGATTCCCCTCATATTGTACCGGACCAAGTTTTTCACTCATACCGTACTCTGTAACCATTGCACGCGCCATTTGAGTCGCCTGTTCAAAGTCGTTTGAAGCTCCTGTAGTTTGGACATTAAAGATAATTTCTTCAGCTACACGTCCTCCCATTAAGCCAGCCAATTGCTCTTTCATATCTTCTTTAGATAGAAGCATTTGGTCTTCCTTAGGAAGTGCAATCATATAACCACCTGCACGGCCACGTGGTACAATTGTAACCTTATGAACAACGCGGGCATTCGACAAGACTAGACCTACAATGGTATGTCCTGCCTCATGGTAGGCAACCAATTCACGTTCTTTTTGTGAAACTGTCTTATCTTTCTTAGAAGGACCAGCAATAACTCTATCTTCTGCTTCATCAATATCAGAAGCATCGATAATCGTTTTATTACGACGAGCAGCGACTAAAGCCGCTTCATTCAAGACATTCTCTAAATCAGCACCAACAAAACCTGGAGTTTGTTGAGCCACTAATTTCAAATCTACATCTTCTGCTAAAGGCTTGTTCTTAGCATGAACTTTCAAGATTGCTTCACGACCTTTAACATCAGGGCGACCAACCAAGACTTTTCTATCAAAACGTCCTGGACGCAAGAGGGCAGGGTCAAGTACATCTGAACGGTTTGTCGCAGCGATGACAATAATCCCTTCATTTCCCTCAAAACCATCCATCTCAATCAAAAGTTGGTTCAAGGTTTGTTCACGTTCGTCATTACCTCCGCCGAGACCGACTCCACGTTGACGTCCAACAGCATCAATTTCATCGATAAAGATGATAGCTGGTGCTGCTTTTTTAGCATCTTCAAAAAGAGAACGAACACGACTAGCCCCAACTCCGACAAACATTTCTACAAAGTCAGAACCTGAGATACTAAAGAATGGAACACCCGCTTCCCCGGCGACTGCTTTAGCAAGTAACGTCTTACCTGTTCCCGGAGGTCCCTCCAAAAGAACCCCTGCCGGAATACGGGCTCCAAGTTTTGTAAATCGTTTTGGATCTTTTAAGAATTCAACAACTTCAACTAGTTCTTGTTTTTCTTCCTCAGCTCCAGCAACATCTGAAAATCTTACTTTAATATCTTCTTTATTTGCAGCTTTAGCCTTACTACGTCCAAAACTCATCGGGTTACGGCTATTATTTCCTCCCATATTTCCCATCATAGAGAATAGGAAGAAGAATAGAATACCGAATGGCACAATGGATACAAGAATATTAATCCACATACCACTTGAACTTTCATGCTTAACAGTTACTTCCGCTTTATGGTCAGAAGCAAGTTTTTGCAATTCGGATACTGTAGTATCTGAAGGAAGAATAATACTTGAAAATTTCTCTACTGTTGTAGCAGAAGGAGAAAAGAACTGGATACCTGTTTCTTCCTTACTTGTTTTAGGATTTTTATAAACACCCGAAACTTCGATAACACTACCATTTGGTTGGTAAGTTAATTCTTTTACATTGTCATCGGTAATTTCTTTTACCAATTCTGTATAATTAATTTGCTCACTTTTCCCTGCAACACTACCTGTACTAAAATACTGATAACCTGTAACTAGGAGAAAAATAAGTAATAACCATAGAAAAGGATTTTTAATTAAACCATTATTTTGTTTTTTCATTAAAAATTGTTCTTTCTAATTTGAATACACTTCTTCTTTCAATACTCCAACATAAGGAAGGTTACGATAATTTTCTTTGTAGTCTAAACCATAACCTACTACAAACTCATTTGGAATAGTAAAGCAAGTATAGTCAGCCTCAATTTCTACAACACGTCCCTCTGGTTTATCCAACAAGGTTGCAATTTTAACAGAGGCTGCTTCTCTTGCAATAAACATATCTCGCAAATTCTTCAAAGTTTGACCTGTATCAATGATATCTTCTACAAATAAAACATCTCTTCCTTTGATATCTTGAGTCACATCTTGTTTAATATTGATAACACCGCTACTTGCTGTTCCACCATGATAGCTAGAAACCATCATGAAGTCCATTTCAATATGTGTGTCGATATGTTTGACCAATTCAGCCATAAAAGGAATAGATCCTTTTAAAATCCCAACTAAAATTGGATTTTTTCCTGCATAATCTTTAGTGAGTTGAGCACCTAATTTTTTAGCAGCTTCTGTAATTTCATCGTGTGAAACGAGGATTTTTTTAATATCGTTTTCTAACATTTTTTTACCTATCTATTTTTTCTATATAAAGTACAGTGTTCATTATATCATTTTTCGTGTTTTTACTCAAATTACTGGTCGCAATTCCAAAAATTGAGACAATTTCACCAAATTGCTCAATAATCAACGCAGATTTTCGCTTTTCCATAGGGATTTTCAAATCAATAAATAGACGTCTGAGTTTTTTTCTATGCCCATTTTGAATCAGAACATCTCCCGGTTTTCGATGACGAATGTGTATGGATGTTTCGCGTGAAACAGGTATTTGTTGAATTGATTCACCTTCTAATGGAAGTCCAAAGGAAAATGTGTATCCTTGATAAGCTACCTGATTGTGATAGTGTAACACAAGTTCATCTTCCTTTTCATCAGACTGCGGACTGATTTTACAAATCTGAAACTGTTGGTACTCTTTTATCAATTCATAGCCATTTTTAAGCGGATGACGATACTGGCTTTTAAATTTTAAAATCTGCCGAACTTCTTCAAACTGAGCTTTTGTAAGATTCAAATCTGGAAAACGATTCAGATAAGTTTGAAGTAAAACTCTTTGTGTAGACTCAGAATAAGACAATAGCTGCTGTAAATTTTCTACATCAATATTGTTAGATAATTCAGCTATAGCTAAGTCATAATCTAAAATTTCATTTCCGATACTTAAGATTGCATCTCTAAATCGAGGATTTTCTTTTTCTAATTCTGGTAAATAAGAATTTCGAATACGATTTCGAAAATAATGATTTTCCTGATTTGATGTATCTTCGAAGTGAAAAATTGGTGGAAAGTCTTTTTTCTGAAAATGCAAGAAGGGACGAATGATTTCTATCTCTCCGACTACTTGCTTCTCCTTAATTCCTGATAGATAGCGCAAACGAGTACCTCGAATCAAACGCATTAAAATCGTTTCCGCCTGATCATCCGCATGGTGGGCAGTGACTAAAGCTGTCGCACCTGTCTTTTTCATGACCTCTTGAAAAAAATCATAACGAAAATTTCGTGCACGCGCTTCTGAAAATTCTCCTGAAAAATTGCTGATATAAATAGGAAGCTCTGCTTCAGCAGCCAACTTCCTTAATTCCTTTTCTTCCCAATCAGACTCTATTCTCTGCTTATGATTCACATGGGCTAGAATCAATTCAATTTCTAACTCTTTTTGATAAGTAGATAATACCTTAAATAGAAACATAGAATCTAATCCACCAGAAAGAGCTAGCACCACCTTAGTATGCTTTTTGAAATATCCCTTCTTGAGAAAATGATTTAAAAAATCTTGTTCCCTCATTTTAGAACCTCATAAACATCCTTGGCTATCTGAGAAATTGTATCATAATCAGAATTTTTAGTGAAAATAGAAAGAATAAATGGAGAATCTGCATAGACAACACCCGTATCATGCTTAAATTCGTCCGCATCCCCAATTTTATGAGCTACCTTCACAGAAACACCTTTGGCAATTCGCTGATTATCAAAATCTGTTTTAGTCAAAGACTCTAGCACAAATCCATTTTGATTATAAATAGCTTCCATGACCTTCCCGGCCATCTTAGAAGAAATCAATTTTTCTTTTAGATCCCAATCATCTCCCATAATGGCAGACATCTTGGATTTGAATGTGGCATCAGATTGGTTTGAAATGTAATACCCCAATATATTATGAGCTACATTATCAGATTCTTTAGATACTTTTGTGATTAAGTCCTTGAGAGAATACTTTTTATTATCCTCTTTTTTAGAAAGACTACCACTTCCCTCTGGTTTATAAGAACCTGGAAAATCATTGACTGCAGATACGTATTTTACAGTCGTGTCTAACTGATAAATACCCTCATTTATTTTTTCTTGCGTATAATAAAGATAAGGGAGTTTCAAAACACTAGCTGCATACATCTTTTCATCTTGATTGATACCAGCTTCTTTTCCAGTAGCCAGTTGCTTAACATAAATAGAGAAAGAATCTTTTTGATATTTTTCAGATAACATTTCTTGGACTTTACTCATCCTATTATCTTCTTCAGAAATTGATTCCTTATCTACCCATCCAACCTGATCAATATGTAGAAATTCTTTTCCTTCTACAAACATGGTCTTATCGATTGATACCTGCGAATAAGCTGATAAAGACGATTTCACTTCTTTTAAATCATAAGGACTATTATACAATTTAAAGTCAGATTCTAACCATACTTTTTTTATTGTAGGAGTTACCTCTGACTGGTCATATAAAAATCGTTTGTCTGCAGCTATAAATTGATGATTGGATAACTTAAATACCGGGATTCCTTGTTTATTTAAGCGCCACTCAGTTATTTGGAAACTTGTTTTTGGAGTTAATTTTCCAGATTCTACAACTAAATCTTCATTCGCATAAACAGGAACTTCTCCATAAACCATAGGAGAATTTAGCTTTTCTCTAAAATAAATACCAAAGTCAGATTGTGAAAGGTAATAAATTTCTTTCGAAGTATAGACGACTTCTTTTTCTGTGCTAACGACTTTTGAGATGGTCAAAAAACTCGGTAGCAACAAAATAATTAAGAATTTACGCATTCTTCCTTTCCTTTTCTTCTTGTAAACGCAATAATTGATTTTTATCAGCCAATTCTTCCAGCTTTTCATCTGATAAACTCAAAAATTGCTCTATTACGTCTAGTAAATTTTCCATTTTATCACCTTTGAAGCAAGTCAGGAATCGTATAAACTATTTCCCTCGACTTAGAATAATAGTACTTCGCTCGTGTATATTTGGCAGCATAATCCTCATCTTTCAACTTGGTGGCAAATGCTGTCTCCTTATCCTTTTCATCACTCAAAGTTTGATACTGAGTTTGCAAGTCTGCTAATTGCTGACGTCTTTGGAGTAATTGCTGATAACTCTGCGCTAAATTAAAAGTTGGCAAGATAAATAATAGCATAATCAAAATCAATACCCACCCCATAAAACGATTCCGTTTTTGTCGTTCTTTCATCAGGTAGCGACGACGTTGATATTCATTTTGGATAAAAGAATTATTCAATTGTACAATATTTTTAGACATTTTCTTCTACCCGTGTTTCACTGATAATTTCATACATGCCTGCTGCATCTTCTTTTTTTGTACTATCTTTCATCTCTAGTACTTTGACAAGTAGCAACTTATTTCCAAAACGAATTTCAACTTGGTCATTAACTTTCAAATCCGTTGAACTCTTGGCCAAGATTCCATTCACCTTGATTCTGCCTTTATCTGCTACTTCTTTTGCGACTGTACGACGCTTGATAATTCGCGATACTTTTAAATATTTGTCTAATCTCATCCTTATTACCTCAACTTATTATTGTACCATTTTTATCTATTTTATAGAAGAAAAATATCAAATGGAATTTTCTTTCTTAGACTCTTTTATCTCTAATAAACTTTCTCCAAAAATCAGCAGACCTTCTAAAATTTCATAATCTTTCTTATTTTGGACATCAAATACAAGCTCCATTAATCCCTTATTCTCAGCGATGCCTGCTTTTAAGTTCGTTGCGGATAAAGCTTTAAAATAATCTTGAGCTAAAAACAGTCGTTGAGTGACTTTTTCAAATTGAACTGTAATTTTATTATCTTTTCTTTCCACACGTTGAACAAAGACTTTGTCCAAATATGACTTGACCAAACCAATCTCTAAAAGATAGGCTACTACATCTGGGTATTCTCCAAAGCGGTCCATCAACTCTTCTTGTAACTCTTCATAATTGACACGGTTGTCAATTTGACGAATTTTCTTGTAAATTTCAATCTTATGTCGTTGATCAGAAATATAAGTATCAGGAAGATAAGCATCAATTTGTAAAATCAATTCGGCATTCCCTTTGGTTCTTGTATTAGTATTCCCGTTTCGTTTAGCAATAGCTTTCTCTAGTAACTGCGAATACAATTCAAAACCAACAGAATCAATGAAACCAGACTGGGATTTTCCTAGGAGATTTCCTGCTCCACGAATCGAAAGATCTCGCATCGCAATCTTAAATCCTGAGCCCAATTCTGTAAATCCTTTGATGGCTTCTAATCTCTTCTCAGAGACTTCACTGATTGATTTTTCTGGACGATACATGAGATAGGCATAAGCAATACGATTACTACGACCGACCCTTCCTCTTAATTGATACAAGGTTGACAAGCCCATATGATCCGCATTTTCAATAAATAAGGTATTGGCATTTGGAATGTCCACCCCTGTCTCAATAATGGTAGTCGTCACCAAAATATCATACTGACCCTCAATAAAGTCTAATAGAGTATTTTCCAACTGAATTTCACTCATTTGTCCATGAACATACCCAATTGAAGCCTCTGGAATTAACTCCTGTAATTCTGAAACCTTCCGATCAATTGTGTCAACTTTGTTGTAAAGATAGTAAACTTGACCTCCACGCTCCATTTCACGCAAGACAGCATCTCGAATCACACTATCATTCTTTTCTAAAACATAAGTTTGCACTGGATAGCGATTAGTTGGAGGAGTTTCAATAACAGACAAATCTCGAATTCCTAGCATAGACATATGAAGGGTACGAGGGATTGGCGTTGCTGTCAAGGTTAGAACATCTACTTGTTTTTTCAGTTTTTTCAAAGTTTCCTTATGCTTGACACCAAATCGCTGTTCTTCATCAATAATCATCAATCCCAAATCAGCAAACACAACATCTTTTGACAAAACACGATGTGTTCCAATCAAAATATCAACTTGACCGTTTTTCAATTTTTCAAGTGTTTCTGACTGCTCTTTTTTACTTCTAAAGCGACTCAACACATCAATATTAACAGCAAAATTTTGGAATCGTTCCTTAAAATTCGTGTAGTGCTGTTGCGCTAAAACCGTCGTCGGAACTAGAACGACCACCTGTTTGTGATCATTGACAGCCTTAAAGGCTGCACGCATTGCAACTTCAGTCTTTCCAAAACCAACATCCCCAACCAATAGCCTATCCATTGGCTGAGAATCTTGCATATCTCTCTTGATTTCCTCGATACTACGAAGTTGATCATCCGTTTCAACATAAGGGAAAGCATCATCAAAAGCATCTTGCTCTTCATCATCGGCTGAGAAAGCAAAGCCCTTCAACTGACTGCGTTCAGAATAGAGTTTGATTAAATCGTCTGCTATATTCTCTACCTGGTTCTTAACTTTTTGCTTGGCTTTTTTAAAATGACCATCATTTAATTTATTGAGTTTTGGAGCTTTCCCATCACTTGAAACATATTTAGACAGTAGATGAATCTGTTCTACTGGGATAGAAATTTGATCACCATTTTGATATTGAACACTGACATAATCTCGGTGAAGCCCCTTGATTTCAATTGTTTCAATCCCTAGATATTGACCAATCCCATGGATATGGTGAACAACGTAATCGCCTTTTTCAAGTTCATTATAATCTTTTAATCGCTCCGCATTCGAAACATGTTGTCTTCGAAAACGGCGTTTCAATTTCTTTTGAAAAATCTCATGTTCAGTTATCAATAAAATCTTTTCATCTACAAAATGAAAACCATATCTGAGATTGCCCTCGATTAAGTTTACAGATTCTTTACAGATACTTGACTTATCTCTAGAATCCAATTTAATCTGGTATTCCTCTAAAACATCCTCCAATGTTTTGCTTCCCATTGAATTGCTAGACTGCAAGATAATAGTGTAGTCCATTTTTTTGTATCGCTCAATTTCTTCTTTTAGAAAAGAAAATTGATTGAAAAACTCCTGCATGGGATATTGATTAAATTGATAAATTTGGTCAAACTTGAGATTTCCTAACCCCTTTTGCAGATTAGAAAAAAAGGTCACTGGACTTTGTTTTTTATATATTTTCTCAGTATCCGCAAAATACTGCATATCAGAAAATGCTTTACTATTCTGTAACTCTTCTGTAAAGTATTGTGCTAATTCTCTTTCAAAGACTTCATACTGATTCATCAATTTCTGGTAATCATCAAAGAATATTGGCGTATCTTTTTTTATATAATCAAAGACAGTCCATGATTTCTCATAACACAAAGATAAAATTTTCCGAGAATCTGCATGCGTTTGTTTTTGATGAAAACTTGAAAGAATTTCTTCTAGGTAGGATTTCAGAATCGGCGATAGAGTTTTCGAAATTTGCTTTTCTAAAGCTGACTGTCCTCGTTGATAATCCTTTTCTCTCAAAAGCATGTCACTAGCTGGAAAGATGGTGAGTTTTGTCTGATTTTCTTTCGATAATTGTGTTTCGACTTCAAAAGTACGAATTCCATCTACTTCATCACCAAAAAACTCAATTCGGCAAGGTTCTAACTGGGATATTTCAAAAATATCTAAAATATCTCCTCGAAGACTAAATTCTCCTTGAGTTTGTACTTGTGTAACCTTTCGATAGCCGATTTCTTTTAACTGATGGATGAGCGCGTTTTGGTCATATTCTTCACCCACTGATATTTTTACAATACTATCTTTAAATACATTGGGAGAAGGTAAAAACAATCGACTTGCTGCAATATTACAAACTAAGATCCCTTTCTTAGATGGATTACTCAAAAAACACAAGGCTTCAACCCGTGAGATAATTTTTTCTTGTGAAGACATTAAAAACTCGACCATAGGGGAATCATCTACCAAAAATGGATAGACAAATTCCTCACCCAAGATAGAAATAAGATCACTAATAAGCCCTTCTGCTTCTCCATAAGTTGATGTCAATAAAATAATCTTATCTTCTTTCTTCAAACTACTAGCGATTGCTAAAGCTTTTGTAGAAGTTGACAAACCTAACATTAATTGTCTTTTTTTATCTGTTAAATTTTGATGCCATTTTTGGATCTGATCATTTTCTGAGAATAAATATAATAAGGTCACCATTTATCCGTTATACCTCTGCATCGTTTTTTCAAAGTTTTTCTCTTGTAAATAATAGTTTACAGATTCGTCAACCTTGTCAACAGACTGTAAAATACCAATATAATCATCCTTATCAAAGGTACTCAAAACATGGTTAACAACTGACATACCATTTTTAGGTCTTCCGATTCCAATCTTAACACGATTAAAGGTCTGAGTCCCTATATGTTGAATAATAGACTTGATACCATTATGACCACCTGCTGAGCCTTTTGCTCTTAAACGAATTTTCCCAACTTCCATGTCAAGATCGTCGTAAATGATGAGTAAATCTTCAATACCCAAACCATAGTAAGTCAATAAAGCATGAACCGCTTTCCCACTTTCATTCATAAATGTCGTTGGTTTGACAAGATAAATTTTTTCACCATTGAGGAAAAAAGATGCTAGATCAGCTTGAAATATCTTATCGTGTGTAAAAGTGACATTCTGTTTCTTCGCTAGTTGGTCAATCAACATAAAACCAACATTGTGTTTTGTTTCAAAATATTTATCTCCTGGATTTCCCAAGCCTACAAGTAATTTGGTCATTTATTTGTCCTTTCAAAAGCCAAAAGGGTTGGAATTTTTTTCCAACCTAATTGACACTATTTATTAATTTTTTAGACATTAAAGCGGAATTCCATGATATCGCCATCTTGAACGATATATTCTTTTCCTTCTTCACGCAAGCGCCCAGCTTCTTTTACGGCCTTTTCAGATCCGTATTTCACTAAATCCTCATATGACATGGTTACTGCACGAATAAATCCTTTTTCAAAGTCTGAATGGATAATACCAGCTGCTTGAGGAGCCTTCATACCACGTTTGAATGTCCAGGCTCGAACTTCTTTTTCACCGGCTGTGAAGTAAGTTCCCAGTCCCAGCAAGTGGTAAGCTGCTCGAGTCAATTTGTCAACTCCTGATTCTGTCAAACCAATGGCTTCAAGAAACTCTTTTTTATCTTCATCGTCCAATTCAGAAATTTCTTCTTCAGCACGCGCTGAAATTACTACTACCTCTGCATTTTCTGTCGCTGCAAATTCGCGAATTTGTTTGACATAGTCGATAGAATCTGGATCTGAAACTACATCCTCATCTACATTAGCAACATAAAGAACTGGTTTAGTTGTCAAAAGGAAGAGACCTTTGACAACTTTTTGTTCTTCATCTGTAAATTCGATGGTGCGAGCTGATTTTCCATCTTCAAGAACTGGTTTAATCTTTTGAAGAACATTGAATTCTGCTACTGATTCTTTATCTTTTTGCGTACGTGCCATCTTTTCTACACGCGCATAGCGCTTATTGACTGATTCTAAGTCAGCAAGAATCAACTCTAGGTTAATGGTATCAATATCTGCAAGTGGATCTACAAAGGCGTCTTCACGTCCTTGTTCACGCATGACATTTTCATCATCAAAAGCACGAACTACATGAACAATCGCATCTACTTCACGAATATTAGCCAAGAATTTATTCCCTAGACCTTCTCCTTTTGAAGCTCCTTTTACAATCCCTGCAATATCTGTAAATTCAAATGTTGTTGGCACTGTCTTTTTAGGAGTGATCATTTCAGTCAATTTTTGTAGACGTTCATCTGGAACTTCCACCATTCCAACGTTTGGATCAATCGTTGCAAATGGATAGTTTGCTGCCTCTGCTCCTGCTTTTGTAATTGCATTAAAGAGTGTTGATTTACCAACATTTGGCAAACCAACGATACCTGCTGTTAAAGCCATATTTTCTCATTCTCCATTTTCATTTCAATCCCTAATATTATAACATAAAAAGGGAAAACTTGCTAACTCTCTAACTAAGGGTTCTTAGTCAATGATTTTATTCATTTTTCGATCAAAATCATAGCGCCCCATCATGACAACATGGTCACAATTACTGCATTTTATTTTGATATCTGCTCCTACACGTGTAATTTCCCAACGATTAGCTTTTTTACCAGTCGACTTAATGGTACAAGCGTGTGGTTTTTTCATTTCAACAAAATTTCCAACTTGATACATACTATTCTCCTTTTCTTTTTTGATTATATCATAAAAGAGGCGAGCCAGGCTCAACCTCTTTCACTTAATTTGTACGAACTGGTGTAATGAGCTGCATGAAGTCTTCGTCAGTATCTGCTGGTACAAGAGTAAATGGACGAACAGCTGAGATAAAGCTAATAGTCACCTTTTCGCTATTTAAAGCTTTAAGAGAATCAATCAAGTAAGTTGGGTTGAAACTAATGGTCAAATCTTCACCAGTAACATGGTCAGTATCTATTTCTTCGTTCACTTTACCAACTTCTGGAGAGTGAACATGGGCGCTAACAACCCCACCTTTAATTTCAAGTTTCACAGTACCATTTTGAGTCGCACTTGATAAAAGACGAGCACGCTCCATTGACTGACGTAAGTTTACTACATCAAAAGTAATTGTAGTGTTAAAGTCTGTTGGAATCAAGCGATCTGTATCAGGATAGTTACCTTCTAACAAACGAGTATAGAAGCTAATATTTTCACTTCTAAAGAGGATTTGGTTGTTGGCAAAGAAAATCTCTACAGTTTCAATATCATCTGTAAATACCGCTGAAAATTCGCGTAAAGAACGGCTAGGAATAACGACATCAAAATCATCACTATTTTTCTCAAGCGTTAATTTTTTCTGGCTTAGACGATGAGAGTCTGTAGCTACTGTTTTTAGCTCCTTGTGTTGGCTCAATACAAAATGAACACCTGTTAAAATTGGACGACTTTCTTGTGTACTTGCCGCAAAAGCTGTTTCATTGATAATTTTCTTGAGTAATTTTGTTTCAAGAACTAAAGGAGTACTAGCTGAAATTTCTTGGATTCGTGGATATTGTTCGCTATCTTTTCCTTTTAGGGTAATTTCTGATTTTCCACTGGTTAAAACAATTTGATTTTGTTCAATTTCTTTAAAATCAAGAGTCACATCAGGTAGACTAGATACAACATTGATAAAGAAAGAAGCTTCAAGAAGAATCGAACCTAGAGAAGTAATTAACAAACCAGCATCTTCATTTTTTTGAGAAATAAAATTTTCAATTGAAATTTGACCATTTGAACCAATTAAAGTAACACCTTCATTGGTTACGTCAATTTTGACAGTTGATAAAATAGGAATGGCATTTTTAGAGCTAATAGCTCTCTTAGTTGTATTTAAGGCTTGTAGAAATAAATTTTTATTAATTGAAAAACGAATCATGGATTCTCCTTTATTTATTTTTAGTATTAGAAGGATAATAGTAATAATAGAGTCTGTGAAATCTGTGGAAAACAGACTTAAAGTAAGTCATATCAAGATTTTTGGCTTGTTTAAAAAATGTGGATAAAAAAGATAAAAAAGCGAAAGTTATCCACAAGTTATTTGATTTTCTTTTTGATTGATTCAATTTCTAAACGTAAATTATCGTCTTCATCAATCAAAGATTTAATTTTTGCATGGGCATGAATGACTGTTGTATGATCTTTTCCACCAAATTCTTTCCCAATTTTTGGAAGACTATTATCTGTTAGTTCTCTAGATAAATACATGGCTACTTGACGAGCCAAAACAATATTTTGAAGGCGTCTGCTTCCCTTCATTTCTTTGACGCTAACACCATAAAAGTTACCAACTTCATTTTGGATTTTGTCAATTGGGATGACGAGCATTTGGCTAACATCTTGTTTGCGAGCTCTAATAGCTTCTGCAGCAATATCAATAGTGATATCCTTGATTTTTTTTACTCTGGCAATTAAAGTGATGTCGTTGATGGCTCCCTCAAGATCTCGAACATTTGAATCAAATTGCCCAGCTAGGTATTCTAGAGTATCACTTTGGAAATTGTAGCCTAAATGTTCTGTTTTACTTTGTAAAATAGCAATACGTGTTTCAAAGTCAGGGGGGGTGATAGTTTGTGTCAATCCCCAACTAAAGCGCGTGACAAGCCTCTCCTCGAGCCCTTCTAGATGTTTTGGACTTCGATCACTCGTTAGGACAATCTGTTTTTGCTTGTCATGAAGGGCGTTAAAGGTATTGAAAAATTCTTCCTGAGTTGCGACTTTTTTTCCGCTGAGTGACTGGATATCATCGATTAACAAAAGATCAAGACTACGATAGGTCTTTTTAAACTTTTCCATTTCCCCAAGCCTTAGGTGATCCAGAAAGTCATTAATAAAGCTTTCGGCAGGGATATATTTAACACGCGCATTCGGAATATTTTTTAGAATTTCATTTCCAATAGCGTTTAATAAGTGAGTCTTACCAAGCCCAGGTCCTCCATAGATAAAAAGAGGGTTATAGGTCAGAGCCAAATCTTCAGAGACAGCTAAAGCGGCTGATACAGCCCAAACATTTCCATCCCCTTGGATAAAATTATCAAAGGTATACTTCTCTTTTAATCCAGTATCCGAATAAGGAATAGATGCTAACTTTGGACTATAGTCATAAAGAGTTGAATTTGTAGCGTCTTCAACTTGTGAGATAGTCGTATTTTGAGGTTTAGTGAAAGTATAGTGGGGAGTTATTTCAGCATCATAAATTTCAAATCCAGCAACTACAATAATATCTTTTAGTTGTTTTTCCCAGACCATTTCCATCTCAGATCGTGGTAAAAATATAGTGGCAACATTTTCCTCTACCTTGATGAGTTCAGCTTGAATAGCATAGAAATCATACATGGATCGAGTCAGTCTTTCTTGCGCAAATTCTAAGATACGATTCCAAAATTGTTTTTCTTTCAATCCGTTCTCCTCCTTTACTACTTGCTTAAAAGTTTAATGCTAGACTTATTTTACCATAGATAGGAAGAATTTTCCACAAGCTGTTAAAAATAATCCACAACGTTATCAAGCTTTATCCACAGGTTGGGGATAAAATCAGAAACTATTGATTTATTAAGCTTTTTATCGAAAAAAATAGTGGATAACCTTGTGAGATAAAAAAATAAAAGAACAGCCTTATTTCAGGCTGTTGATAATTCTACTGTATTCTTCTTGATTTGAAAAAGAAATAATGATTTTTCCACTGTCTTTTTTAGACAATTTGATTTCTACATCTAATCCAAGTAGTTTTTTTAACTGTTCTTCTTCATTTTGTATGAAATGATCAGTTTTTTGTAGTTTCTTTTGTTTTTTCTCTGTCAGAAGAGCTTCTAACTTCCTTACAGAAATGTCTTCTTCTATAATTCGTTGAAAGAAATAGTCTTGTTGTTCCTTATTCAACCCAACTAGCGAACGCGCATGAGCTTGTGATAGTTTGCCACGTTCTACTTCTGAGAGGATTGGTTCTGGTAAGGAAAGCAAACGAATGGAGTTGCTGATGTAAGGACGAGACTTGCCCATTTTATCTGCAATTTCAGAATGGGTAAATCCTTTCTCTACAAGAGATTCATAGGCGCGTGCTTCTTCTATTGGATTTAAATTTTCTCTTTGCAAATTTTCAATGATGGACTGGACCATCATCTCTTGATCTGAAAGCTGTTTAACAACAGCTGGGATAGACCTTAGACCAGCTAAAAGTGAAGCCCGATAGCGTCTCTCTCCTGCAAGGATTTCATAACCAATAACAGGAGATTGACGAACAATAATCGGTTGAATGACCCCATTTTCTTTGATAGACTGTGCTAGTTCATGTAGTTTTTCTCCATCAAAATCTTTTCGAGGTTGATAGGGATTTTTTTGTATATCTGTGATAGAAATCATTTCAAATTTTTCCATGATTCTACACTAACACATCTTTTCTCTTATGTAAAGCTTTCTTTACATAGATGTCAATTAAGATTCTAAATCACCTGAACTCTTGTCAAGTTTAATAGATGTAGTTTCTTCTTTACCGTTACGATAGTAAGTTATCTTAATGTTGTCTCCGATAGAATGATTGTAAAGAGCACTTTGTAAGTCTGTTGATGAAGCAATATCTTTATCATCTACTTTTGTAATAACGTCGTATTTTTCAAGGTGACCATTGGCAGGCATATTACTTTGTACAGAACGAACAACTACACCAGATGTTACACTGCTTGGAATATTAAGTCTTCTAATATCACTTGTATTAATATTTGAGAGATTGACCATTTGGATGCCCAAAGCTGGACGCGTCACTTTTCCGTTCTTTTCTAACTGTTCAATAATATTGATAGCGTCATTTGCAGGAATTGCGAAACCAAGACCTTCTACAGAGGTTCCTCCATTTGTAGCAATTTTACTTGAGGTAATTCCGATAACCTGTCCTTGGATATTGATTAGTGGGCCGCCAGAGTTACCTGGGTTAATAGCAGTATCAGTTTGGATGGCTTTTGTAGAAATGGCTTGTCCATCTTCAGATTTTAAGGACACATTTCGATTGAGACTAGATACAATCCCCTGAGTGACAGTATTTGCATATTCAGAACCCAATGGACTACCAATAGCAATGGCAGTTTCTCCTACGGTTAACTTACTAGAATCACCAAATTCAGCTACTGTAGTCACTTTTTCTGAAGAGATTTTGACGACAGCAATATCAGAGAAAGTATCTGCTCCGACGATTTCTCCAGGTACTTTAGTTCCATCTGATAAGCGAATATCTACTTTACTAGCACCATTTATAACGTGATTGTTGGTGACAATGTAAGCTTCTTTGTCATTCTTTTTATAAATAACCCCAGATCCTTCACTAGAGATTTGCTGAGAATCTGTGTCAGTATCATCATTGCCAAATACGCTATTTTGTCTGTTTGCCGAATAAGTAATAACAGAAACAACGGCATCTTTTACTTTATTAACAGCCTGAGTGGTTGAATTTTCGTTTTTATAGGCAGTCTGTGTAATAGTGCTGTTGTTGTTCGAGCTACTTACACCACTTTTTTGAGTTAGTTGAGTTATTGAAAAACCACCCAAGGCTCCACTAAAAAAGCTAATGACGATAACGACTAATAATTGAAACCATTTTTTGTAAAATGTTTTTAAATGTTTCATATTTGCCTCCATTTGTTTGAAATTACTGAAAGTATAAACTGACTAGCTTAATTATAACTTAAACACAAAAGTTTTACACAGATTGTGGATAACTTTCAAAAATCTGTGGTTTTCTAAGTAAAAATTAACCTTTTATTTTGTGAATAAGATGTGAAAAAATAGATAATATGTTAGAATAGAGTCATGAAAATTAAAGTTGTAACAGTTGGGAAACTGAAAGAAAAGTATTTAAAAGATGGTATCGCGGAGTATTCAAAACGAATTTCTCGATTTGCTAAGCTTGAAATGATTGAGCTAGCAGATGAAAAAACACCAGATAAGGCCAGTGAGTCAGAAAATCAAAAGATTTTAGAAATAGAAGGTCAGAGAATTTTATCAAAAGTTGGTGACCGTGATTTTGTGATTGCATTAGCTATTGAAGGGAAAACTTTCTCCTCAGAAGAATTTAGCAAGCAGTTAGAAGAAGCTTCTATAAAAGGATTTTCTACTCTTACATTTATTATTGGAGGGAGTCTGGGATTAGCACAGGATGTAAAAAAGAGAGCTAATCTTTCTGTCAGTTTTGGTCGCCTAACCTTGCCCCATCAGTTAATGAGACTAGTTCTTGTTGAACAAATCTATCGCGCTTTTACGATTCAGCAGGGATCACCCTATCATAAATAGAAAATTGACTTTTAATTGAATTTTTGGTAGAATGGTTGTGTTAGGTCTCATAGCTCAGCTGGATAGAGCATTCGCCTTCTAAGCGAACGGTCGCAGGTTCGAATCCTGCTGGGATCAATATAGTAGCAAAGCTGGGAATTTTCCCGGCTTTTTTCTTAAAAAAGTACACTTGGGGAGAAAAAAATGACAGTTGAGAGAATTTTATCTAAAATAAAATTCCATTTTGTATAATGGTTTTTGTAAGTTAGCTTACAAGAAAAAAACATTGAGGAGATTTTATTATGAAAAACACAGTTAAATTGGAACAGTTTGTAGCCTTGAAGGAAAAAGACTTGCAAAAGATTCAAGGTGGGGAAAGTAGACTTCCAAAAATCCGCTTTGATTTTATTTTCCCACGAAAAAAGTAATGAAATAAGGAGAAAGAGTAATGAATTTATTTGGATTTGGGCTAGTTATTGTTTATTTTTTAATTATTAGTCACAGTTACCGTTTAATTTGTAAAGGTCAAATAAATAGAAAAGAATTATACGTTTTTAGTGCTTATATATTACTAACAGAAATAGTACTTGATTTTCCCTCATATCTTCTACATTTAGATGGGTTAGGGATTGCAAGATTTTTATTTCCTTTGGTATTATATTCCTATTTTCGATGGATTAAACAGTATGAGAGGGATAGAGGACTATTCCTAAGTTTACTACTATCTCTTTTATATGAGAGCACTCATAACTTTCTGTCCGTAACTTTCTCCTCTATAACAGGAGATAATTTTGTTTTACAATATTATGACCCATTCTTTTTCGTTGTAACGGTGTTGACTTATGTCGTTATCTTAAAAATCATTCATTATTTCCATTTGGATCTAAACTATTTTGATAAAGACTACCTCTATCCTTTCTTGACAAAAGTATTTTTTGCTTTACTATTGCTACATATTGTATCTTTCGTTTCAGATATGGTAAGTACGATTAAACATTTGAATAGTTTTGGAAGTATTTTGTCATCTATCGTCTTTATTTCTCTACTTTTGACCTTCTTTGCAATGAATTCGCATAAAGAACAAATGGAAAAAGAGATTGCTTTGAAGCAGAAGAAATTTGAACAGAAACATTTACAAAACTACACAGATGAAATTGTCGGTCTGTATAATGAAATCCGTGGTTTTCGACATGATTATGCTGGGATGCTTGTCAGTATGCAGATGGCAATTGACAGTGGTGATTTACAGGAAATTGACAGAGTTTACAATGAAGTTTTGGTCAAAGCAAATCATAAACTGCGTTCAGATAAGTATACTTACTTTGATTTGAACAACATAGAAGATTCAGCTTTACGAAGTTTGGTTGCACAGTCAATTGTCTATGCTCGAAATAATGGTGTAGAGTTTACACTGGAAGTAAAAGATACGATTACCAAGCTCCCAATTGAACTATTGGATTTGGTTCGTATCATGAGCGTTTTATTGAACAATGCTGTCGAAGGATCGGCTGATAGCTATAAAAAGCAGATGGAAGTAGCAGTTATTAAGATGGAAACTGAAACAGTTATTGTGATTCAGAATTCATGTAAAATGACGATGACTCCTTCAGGAGATCTATTTGCTTTAGGATTCTCTACTAAGGGAAGAAATCGCGGGGTAGGATTAAATAATGTGAAAGAACTACTAGATAAGTACAACAATATTATTTTAGAAACAGAGATGGAAGGCAGTACATTTAGACAAATTATTAGATTTAAGAGGAAATTTGAATGAAAGTTTTAATTTTAGAGGATGTTATTGAACATCAAGTGAGACTAGAGAGAATATTGGATGAAATTTCGAAAGAATCGAATATTCCAATATCATACAAGACAACGGGAAAAGTCCGTGAATTTGAAGAATACATTGAAAATGATGAAGTAAATCAGCTTTATTTCCTAGATATCGATATTCATGGAATTGAGAAAAAAGGATTTGAAGTTGCTCAGCTCATTCGTCATTACAATCCTTACGCTATTATCGTCTTTATCACCAGTCGATCAGAGTTTGCGACTCTAACCTATAAATACCAGGTATCAGCCCTAGATTTTGTTGATAAGGATATCAATGATGAGATGTTTAAGAAGAGAATTGAGCAAAATATATTCTACACGAAGAGTATGTTACTTGAAAATGAAGATGTTGTAGATTATTTTGATTACAATTACAAGGGAAATGATTTAAAAATCCCTTACCATGATATTTTGTATATTGAAACGACAGGGGTCTCTCATAAATTGCGCATTATTGGTAAGAATTTTGCAAAAGAGTTCTATGGAACAATGACAGATATTCAGGAAAAGGACAAACATACTCAGCGATTTTATTCTCCTCATAAATCATTTTTGGTAAATATAGGAAATATCAGAGAAATTGATCGAAAAAATCTAGAAATTGTTTTCTATGAAGACCATCGTTGTCCTATTTCAAGATTAAAAATTAGAAAGTTGAAAGATATTTTAGAGAAAAAATCTCAAAAGTGATTGACAATTAGTAAGAAATTGATATAATGGTTATGTCTGCTACAGATAGAAGGTCCGTTGGTCAAGGGGTTAAGACACCGCCTTTTCACGGCGGTAACACGGGTTCGAATCCCGTACGGACTATTTTATCCGCCATAGCTCAGTTGGTAGTAGCGCATGACTGTTAATCATGATGTCGTAGGTTCGAGTCCTACTGGCGGAGTATAGATAAAAGGGAACACAACTGTGTTCCTCTTTTTGTATCAATTTGTATCACCAAGCATTTTCATAAGGAAGTCTGTTATTTCTTGAGGACTTTCTTTTTTTCCGTGTGCAATCCAAGTTTGACAAACACCAAAAAGTGCATGAGTTAGACAGATGTTACTATATTCTAATTCAGTGGTATTTAGATTTAGTTGCATAAAGCATTTTTGTAAATCCGTACTGAGCATGATATGAAGTTTATTTCGTAAGAAATTTTGGATTTCTTTAGTCCCATTTTCAGAAAGAAGGGCAGCCAGAAGTGGTTCTGACTCTAGATATTCAAAGACTTCTAAAATAGCATCTCTTTTGTGATGAGCATGTTTTTGAAAAATATATTCAAATGTATGGAATAGCTTGCTTTGATAGTGCTCAATCATATCATACTTATCTTTATAGTGAGTATAGAAGCTGGAACGACTAATTCCGGCTTTTTCTGCTAACTTGACAGTAGAAATTTGATCAAATGGCTGTTCCATCAGTAATTGTACCATAGCATTTTCAATAGTTCTCTTTGTTTTTAAGCGTTTATTACTTTCTTGCATATTTCCTCCTTGTAAACAAATTATACTATCTGTCTAAAAATGGATTTTTTATTTTGTAATTTAGATTTTTTAATGTATAATCTATTATATCAAAATTTTAGACAATATGTTTAAAAAAGGAGAAGATATGTTTAAAGAATGGAAAGCAATTTTTAAAAAACCAACCTTTATTATTGTCATGATAGGGATTTCTCTTATTCCAGCTCTGTACAATATCATATTTTTGTCATCAATGTGGGATCCATATGGGCAATTGTCTGACTTGCCTGTGGCAGTCGTCAATCATGATAAAGAGGCTTCCTATAATGGTAATACCATGGCAATAGGAAAAGACATGGTGTCTAATTTAAAAGAAAATAAAACTTTAGATTTTCATTTCATAGATGAAGAGGAAGGTAAGAAGGGATTGGAAGATGGCGATTACTATATGGTAGTGACTTTACCAAGTGATTTATCTGAAAAAGCAGCTTCTATTTTAACGGATCATCCAGAGCAAATGCAAATCGATTATCAGACTTCAAGTGGTCATAGTTTTATTGCCAGCAAGATGAGCGATTCTGCGATGACACAATTGAAGCAGAATGTTTCTACCAATGTAACCGAGACCTATACTAAAGCTTTATTTGATAAGATGGTCGAATTAAAGGATGGTATGAGTCAAGCAGCTTCTGGTAGTGAAAAATTAACTGATGGAGCGAATCAATTAGTGACAGGAAGTCATACATTAACTACTAATCTACACTCTTTAGCAGCTTCAAGTTTAACATTTTCAAATGGAACGGAGCAGTTTACTAAAGGATTATCTGCTTATGTTTCTGGTGTCGAACAACTTCATCTTGGCTTAGGAAATTTTAATAGTGGTTTAGTTACATATACTGGTGCAGTGAGTCAACTAGATAGCGGATTAGGTCAATTATCTTCTAAAAGTCCTGAATTAGTAGGAGGAATCAATCAACTATATACTGGTGTAGAGGCCTATACTGGCGGTGTTTCTCTGCTCAATACTGGTCTTAATCAATTTTCATCTGGTGTTAGTGCCTATACAAACGGAGTGGGAAATCTTGCAACAGGTGCTAATCAGTTATCTAGTCAATCAGCTACACTTCGAATGGGTGTGGAGCAATTAAGTGAAGGGATTCAACAACTTTCTAGTAAGTTAGATGCTTCGTCTGGGCAAAAAGATCAAATTAATCAATTATCTTCTGGTCTGAATCAGTTAAATCAAGCTATTCAAAATATTGATGTTGGAGATACAAAACAATTGTCTTCTGTTTTATCAAGTATAGTTTCTCTTTCTAATCAAATGTTAGCAAGTGCTCAGTCTGAAAAAGCAACTACATTAGCAAATATTCAATCGACAGTAGCTTATCAATCATTGACAAGTGAGCAACAAGCTGAGATAAGTGCTTCTGTATCTCAAAATTCGACTGATAGTATTCAATCGGCTCAGTCAATTATAGCTTTAGTACAAGGTTTACAGGGAAGTTTAGAAAACTTACAAAATCAATCTTCAAATCTTTCGACGTTAAAAAATCAAGCTAATCAAGTATTGCCTATTGCTTCTACTTCTTTGACAGGATTGTCAAGTGGATTAACAGAAATACAGGGAGCAGTGACGAGTAAATTAGTTCCTGCTAGTCAGTCGATTACATCAGGTGTAAAGGCATATACTACAGGTGTTGATAAAGTTTCTCAGGGCGCAAGTCAACTAAGTGAAAAAAATTCCACCTTGACAGGTAGTTTGGATCAACTAGTTTCAGGCTCAAATACCTTGACACAAAAATCTTCTAGCTTGACAGCAGGAGTTGGTCAATTAGTTGAAAAAACTCCAGAATTAGTATCTGGTATTGAAAAATTATCAACTGGATCCAATCAATTGAATCAAAAGAGTCAAGAATTGATAGCAGGAGTTGATAAATTACAATCCGGATCTGGTCAATTAGCAGACAAATCCAGTCAGTTACTTTCAGGTGCTTCTCAATTAGAGAATGGAGCTAATAAATTGGCAGATGGAGCTGGGAAACTAGCAGAAGGTGGAACAAAGTTAACTTCTGGGTTGGAAGATTTACAGACAGGAGTTGCTTCTTTAGGACAAGGACTAGGTAATGCTAGTGATCAACTCAAATCAGCATCAACAGAATCTAAAAATGCAGAGATTTTGTCAAATCCACTCAATATTTCCAAAACAGACAATGATCAAGTTCCTGTAAATGGAATCGCAATGGCTCCTTATATGATATCAGTTGCTCTTTTTGTTGCAGCAATATCAACGAATATGATTTTTGCGAAGTTGCCTTCAGGACGTCATCCAGAGAGCCGTTGGGCTTGGTTGAAATCTCGAGCTGAAATAAATGGTATTATAGCTGTTTTAGCAGGGATTTTGGTATATGGAGGAGTTCATCTTATTGGTTTAACTGCTAATCATGAAATGAGAACATTTATTCTCATTATCCTAACAAGTTTAGTATTCATGTCCATGGTGACTGCTTTAACAACATGGAATAGCCGTATAGGAGCTTTCTTCTCTCTTATTTTGCTTTTATTACAGTTAGCATCAAGTGCAGGTACTTATCCACTTGCTTTGACAAATGATTTCTTTAGAGCCATTAATCCTTGGTTACCAATGAGTTATTCGGTTTCGGGATTACGACAAACAATTTCTATGACAGGAAATATTCATCAACAAGTCATTTTCCTAGCTGCCATACTAGCTCTATTTACTGGTTTAGGTATGCTAGCCTATCAACCTAAGAAAATGGAAGAAGATTAAAAAAATCGACCAATTGGTCGATTTTTTATGTCTTAGATGACTTTCGTTTGTGATTATAGATTGCAAATAGTAAAAGAGAAGTAAAGGAACAGATTGATCCACCAACAAACCCATTAGGGATAAAGGAAAGTGTAATAGTTCCTTTTCCCTTAGGAACGTCAACTTTCATAAAGCCAGTTTGAGCTTGTTTAATTTCTATTTTCTTACCATCTTGGTAGGCAGACCAGCCTTCGTCATAAGGAATGGTGAAGAGAATGGACGTATCTTGTTTAACATCATATCTAGTAAAGACCTTGTTTTTAGAAGTTGATACTGTGACAGGTTGTTCTTTAATTTTTTGAATTGCCTCGGTGAAAGTTTTGGTATCTAAACGATAGAAGGTAGGAGATTCAAATGATACTTGTGAATTTCCAGGGAAACTAACATGAATATTGAAAGTTTTTTTCTCTTTTGTATAGCCTAGATTAAAGAAGGAGAAGACATTATCAGTTGTAAAAATTTTCTTTTCTCCATTTACAAGGATGTCAACTTTTTTTTGTTTGTCATTAGAAAAGTGAAGGTTTGTGAAAGAAAGATAAACTTGGCTGTTTTCTGGCACTTCAATTTGATACTGGATTGCTGCATCTTCATTTGAAGAACTTGTAACACTAATCAAATCATCAGTATTTTCAGTTTTTTCATAAGGTATTGGAGAAAAATAATCAAAATTGACATTAGCAAGTTGATTTAAAAACGAGGCCTGATTATCCAAAGTGTGTTCATTGAACTTGACATCATTGTAAACAGATTGACTAGCAAATGCAATCGGAAGAGAGAATTGATTTTCATATAGGGTAAGATTATCTTTTTGATATACATCTTGGAAACCATACTTATCACTAGGACTTTCTGAGATATTGTACTGGATTCCAAATAAACTATCAGCCAAAATACTATTATTGCCATAACGTAGATTGAGATTAGTCCCAGAGGATTTAAACCCAAGTTTATCCAAAGTAGAGCTTGCTGAACGATTTCGAACAGATGAAAATTGAGAGATTCCATTGTAGTTGAATTTCATACTGTCATTTCCTGTCTGAGTTTGTAGTTTCTCAGTACGAGTAAATGAATTTCCAATATATGTTGAGAAAGATTCCATAGCTAGGATATCTCTACTATATGCACTTCGAGAAGCAA
Source organism: Streptococcus mitis (assembly GCF_005844455.1). Classification (GTDB taxonomy): domain Bacteria; phylum Bacillota; class Bacilli; order Lactobacillales; family Streptococcaceae; genus Streptococcus; species Streptococcus mitis_BF. The sequence continues at coordinate 57,232 of NZ_SPGF01000002.1, read as the reverse complement.
ATCCCCATTCCTTAGCAATTCCGTCCATTTGAGATGAAGCATTTAAACTTATTTCAACCATTATAAATAAATAGATTAGAATAGCAAATAGATTCACAGAGATAAACTTTTTGATAACTGCAAGGAGTAAAAGAGAATAGACAATCAAAAATTCAAGAGTAAGCAGAATATTCAAATTTGTTAAAAAAGAATAATGTGATTTTAGATAGATGGTAGCTAAAAATCCTGTTAGTACAAGAAAAAGCGAAACTAAAAAGTTCCAGATTTTAATTTCTCTCAGACGATTTAAAACTTCCGCTGCTGTGTAAATTAACAAGGTAGAGAAAATCCAAGCATAGCGATGTAAAAACATGTTTGGAGTATGCATGCCTTGCCAAAATAAATCAAGAGCTTCAATATAAAAGCTTGCAATTAGAAATGCAAAGAAAATTGCATAGATAAGTTTCACGTGAAACTTAATAGATTTCATTGTAAAAAATAAAATAGTCAAAATAAAGGGAAACAGTCCAACAAAAATCATTGGGATGGCCCCATACTTTGTTGTGTCAAAGGAACCAATGAATTGCTTAGCAAAGAGATCAAGATACCAGCTACTTTCAGTTTGAAACTTTGTAACTTCAGTTAATTTTTCCCCATGTGTCTGTAAATCAAACAGAGTGGGAAGAGTCATAATCAAACTAGCCATACAAGCTAAAACGGAGGTGATTATGAAATCAAGAAAAGATGATTTTCGAGTTTTAAAGTCCCAAGAAATTTGACAGAGATACCAGAAAACAAGAAACAATGCTGTCATATATCCAAAATAATAGTTTTGGATAAATAAGATTGACAGACTTGTAAAGTATAATGAGAATTTCTTTTCAGTTATAAGTAGGTGTAAACCAGTTATAATTAAAGGAATCAAGATAAAAACATCCAACCAGGTTTTTATCTCTAATTGACTGACAGTGAAACTCATCAGAGCATAGGAAGTGGATAAGGCTAGTTTTAAAGTATGAGGGATATTTTTAAATAATTTATTTAAACTAAAGAAGGTTGACAGACCAATCAATCCAAATTTTAAGAGAGTTGTCAGATAGACAGCATCTGGCATATTCGTTAAATCAAAAAAGTAAACCAGAGGCGCGAGAAAACTACCCAAGTAATAACTAGATAGGGCATAGAAGTTTAGTCCTAGACCACTTGTAAAGGTGTAAAACAAACTACCATTTCCATGTAGGATATTTCGTAAAGTTACATCAAAAATAACGTATTGATGAAAGCCATCTCCTAATAGAGGAGAGTTGTCACTATTCCAGTAGATACCTTGAGATAGATATACTCCTGTCATAATGACTACGGGAATGATGAAAGAAACAAAATAGGTCCAATATGTTTTAAAAAATAATTTCATGTTACCTCATAAAATGTTAGAAAACTCAGCTGGTTAACCCAACTGAGTTTTGAAGTTTTATTTAGTCTTTCCAAAGTTCTTTAACTTTTGCTTGTACTTCTTCATTTTCTAGGAATTCATCATAGGTTTCATCGATACGATCGATGACGCCATTTTTAGACAAGACAATGATATGATTAGCCAAAGTTTGAATAAACTCGTGGTCATGGCTGGCAAAGATGATTGATTCTTTAAAGTTTTTCAATCCATCGTTCAAGCTTGAGATAGATTCCAAGTCCAAGTGATTTGTTGGATCATCAAGTACAAGGACATTTGATTTTAAGAGCATGAGTTTTGAAAGCATGACACGAACTTTTTCTCCTCCTGATAAGACGTTTACAGGTTTGTTAACTTCATCTCCGGAGAAGAGCATACGGCCGAGGAAACCGCGTAGGAAAGTATTGTCATCTTCTTCTTTACTTGCAAATTGACGCAACCAGTCAAGAATTGATTCTCCCCCTGCGAAATCAGCTGAGTTATCTTTTGGCAGGTAAGATTGACTAGTGGTCACTCCCCATTTGACAGTTCCTTCATAGTCAATATCTCCCATGATTGCACGAATTAATGCAGTCGTTTGAATATCATTTTGTCCAATAAGAGCTGTCTTATCACCTGGACGCAAGATAAAGCTGATATTATCTAAAATAGTCTCACCATCAATCTTTACAGTTAGATTTTCTACTGTCAAGAGATCATTACCAATTTCACGCTCCGCTTTAAAGTTGATAAATGGATATTTACGACTAGATGGCACAATCTCTTCTAGCTCAATCTTATCAAGCATTTTCTTACGTGAGGTTGCTTGTCTTGATTTAGAAGCATTGGCAGAGAAACGAGCAACGAATTCTTGCAATTGCTTAATTTTTTCTTCTGCTTTGGCATTACGGTCGGCTAGCAATTTAGCAGCAAGCTCAGAAGATTCCTTCCAGAAGTCGTAGTTTCCGACATAGAGTTTGATTTTTCCAAAGTCAAGGTCGGCCATGTGAGTACATACTTTGTTTAAGAAGTGACGGTCATGGGACACTACGATAACTGTGTTATCAAAGTCAATCAAGAAGTCTTCTAGCCAAGTAATAGATTGGATATCCAAACCGTTAGTTGGCTCGTCCAAAAGAAGAACATCTGGTTTACCAAAAAGTGCTTTGGCGAGGAGAACCTTTACTTTTTCACCGTTGGCCAATTCGCTCATATTTTGATAGTGCAATTCTTCTGGAATGTTTAGGTTTTGAAGTAGTTGAGAGGCTTCACTTTCTGCTTCCCAGCCTCCAAGCTCGGCAAACTCTCCTTCAAGTTCGGCAGCACGCACTCCATCTTCGTCTGAGAAATCTTCCTTCATGTAGATAGCATCTTTTTCCTTCATGATGCTATAAAGTTTTTCATTTCCCATGATAACGACATCAATGGCACGTTCATCTTCATAGTCAAAGTGATTTTGACGAAGAACAGAGAGACGTTCATCTGGACCAAGAGAGATGTGACCAGTAGTAGGTTCGATATCTCCAGCTAAAATTTTTAAAAAGGTTGATTTTCCGGCACCATTAGCACCGATTAATCCATAGGTATTTCCTTCTGTAAATTTGATATTGACATCATCAAAAAGTTTACGATCACTAAAACGTAGTGAAACATCAGATACTGTAAGCAATGTTTTTCTCCTATATGTGTAATATACTTATTCTACTAGAAAATACGGAAATATTCAAATTTTTATCTGTCAATTTTGTGTAAATTATATTTACAGTATACTTTACACAAAATCGTGAATAGCAAGGCTGATTTATTTTGATAAATTACGGTTATTTCATTAAAAAAATGCTATAATTGAAGGGACTATATCGAAGGAGAACAAAATGACTAAACCCATTATTTTAACAGGAGACCGTCCAACAGGAAAATTGCATATTGGACATTATGTTGGAAGTCTCAAAAATCGAGTATTCTTACAGGAAGAGGATAAGTATGATATGTTTGTGTTCTTGGCTGACCAACAAGCCTTGACAGATCACGCCAAAGATCCTCAAACCATTGTAGAGTCTATCGGAAATGTGGCTTTGGATTATCTTGCAGTTGGATTGGATCCAAATAAATCGACTATCTTTATTCAAAGCCAGATTCCAGAGCTGGCTGAACTATCTATGTACTATATGAATCTGGTTTCATTAGCACGTCTGGAGCGAAATCCAACTGTCAAGACAGAGATTGCTCAAAAAGGATTTGGGGAAAGTATTCCTACAGGATTCTTGGTCTATCCAATCGCTCAAGCAGCTGACATTACTGCTTTCAAAGCTAATTATGTTCCTGTTGGGACAGATCAGAAACCAATGATTGAGCAGACTCGTGAAATTGTTCGTTCTTTTAACAATGCATATAACTGTGATGTCTTGGTGGAACCAGAAGGTATTTATCCAGAAAATGAGAGAGCAGGGCGTTTGCCTGGTTTGGATGGAAATGCTAAAATGTCTAAATCCCTTAATAATGGTATTTATTTAGCTGATGATGCGGATACTTTGCGTAAAAAAGTAATGAGTATGTATACAGATCCAAATCATATCCGCGTTGAGGATCCAGGTAAAATTGAAGGAAATATGGTTTTCCATTATCTAGATGTTTTTGGTCGTCCAGAAGATGCTCAAGAAATTGCTGAAATGAAAGAACATTATCAACGAGGTGGTCTTGGTGATGTGAAGACCAAGCGTTATCTACTTGAAATATTAGAACGTGAACTTGGTCCTATTCGTGAGCGCCGTATCGAATTTGCTAAGGATATGGGAGAAGTGTATAATATGCTTCAAAAAGGTAGTGAAAGAGCGCGTGAAGTTGCAGGTCAAACCCTATCTGATGTTAAAGGAGCAATGGGACTTCATTACTTTAACTAAGTTTATTTTTACAAGAAACTATCATTTCTATCTCAAAGAAAAGATAGTTTTTTATTTACCCCTGTAACATTTGACAAATTTTTATAGAATGGTATGATAGATACAATATAAAAAGAGTCAAGCTCAAAAAGAAAGAAAAGAGGAAACTTCGAATGTCTAATTGGGACACTAAATTTTTGAAAAAAGGTTTTACCTTTGATGATGTATTGCTTATTCCAGCTGAAAGTCATGTGTTGCCTAACGATGCAGATTTAACAACTAAATTGGCAGATAATTTGACTTTAAATATCCCAATTATTACCGCTGCCATGGACACAGTAACAGAGAGTCAAATGGCTATTGCTATTGCTCGTGCAGGTGGTCTCGGAGTTATCCATAAAAACATGTCAATTGCTCAACAAGCGGACGAGGTTCGCAAGGTAAAACGTTCTGAAAATGGGGTTATTATTGATCCGTTCTTCTTGACTCCTGAACATACAATTGCTGAAGCAGATGAACTTATGGGTCGTTACCGTATCAGTGGTGTTCCAGTTGTTGAAACACTTGAAAATCGTAAATTGGTTGGTATTTTGACAAATCGAGATCTTCGTTTTATTTCAGATTATAACCAACCAATCTCAAACCATATGACTAGTGAAAATCTTGTTACTGCTCCTGTGGGTACAGACCTTGCAACAGCTGAGAGTATTCTTCAAGAACACCGTATTGAAAAACTTCCTTTGGTAGATAAAGAAGGTCGTCTTTCTGGTTTGATTACTATCAAAGATATTGAAAAAGTTATTGAGTTTCCAAATGCTGCTAAAGATGAGTTTGGTCGTCTTCTAGTTGCAGGTGCAGTAGGTGTTACTTCAGATACATTTGAACGTGCAGAGGCGCTTTTTGAGGCAGGGGCGGATGCGATTGTTATTGATACTGCACATGGTCATTCTGCAGGTGTCTTGCGTAAAATTGCTGAGATTCGTGCTCACTTCCCAGATCGTACTTTGATTGCTGGAAATATTGCTACTGCTGAGGGAGCGCGTGCCCTTTACGAAGCAGGTGTAGATGTTGTCAAGGTTGGTATTGGACCAGGTTCTATCTGTACTACTCGTGTGATTGCTGGTGTTGGTGTTCCACAAGTAACAGCTATCTATGATGCTGCAGCTGTTGCGCGTGAATATGGAAAAACGATCATTGCTGACGGTGGAATCAAGTATTCTGGAGATATTGTAAAAGCTCTTGCTGCAGGTGGAAATGCTGTTATGCTTGGATCAATGTTTGCTGGAACTGATGAAGCTCCAGGTGAAACTGAAATCTTCCAAGGACGTAAGTTCAAGACTTACCGTGGTATGGGATCAATTGCTGCTATGAAAAAAGGCTCAAGCGATCGTTACTTCCAAGGTTCTGTCAATGAAGCAAATAAACTTGTTCCAGAAGGAATTGAAGGTCGTGTTGCTTATAAAGGAGCGGCAGCTGATATCGTCTTCCAAATGATTGGTGGTATCCGCTCTGGTATGGGTTACTGTGGTGCAGCTAACCTTAAAGAACTACACGATAATGCTCAATTTATTGAAATGTCTGGTGCTGGTTTGAAAGAAAGCCACCCTCATGATGTACAAATTACTAATGAGGCACCAAATTATTCTATGTAAAAAATAATGAAAAGAACTCCTGTGAAAACAGGAGCTCTTTTACAATATTGTCAAGTTTTGTTTACAACAACTTTACCATCTTGAATAGTGAAAATACTTAGATTTTCTGGTAGATTTTGAAGATGATCTAAGCTTGTTGTTGTAATAAAGGTTTGGATTGACTGAGAAATCGTTTCTAATAATTTTAGTTGTCTGGTATTGTCAAGCTCGCTCATAACATCGTCAAGCAATAATATCGGAGATTCTGTAGTAATACTTTCCATTAACTCGATTTCTGCTAATTTTATAGAAAGGACGAGACTACGATGTTGACCTTGACTTCCAAAACTAGCATCCATCCCATTTATATAAAAAGAAATGTCATCTCGATGAGGACCGACACCAGTATTCTTTTTAAATAAATCTCTGGATCTACTTTTTTCTAAAGCAATTTTGAAAGATTCTGATAAATCTTCTTTTTCAGTTGGTTTTACAGAAGATTGATAGGATATTGACAACTCTTCAATCTGATTAGAAAGTTCAAAATGTTTCTTACGCCCAAATGATTCTAGTTTTTTTATGAAATCTAAGCGGTGATTCATTACACGACATCCATAATCAACTAGCTGATCATCCAACACAGAAAGGAAGGTTTTATCTATTTTTTGAGTTGATTTTAGATAAGTATTTCTTTGTTTTAGGATATGATTATAATTGGTTAAGTCAGATAGATAGATTGGCTTAATTTGTCCAAGTTCCATATCAATGAATTTCCGTCGAACCGAAGGTGCTCCTTTAATTAGTTGTAAATCTTCAGGAGCAAATAAAACAACATTCATGTGTCCCACATAATCTGAAAGGCGCGCCTGTTTTAAGTGATTAACTTTTGTCACACGGCCTTTTTGTGTTAGTTCGATTTCTAGGGGAATGGATCCAGTTTTTTTCTGAACGAGACCTGAAAGATAAAGTTGTTCTTCATCAAAATGAATGAGATTTTTATCTGTTCGAGTTCGATGACTACGCGTTAAGGCTAAAAAATAGATAGCCTCTAGCATATTTGTTTTTCCTTGTGCATTGCGTCCTAAAAAGACATTTAATTTAGGATTGAAGTCTATTTTCGTTTCTTTATAATTACGAAAAGTTTTGAGAGATAGGTTTTGTAGCCACATGATTATCTACCAGGGAATCGCGGAGCTTGTTTGTTTTTAGGTGCTGAAGTAGGTTTCGATTTATCTTTTTTAACTCCCTTATTCATCTCTTTGACAAGTTTAGCGATCTGTTCTTTTTCAACTTTATCAGCTTGATATTCCTCTTGCTCCTCAGAAGTAGGTTGTGTCAACAAGATGTCAATATTCATGTCAGGTATGTCAATTTTATCACCAATGCGAAGTTTTTTACCACGACGACTCTCTAATTCCCCATTAAAGTAAACAGAATGTTCAGAGAGAAATGATTTGATAGCTCCTCCGCTATGTGTAATTCCAAGTTCTTTGAGTAGTGCTTGGAGGGTAATAAATTCTTCAAATAATTTGTATTCCATAATTCACCTCAATCTTTGGTATTATACCATATTTTCCTAAAAATAGTGATAGAAACAGGAAGAAATGTAAGCGATTTTTATTTCAAAACTGTTACAGAGAACAAGAAAATTTCAGGTTTTCGTGATATAATAGAAGTCTGTATATAAGGAGGTAAATCATGGAGTTAGTGCATGGAATTTCAACACATTTTATCCAATCAAAGAAGTTTAAAACGAACAAAATCACCGTGCGTTTTACCGCTCCATTATCTCTTGATACGATTGCAGGTCGCATGTTGAGTGCGAGTATGCTAGAGACTGCTAATCTGATGTACCCTACTTCTCAAGATTTGAGAAGACACTTGGCTAGTCTATACGGTACAGATATGTCAACCAATTGTTTCAGAAGAGGGCAAAGTCACATTGTAGAATTGACATTTACTTATGTTCGTGATGAGTTTTTAAGTAGGAAAAATGTGCTAACTGCTCAGGTTTTGGAACTAGTAAAAGAAACTCTTTTTTCACCCGTGGTAGTTGATAATGGATTTGATTCGGCCTTATTTGAAATTGAGAAAAAGCAATTGCTAGCAAGTTTAGCAGCTGATATGGATGATTCTTTTTATTTTGCACATAAAGAATTAGATAAATTATTTTTTCATGATGAATGTCTCCAATTGGAGTATCGTGATTTACGAAGTCGTATTTTAGCTGAAACTCCACAAAGTTCTTATTCTTGTTTCCAAGAATTTTTGGACAAAGATCGAATAGATTTCTTTTTCTTAGGTGATTTTAATGAGGTTGAAATTCAAAATGTATTAGAATCATTTGGTTTTAAAGGTCGAGAAGGTGATGTGAAGGTTCAGTATTGTCAACCTTATTCCAATATCCTTCAGGAAAGAATGGTTAGGAAAAATGTGGGACAGTCTATTTTAGAGTTGGGCTATCATTGCTCTGCTGAATATGGTGATGAGCAACATTTACCCATGATTGTAATGAATGGTTTACTGGGTGGATTTGCTCACTCTAAACTCTTTACAAATGTCCGTGAAAATGCTGGATTAGCTTATACCATTTCAAGTCAGCTTGATTTATTTAGTGGATTTTTAAGGATGTATGCTGGTATCGATCGAGAAAATCGGAATCAGGCTCGAAAAATGATGAATAATCAACTGCTTGATTTAAAAAAAGGTTATTTTACAGATCTTGAGTTAGAGCAGACCAAGGAAATGATTCGTCGGTCTTTGTTACTTTCTCAAGATAATCAATCTTCATTGATTGAACGTGCTTATCAAAATGCCTTACTTGGAAAATCTTCAGCAGACTTTAAAAGTTTGATTGCAAAACTCGATCAAGTTGACAAAGATGCTATTTGTAGAGCAGCTAATAATGTGAAACTACAAGCGATTTACTTTATGGAAGGAATAGAATGACAAAGGTTGCTTTTAAAGAAAAATACTATCCAGCTGTAAAAGAAATGGTTTATCGAACTCGTTTGTCAAATGGATTGACAGTTGATCTTTTGCCTAAAAAGGAATTTAAAGATGTTTACGGGAGTGTAACTGTACAGTTTGGTTCGATAGATACGCTTGTCACAGAAGTTGACGGAGATGTAAAAAAATATCCTGCAGGAATTGCTCATTTTCTTGAACATAAATTATTTGAGAGGGAAGATTCTAGCGATATGATGTCAGCTTTTACGAGTCTAGGTGCAGATAGCAATGCCTTTACAAGCTTTACAAAAACAAACTATCTTTTTTCATCGACGGATTATCTCTTAGAGAATTTAGATTTACTTGATGAATTGGTAACATCAGCACACTTTACTGAAGCTTCCATTTTGAGAGAGCAGGATATTATCCAGCAGGAACGAGAAATGTACCAAGATGATCCAGATTCGTGTTTATTCTTTTCAACCTTAGCAAATTTGTATCCTGGTACACCTTTAGCAACGGATATAGTTGGAAGCGAGGAGTCCATTTCCCAAATTAATCTAACTAATTTGCAAGAAAATTTTACAAGGTTTTACAAACCTGTAAACATGTCTCTGCTTTTAGTTGGTAATTTTGATGTGGAGCAAGTACAAGACTATTTTGAAAGAAAAGACCTGAAAGATTCAGATTTTCAGGAAGTATCAAAAGAAAAGTTGCTTTTACAAGATGTGAAGCCAACAGACAGTATGAGAATGGAAGTATCTTCGCCCAAACTAGCGATTGGGATTAGAGGTAAGCGAGAAGTTTCTGAGGCGGATTGCTATCGACATCATATTTTATTAAAATTATTATTTGCAATGATGTTTGGTTGGACTTCGGATCGTTTTCAAAATTTATATGAATCAGGTAAAATAGATGCTTCCTTATCTCTTGAAATTGAAGTAACAAGTCGTTTTCATTTTGTTATGTTGACAATGGATACGAAAGAGCCAGTTGCTTTATCTCATCAGTTTAGGAAGGCCATTCGTAATTTTACAAAGGATTTAGATATTACAGAGGAACATCTAGATATTATCAAAAGAGAGATGTTTGGAGAATTTTTTAGTAGCATGAACTCTCTTGAATTTATTGCAACGCAATATGATGCTTTTGAACATGGTGAGACAATTTTTGATTTGCCAAAGATTTTACAGGAAATTACTTTAGAGGATGTCCTTGAAGCAGGGCATCACTTAATAGATGAAGGGGATATAGTTGATTTTACAATATTCCCATCGTAGTAACCTATCATAATAGACACTAGAAAGAAGGGATGACAAGTATGAGGAAAAAAACAATTGGTGAGGTTTTACGATTAGCTAGAATCAATCAGGGATTGAGTTTAGATGAATTGCAGAAAAAGACAGACATCCAGTTAGATATGTTGGAAGCAATGGAAGCAGACGATTTCGATCAACTTCCAAGTCCTTTTTACACGCGTTCTTTCTTGAAAAAATATGCATGGGCTGTTGAGTTAGATGACCAAATTGTTTTGGATGCTTATGATTCTGGGAGTATGATTACTTATGAGGAAGTGGATGTTGATGAAGATGAGTTGACAGGGCGCAGACGTTCAAGTAAGAAAAATAAGAAAAAAACATCATTTTTACCTTTATTTTATTTTATCCTTTTTGCTTTATCGATTTTAATTTTTGTGACCTATTATGTTTGGAACTATATTCAAACTCAACCAGAGGGGCCTTCTCTTTCTAATTACAGTGTGGTTCAATCAACAAGTTCAACTAGCTCTGTTCCCCAATCCTCAAGTAGTAGTTCATCTAGCAGTTCTTCTAGTGTAGAATCGGCTATAAGTGTATCAGGTGAAGGAAATCATGTAGAAATAGCTTATAAAACAAGTAAGGAAACTGCAAAATTGCAATTATCGGTTTCAGATGCTAGAAGTTGGGTTAGTATTTCAGAAAGTGAACTTGAGGGTGGAGTGACCTTATCACCGGATAATAAAAGTGTGGAAACAACCGTTTCAACTAAAAATTCTGTAACCATTACTTTAGGTGTTGTAAAAGGTGTTGCTTTGACAGTAGATAATCAGACTGTTGATTTATCGAAATTAACAGCTTATACTGGGACAATTACGATAACCTTTACTAAAAATTAAGGAAAAACAAATGAAAAAAGAACAAATTCCAAATCTCTTAACAATAGGTCGAATTTTCTTTATTCCCATCTTTATCTTTATTTTAACGATAGGAAATTCGATAGAGAGTCATATAGTGGCAGCTATTATCTTTGCTGTTGCCAGTATTACAGATTATTTAGACGGATATTTAGCTCGTAAATGGAATGTGATCAGTAATTTCGGTAAATTTGCAGATCCTATGGCGGATAAACTACTAGTTATGTCGGCTTTTATTATGCTGATTGAGTTAGGTATGGCTCCAGCTTGGATTGTTGCAGTAATCATCTGTCGTGAGTTGGCTGTGACAGGTTTAAGGCTGTTACTGGTTGAAACTGGTGGAACAGTTTTAGCAGCAGCAATGCCTGGAAAAATTAAAACTTTTAGTCAGATGTTTGCGATTATTTTCTTGCTATTACATTGGACTTTGCTTGGTCAAGTTCTACTTTATGTAGCCTTATTTTTCACTATCTACTCTGGCTATGATTATTTCAAGGGTAGTGCCTATGTATTTAAAGGGACATTTGGTTCGAAATGAAATCAATAATTGATGTAAAAAAACTTTCTTTTCGTTATAAGGAAAGTCAAGAATACTATGATGTGAAGGATATTACGTTTCACGTGAAACGTGGAGAATGGCTTTCGATTGTAGGGCATAATGGTAGTGGTAAATCAACGACGGTTCGATTAATTGATGGCTTACTAGAAGCAGAATCTGGAGAGATTGTAATTGATGGCCAACGGCTGACTGAGGAAAATGTTTGGAATATACGTCGTCAAATCGGTATGGTTTTTCAAAATCCAGACAATCAATTTGTTGGAGCAACTGTTGAAGATGATGTTGCCTTTGGTTTGGAAAATCAGGGCCTTTCTCGTCAAGAAATGAAAAAGAGAGTGGAGGAAGCTCTGGTTTTAGTTGGCATGTTGGACTTTAAAAAGAGAGAGCCAGCGCGTCTATCAGGTGGCCAAAAGCAACGTGTGGCCATTGCAGGTGTTGTAGCCCTAAGACCATCTATTTTAATCTTAGATGAAGCAACGAGTATGTTGGATCCTGAGGGGCGTAGAGAACTGATTGAGACAGTAAAAGGAATTCGGAAAGACTATGATATGACGATTATTTCCATTACACATGATTTGGAAGAAGTTGCCATAAGTGACCGCGTATTGGTCATGAAAAAAGGGTCGATTGAATCAACCAACAGTCCAAGAGAACTTTTCTCTCGAAATGATTTAGATCAAATTGGATTAGACGATCCTTTTGCCAATCAATTAAAAAATTCTTTGAGCCAGAATGGCTATGATTTGCCTGAAAATTATTTGACAGAAAGTGAACTAGAGGATAAGCTATGGGAATTGCTCTAGAAAATGTGAGTTTTACATATCAAGAAGGTACTCCCTTAGCTTCAACAGCTTTGTCGGATGTTTCTTTAACGATTGAAGATGGTTCTTATACGGCTTTAATTGGCCACACAGGTAGCGGTAAATCAACTATTTTACAACTTTTAAATGGTTTATTGGTGCCAAGTCAAGGAAGTGTACGAGTTTTTGATACCTTAATCACCTCGAATTCTAAAAATAAAGATATTCGTCAAATTAGAAAACAGGTTGGCTTGGTATTTCAGTTTGCTGAAAATCAAATTTTTGAAGAAACAGTATTGAAAGACGTTGCTTTTGGACCACAAAATTTTGGAGTTTCTGAAGAAGATGCTGTGAAGATTGCACGGGAAAAACTGGCTCTGGTTGGAATTGATGAATCACTTTTTGATCGCAGTCCGTTTGAGCTATCAGGTGGACAAATGAGACGTGTCGCCATTGCAGGCATACTTGCCATGGAACCAGCCATATTAGTCTTAGATGAGCCCACAGCAGGCCTAGATCCTCTTGGGAGAAAAGAATTGATGAATTTGTTCAAAAAACTCCACCAGTCAGGGATGACCATCGTCTTGGTAACGCATTTGATGGATGATGTAGCTGAATATGCGAATCAAGTCTATGTAATGGAAAAGGGACGTTTAGTGAAGGGTGGCAAACCAAGTGATGTCTTTCAAGATGTTGTTTTTATGGAAGAAGTTCAGTTGGGAGTACCTAAAATTACAGCTTTTTGTAAACGATTGGCTGATAGAGGCGTGTCATTTAAACGATTACCGATTAAGATAGAGGAGTTCAAGGAGTCGCTAAATGGATAGTATGATTTTGGGGCGTTATATCCCAGGGGATTCGATTGTTCACCGGTTGGATCCACGTAGCAAATTACTGGCTATGATGCTACTGATTTTGATCGTTTTTTGGGCTAATAATCCCTTGACGAATCTGATTCTTTTTATAGCGGCAGGGATATTTATTGCCTTGTCAGGAGTATCTCTTTCATTTTTTATTCAGGGCTTGAAGTCTATGTTTTTCTTGATTGCCTTCACAACTATTTTTCAATTGTTTTTCATTTCTAATGGGAATGTTTTATTTGAGTTTTCGTTTGTGAGAATCACAGATTATGCTTTGCAACAAGCTGGAATTATTTTTTGTCGCTTTGTATTGATAATTTTCTTTTCAACTTTGTTAACCTTAACGACCATGCCCTTAAGTTTGGCCTCAGCTGTCGAAGCTTTGTTAGCGCCTTTAAAACGTGTGAGAGTTCCAGTTCATGAAATTGGATTGATGCTGTCCATGAGTCTACGTTTTGTCCCAACATTGATGGATGATACGACGCGGATTATGAATGCGCAGAAAGCGCGTGGAGTGGATTTTGGAGAAGGAAGTATTGTTCAAAAAGTAAAGGCCATGATTCCTATTTTGATTCCTCTTTTTGCGACAAGTTTAAAACGTGCAGATTCTTTGGCTATCGCCATGGAAGCGCGTGGTTATCAGGGTGGAAAAGGTAGAAGTCAATACAGACAATTGAAATGGACTCGAAAGGATACGCTAGCAATTCTTGTTATTCTCGTACTTGGTTGTTGCTTATTTTTCTTAAAATCTTAGTAGATTTCAGGAATTGATAAAAAAGTTACTGTAACAGTTTTTGATATAAAGGTAGGGATATGAACCGTTTTAAAAAATCAAAATATGTCATTATTGTTTTTGTCACTGTTCTGCTTGTCTCAGCTCTCTTAGCTACGACTTATTCAAGTACAATTGTGACAAAATTAGGAGATGGAATTTCATTGGTTGATAGAGTTGTACAAAAACCTTTTCGGTGGTTTGATTCTGTCAAATCAGATTTGGCTCATTTGACACGAACATATAATGAAAATGAAAGTTTGAAGAAACAGATTTACCAGTTAGAAGTTAAATCAAATGAGGCAGAAAGTTTAAAGACAGAAAATGAACAACTGCGCCAATTGCTTGATATGAAGTCTAAATTGCCAGCCACAAAGACTTTAGCAGCAGATGTTATTATGCGTTCTCCGGTATCTTGGAAACAGGAATTGACCCTGGATGCAGGCAAATCAAAAGGGGCTTCTGAGAACATGTTAGCCATTGCAAATGGTGGTTTGATTGGGAGCGTTTCAAAAGTAGAGGAGAACTCTACTATGGTCAACCTTCTGACAAATACGGAAAATGCTGATAAGATTTCTGTTAAAATTCAACACGGCACTACCACAATTTATGGAATTATTGTTGGCTACGACAAGGAAAATGAAGTTCTTAAAATTAGCCAATTAAATAGCAATAGCGATATTAGTACAGGCGATAAGGTGACAACGGGGGGATTAGGAAACTTTAACGTTGCGGATATTCCTGTTGGTGAAGTGGTTGCCACAACGCATAGTACGGATTATTTGACACGAGAAGTAACTGTTAAGTTGAGTGCAGATACTCATAATGTGGATGTGATAGAATTAGTGGGGAATTCATAATGAGACAGTTGAAGCGGGTTGGAGTGTTTTTATTGCTTCCTTTCTTTGTTCTAATTGACGCCCATATTAGCCAGCTTCTGGGTTCATTTTTCCCCCATGTACATTTGGCTAGTCATTTTCTTTTTCTATTTCTCTTATTTGAGACGATAGAAGTATCAGAGTATCTCTACCTAGTCTATTGTTTTGTGATAGGCTTGGTTTACGATGTTTACTTTTTCCATCTAATAGGGATCGCAACTCTCTTATTTATCTTATTGGGAGCGTTTCTTCATAAATTGAATAGTGTTATTTTGTTGAATCGTTGGACAAGAATCTTGGCTATGATTGTTATGAGTTTTCTATTTGATATGGGAGCTTATCTCTTTGCATTAGTGGTAGGTTTAACTGTAGATAGTCTGCCGATTTTTATCGTTTATAGCCTAGTACCATCCATGATTTTAAATCTTGTGTGGATGCTTATTTTTCAGTTTATTTTTGAAAAATATTATCTATGAGAAAGAAACAAAAATGTAACAAAGGCGTAATATTCATTAGGCCTTTTTTTGGTATACTAGTATTGTCTTTAAAAGAAGGAGTATCTACGTAATATGAAGAAAAAAATCTTAGCGTCACTTTTATTAAGTACAGTAATGGTTTCTCAAGTAGCTGTTTTAACAACTGCGCATGCAGAAACGACTGATGACAAAATTGCTGCTCAAGATAATAAAATTAGTAACTTAACAGCACAACAACAAGAAGCCCAAAAACAAGTTGACCAAATTCAGGAGCAAGTATCAGCTATTCAAGCTGAGCAATCTAACTTGCAAGCTGAAAATGATAGATTACAAGCAGAATCCAAAAAACTTGAGAGTGAGATTACAGAACTTTCTAAAAATATTGTGTCTCGCAATGATTCTTTGGAAAAACAAGCTCGTAGTGCTCAAACAAATGGAGCTGCAACCAGCTACATCAATACGATTGTAAACTCGAAGTCAATTACAGAAGCTATTTCACGTGTAGCAGCAATGAATGAAATCGTATCTGCTAACAACAAAATGTTGGAACAACAAAAAGCAGATAAAAAAGCAATTTCTGAGAAACAAGTGGCGAACAATGACGCAATTAATACAGTTATTGCAAATCAACAGAAATTGTCTGATGATGCACAAGCCCTAACAACGAAACAAGCTGAGTTGAAGGCTGCAGAATTAAATCTTGCTGCTGAAAAAGCGACAGCAGAAGATGAAAAAGCAAGTTTGCTAGAGAAAAAAGCAGAAGCAGAAGCAGCAGCAGAAGCAGCAGCAGCGGCAGAAGCAGCTTACAAGGTAAAACAAGTAAGTCAACAACAAACAGTTGTTGCTTCTGGAAATACGACTTTTGCAGCACAGGTTCAAGCTGTAGCTTCTTCGGAATCAACAACATACACTCCTGTGGCAGTCAAACAACGTCCAACATACAGTACAAATGCTTCAAGCTATCCAGTTGGTGAGTGTACATGGGGAGCTAAGACATTGGCACCTTGGGCTGGAGACTACTGGGGTAACGGAGCACAATGGGCTACAAGTGCAGCAGCTGCAGGTTTCCGTACAGGATCTACACCTCAAGTTGGTGCGATTGCATGTTGGAATGATGGTGGATATGGACACGTAGCGGTAGTCACTGCTGTAGAATCAACAACACGTATCCAAGTGTCAGAATCAAATTATGCTGGTAATCGCACGCTTGGAAATCATCGTGGGTGGTTCAATCCGACAACTACGTCGTCAGGTTTTGTAACATATATTTATGCAGATTAATTTACAGAGGGACTCGAATAGAGCCCTCTTTTTCATGTTTTACCGTGACAATCCCTATTAAAAATTATATCAAAAAAACTTGAAAATATTGAAAAAGTATGGTAAAATGAAATTTGTCGTGTGAACGATAATACTCATTCTTGATGAATTGTGAAACAGTTGCCTTTGGGTTGTTTTGCGAGTTGAAGTCAAGAAGAGGAAAAAAACAAAAAGGAGAAATACTCATGGCAGTAATTTCAATGAAACAACTTCTTGAGGCTGGTGTACACTTTGGTCACCAAACTCGTCGCTGGAACCCTAAGATGGCTAAATACATCTTTACAGAACGTAACGGAATCCACGTTATCGACTTGCAACAAACTGTAAAATACGCTGACCAAGCATACAACTTCATGCGTGATGCAGCAGCTAACGATGCAGTTGTATTGTTCGTTGGTACTAAGAAACAAGCGGCTGATGCAGTTGCTGAAGAAGCAGTACGTTCAGGTCAATACTTCATTAACCACCGTTGGTTGGGTGGAACTCTTACAAACTGGGGAACAATCCAAAAACGTATCGCTCGTTTGAAAGAAATCAAACGTATGGAAGAAGATGGAACTTTCGAAGTTCTTCCTAAGAAAGAAGTTGCACTTCTTAACAAACAACGTGCACGTCTTGAAAAATTCTTGGGTGGTATCGAAGATATGCCTCGTATCCCAGATGTTATGTACGTAGTTGACCCACATAAAGAGCAAATCGCTGTTAAAGAAGCTAAGAAATTGGGAATCCCAGTTGTAGCGATGGTTGACACAAACACTGATCCAGATGATATCGATGTAATCATCCCAGCTAACGATGATGCTATCCGCGCTGTTAAATTGATCACAGCTAAATTGGCTGACGCTATCATCGAAGGACGTCAAGGTGAAGATGCAGCAGTTGAAGCAGAATTTGCAGCTTCAGAAGCTCAAGCAGATTCAATCGAAGAAATCGTTGAAGTTGTAGAAGGCGACAACGCTTAATTTATATAAATAGTAATTACCTAGGAGGGCGGGGCTTAGCCCGGCTCTCCTATTTTTAAAAAATATAGGAGAATCAAAATGGCAGAAATTACAGCTAAACTTGTAAAAGAGTTGCGTGAAAAATCTGGTGCCGGTGTTATGGACGCTAAAAAAGCGCTTGTAGAAACAGACGGTGACATCGAAAAAGCGATTGAATTGCTTCGTGAAAAAGGTATGGCTAAGGCAGCTAAGAAAGCTGACCGTGTTGCTGCAGAAGGTTTGACTGGTGTTTATGTTAACGGTAATGTTGCAGCAGTTATTGAAGTAAACGCTGAAACTGACTTCGTTGCGAAAAACGCTCAATTCGTTGAATTGGTAAATACTACAGCTAAAGTTATTGCTGAAGGAAAACCTGCTAATAATGAAGAAGCTCTTGCTTTGACAATGCCTTCAGGTGAAACTCTTGAAGCTGCATACGTATCTGCAACAGCAACTATCGGAGAAAAAATCTCATTCCGTCGCTTTGCATTGATTGAAAAAACAGACGCGCAACACTTTGGAGCATACCAACATAACGGTGGACGTATCGGTGTTATTTCAGTTGTTGAAGGTGGAGACGAAGCACTTGCTAAGCAATTGTCAATGCACATCGCAGCAATGAAACCAACAGTTCTTTCTTACAAAGAATTGGATGAGCAATTCGTTAAAGATGAGTTGGCACAATTGAACCACGTTATCGACCAAGACAACGAAAGCCGTGCAATGGTTAACAAACCAGCTCTTCCACACTTGAAATATGGCTCAAAAGCACAATTGACTGATGAAGTGATTGCTCAAGCTGAAGCTGACATCAAAGCTGAGTTGGCTGCAGAAGGCAAACCAGAAAAAATCTGGGACAAAATCATCCCAGGTAAAATGGATCGCTTCATGCTTGACAACACTAAAGTTGACCAAGCATACACACTTCTTGCACAAGTTTACATCATGGATGATAGCAAGACAGTTGAAGCATACCTTGAATCTGTTAACGCTTCAGTAGTTGAGTTCGCTCGCTTTGAAGTTGGTGAAGGTATCGAGAAAGCTGCAAACGACTTTGAAGCTGAAGTTGCAGCTACAATGGCAGCAGCCTTGAATAACTAATCATAGAAAGGAAGCAAATTTGCTTCCTTTTTTGTATAGGGCTTAGATTTCTCCTGAAATTGTTTTTTACCCAGCATTACTCGCTTAGAAATAGTTAATACTCTTCGAAAATCTCTTCAAACCACGTCAGCGTCGCCTTACAGTACTCAAGTGCAGCCTGCGGCTAGCTTCCTAGTTTGCTCTTTTATTTTCATTGAGTATAAAACAAAAAGCCCTATAATAAGGGCCAATTGTATTTAGGAGACTAAACTTCAAATTCATAGAGTGCTGTAGATAGATAACGTTCACCGTTATCTGGTGCTAGAGCCAGGACTTTCTTACCTGTACCTAATTTTTTGGCAACCTCGATGGCTCCGTAGATAGCTGCAGCTGAAGAAATCCCTACAAGGAAGCCTTCTTTTCCGCCAATTTCACGGCCGAGTGCGAGAGCGTTGTCTGATGTTACACGAACGATACCATCATAAGCCTTTGTATCCAGTGTATCAGGAATAAATCCAGCTGAGATACCTTGAATTTTGTGAGGACCAGGTTTTTCACCAGATAGAATAGCAGATTCGTCTGCTTCTACTGCAAAAACTTGAATATTTGAATTTGCTGCTTTGAGTGCATGAGAAACACCAGAAATTGTACCACCAGTACCAACTCCAGCGACAAAGGCATCTAATCCATCTTTACCGAAAGCAGCTAATATCTCAGCTCCTGTTGTTCTTTCGTGTACTTCTGGATTTGCTGGATTGTCAAATTGAAGAGGAAGGAAACCATCGCGTTCAGCAGCGATTTCTTGAGCCTTGGCGATAGCACCTTTCATTCCTTCACTACCAGGCGTAAGGACGAGTTCAGCGCCATAGGCTTGGATAATCTTACGGCGTTCTACACTCATAGTTTCAGGCATAACAATGACAACTTTATACCCTTTAGCAGCACCTACCCATGAAAGTCCAATACCAGTGTTTCCACTTGTTGCTTCAACAATAGTAGAACTAGGTTTCAGAATACCGTCTTGTTCAGCTTTTTCAATCATGCTAAGGGCAATGCGGTCTTTTACCGATGAACCAGGGTTAAATGCTTCAAGCTTTACATAGACGTCCGCAGCACCTTCTGGCACAATGTTGTTGAGTTTAACAATCGGAGTTTGGCCGATTAGTTCAGTAATGTTGTTATAAATAGACATATGAATACCTCTTTGTATAAGATATCTATAGTATAACGCTATCTATACCATTTGTAAAATATAGAAATCCTATCGAAGTGATAGGATTTTTTTATATCATAGATCCAAGCCATTAATTTTCAAGTGATTGTGATAAGCTAGTTCTAGTAAATAGGTGTAAAGTATAGTGGATTGAATCTGGAATAGTACGCCATGGTTGCTAAAATATTTCTATACATTAATTTGACTTTCCTAATCAATTTGTTCGCATCTTATTTCAATCTACTATATAACGTTATCCGTTTTCTTTTTGAATTGCTTCATTTTCTAGTAGGTCTTGTCAAATATCTTTTTATGTTGCTAATTAAAGTAGCGGTGAAAATGTTAGTGAAACACTGTATTATCCATTGTTTACACTAAGTTTACAGGAATTTCAACTTCGCGTAAACCTTGGTCAGTTAAAGTGACTTTTCCATTAAAAAACTCTACAAGTGCAGCTTTAATAGTTTCTTTTTCTTCTTTATCAACATAAATCATCGTATCGACTTGATCTGTAAAATTTGTATCCAGCTCCATGAGATTATGTTCTTTAAGGAAGTTACTGTACTCTTGGTACTGAGCGTAAGACATTTGAATAGCAATGCCAGGCTGTTCTTTTATTTCAATGATGCCAATTTCTTTGACAGCTAAGGCCACACTGCCGGCGTAAGCACGAATCAATCCTCCAGCGCCTAGTTTAATGCCACCAAAGTAGCGTGTCACTACCACACAGACATTGGTGAGATTGTGATTTTCTAGTACCCCAAGCATGGGAACGCCAGCAGTACCACTGGGCTCACCATCATCACTTGTACGTTTAATTTCACTACGTTCCCCAATAATAAAAGCAGAGCAGTTATGCGTAGCTTTGTAGTGTTCTTTTTTGATGGCAGTAATGAAGTCACGAGCCTCTTCTTCGCTATAAACACACTTGGCATGACAGATAAAGCGAGATTTTTTGATTTCTTCTTGGACTTGTCCGTCCTCTTTAATTGTTCTAAATTCCATGATTTAATTGTACTAAAAAATCATCTAAAGCGCTAGGTTTTTACGAATAAAGAAGTATGAAAGTAAATCCAAATTATCTCGGTCGTTTGTTTACGGAGAATGAATTAACAGAAGAGGAACGTCAGTTGGCGGAGAAACTTCCAGCAATGAGAAAGGAGAAGGGGAAATTTTTCTGTCAACGTTGTAATAGTATTATTCTAGAGGAATGGTATTTGCCCATCGGTGCTTACTATTGTCGAGAGTGCTTGCTGATGAAGAGAGTTAGGAGTGATCAAGCTTTATACTATTTTCCGCAGGAGGATTTTCCGAAGCAAGATGTTCTTAAATGGCGTGGTCAATTAACTCCTTTTCAAGAGCAGGTGTCAGAGGGACTGATTCAAGCAGTAGACAAGCAAGAGTCAACATTGGTACATGCGGTGACAGGAGCTGGAAAGACAGAAATGATTTATCAAGTAGTGGCTAAAGTGATTAATGCGGGAGGTGCAGTATGCTTGGCTAGTCCTCGCATAGATGTTTGTTTGGAGCTGTATAAGCGCCTGCAACAGGATTTTTCTTGCGAGATAGCTCTTCTACATGGAGAATCAGAACCGTATTTCCGAACCCCATTAGTTGTTGCGACGACCCATCAGTTATTGAAATTTTATCAAGCTTTTGATTTGCTGATAGTGGATGAAGTAGATGCCTTTCCTTATGTTGATAATCCAACGCTTTACCATGCTGTCAAGAATAGTGTAAAGGAGAATGGGCTGAGAATCTTTTTAACAGCGACTTCGACAGATGAGTTAGATAGGAAAGTCCGTTTAGGAGAATTAAAAAGACTGAGCTTACCTAGACGATTCCATGGGAATCCGTTGATTATCCCTAAACCAGTTTGGTTATCGAATTTTAATCGCTATCTGGATAAAAATCGTTTGTCACCAAAGTTAAAGACTTATATTGAGAAACAGAGAAAGACAGCTTATCCGTTACTCATTTTTGCATCAGAAATTAAGAAAGGGGAGCAGCTAAAGGAAATCTTACAGGAGCAATTTCCAAATGAGAAAATTGGTTTTGTTTCTTCCGTAACAGAAGATCGATTAGAGCAAGTACAAGCTTTTCGAGATGGAGAACTGACAATACTTATCAGTACGACGATATTGGAACGTGGAGTTACCTTCCCTTGTGTGGATGTTTTTGTAGTAGAGGCCAATCATCGTTTGTTTACCAAGTCTAGTTTGATTCAGATTGGTGGACGAGTTGGACGAAGCATGGATAGACCGACAGGAGATTTGCTTTTCTTTCATGACGGATTAAATGATTCAATCAAGAAGGCGATTAAGGAAATTCAGCAGATGAACAAGGAGGCAGGCTTATGAAGTGTTTGTTATGTGGGCAGACTATGAAGACTGTTTTAACTTTTAGTAGTCTCTTACTTCTGAAGAATGATGACTCTTGTCTTTGTTCAGACTGTGACTCTACTTTTGAGAGGATTGGAGAAGAGAGCTGTCCAAACTGTATGAAAACAGGATTGTCAACAAAGTGTCAAGATTGTCAATTTTGGTGTAAAGAAGGAATTGAGGTCTCCCATAGAGCGATTTTTACTTACAATCAAGTTATGAAAGATTTTTTCAGTCGATATAAGTTTGATGGAGACTTCCTTTTAAGAAAAGTTTTCGCTTCATTTTTAAGTGAGGAGTTGAAAAAGTACAAAGAGTATCAATTTGTTGTAATTCCCCTAAGTCCTAAAAGATTGCTTGACAGAGGATTTAATCAGGTTAAGGGCTTGGTAGATGCAGCAAGATTCAAATATCTGGATTTATTAGATAAAAGAGAAGAGAGAGCTAGTTCTTCTAAAAGTCGCTCAGAACGCTTGGCAACAGAACTTCCGTTCTTTATTAAAAGTGAAGTCACTATTCCTAAAAAAATCCTACTTATAGATGATATTTATACTACTGGAACAACTATAAATCGTGTGAAGAAACTGCTGGAAGAAGCTGGTGCTGAGGATGTAAAAACTTTTTCCCTTGTAAGATGAGGAAAAAATTTGCAAAAATAAAATGAAAGCGTTATAATGAAATCAGAAAAACAAAAATGTTTAGAAAGAAGGTACTCATATGATTAAATATAGTATCCGTGGTGAAAACCTAGAAGTAACAGAAGCAATTCGTGATTATGTAGTTTCTAAACTCGAAAAGATCGAAAAGTATTTTCAAGCTGAACAAGAGTTGGATGCTCGAGTTAACTTGAAGGTGTATCGTGAAAAAACTGCTAAAGTGGAAGTAACGATTCCGCTTGGCTCTATTACTCTTCGTGCAGAAGATGTGTCTCAAGATATGTATGGTTCAATTGACCTTGTAACCGATAAAATTGAACGTCAGATTCGTAAAAATAAAACAAAAATCGAGCGTAAAAATAAAAATAAGGTGGCAACTAGTCAATTATTTACAGATGCTTTGGTGGAAGATCCAAATGTTGTCCAGTCTAGAGTTGTTCGTTCAAAACAAATTGATTTAAAACCAATGGATTTGGAAGAAGCTATTCTACAGATGGATTTGTTGGGACATGATTTCTTTATCTATGTGGATGTTGAAGATCAAACAACCAATGTGATTTATCGTCGTGAAGATGGCGAAATTGGTCTGTTAGAAGTTAAAGAATCTTAATTTCAATATGTGTAAAGGGAGGTTTACTGAATTGTAAACCTCCTTTTTCTTACAATGGATAGAATTACTGATTACACTTTTAAAAAGTCGCTTTTTGGTGGTTATTATGGTATAATGGGTGCCAAGAGGTTTGGAATGAAAAAATTTTATGTAAGTCCTATTTTCCCCTTAATATTAGGAATAGTGGCGTTCGGAGTGCTATCTGTGCAACTTGTTTTTGTAACGAATACACTGGTAACGCTATTTCTTTTGCTACTTATTTTGGGTTCATATATTTTATTGTTCATCCATCAGAGAGACTACTACTCAAGGAGTGAAGTAGAACAAATCCAGTATGTAAACCACCAAGCTGAAGAAAGTTTGACAACCTTGTTAGAACAGATGCCTGTTGGAGTTATTAAATTAGACTTGTCGTCAGGTGAAGTTGAATGGTTTAATCCTTATGCTGAATTGATTTTGACTAATGAAATGGGCGAGATTGATGTGGCGTTAATTCAAACAATTATTAAGGCATCGGTAGGAAATCCAGGTTCTTATGCCACCTTGGGTGAGACCCGTTATTCGGTTCATATGGACAAGGTATCTGGGGTTCTTTACTTCTTTGATGTGTCTGGTGAATATGAAGCGACTGTTGAGTTAGTAACGAGTCGACCTGTGATTGGGATCGTTTCTGTTGACAACTACGATGATTTAGAAGATGAAACATCCGAGTCTGATATCAGTCATATCAATAGTTTTGTGGCCAATTTTGTTTCAGAATTTGCTGGTAAACATGCCATGTTCTCCCGTCGAGTAAGTATGGATCGCTTTTATCTATTTACGGACTACACGGTACTTGAGGGATTGATGAATGATAAATTTTCTGTTATCGATGCTTTCAGAGAAGAGGCGAAACAGAGACAGTTGCCTTTGACCCTAAGTATGGGATTTTCTTATGGTGATGGATATCATGATGAAATCGGGAAAGTTGCATTGCTCAACTTGAACTTGGCTGAAGTGCGTGGTGGCGACCAGGTGGTTGTCAAGGAGAATGACGAAACGAAAAATCCCGTTTATTTTGGTGGTGGATCTGCGGCGTCAATCAAACGTACAAGGACACGTACGCGCGCTATGATGACGGCTATTTCAGATAAAATTCGAAGTGTGGATCAGGTTTTTGTAGTTGGTCACAAAAATCTAGATATGGATGCTTTGGGCTCTGCTGTAGGTATGCAGTTGTTTTCTAGTAATGTGACTGAAAATAGCTATGCTCTTTATGATGAAGATCAAATGTCACCAGATATTGAACGAGCTGTTTCATTCTTAGAAAAAGAAGGAGTTACGAAGTTGTTGTCGGTTAAGGAGGCAATGGGATTAGTGACCAATCGTTCTTTGTTGATTCTGGTAGACCATTCAAAGACTGCCTTAACTTTATCGAAAGAATTTTATGATTTGTTTACACAGACCATTGTTATTGACCACCACAGAAGGGATCAGGATTTTCCTGATAATGCCGTTATCACTTATATCGAAAGTGGTGCCAGCAGTGCCAGTGAGTTGGTAACGGAATTGATTCAGTTCCAGAATTCTAAGAAAAATCGTTTGAGTCGTATGCAAGCAAGTGTTTTAATGGCTGGTATGATGTTGGATACTAAAAATTTCACCTCACGAGTGACTAGTCGGACATTTGATGTTGCTAGCTATCTCAGAACGAGAGGAAGTGATAGTATTGCTATCCAAGAAATTGCTGCGACAGATTTTGAAGAATATCGTGAGGTCAATGAACTGATTTTACAGGGGCGTAAATTAGGTTCAGATGTACTGATAGCAGAGGCTAAGGACTCGAAATGCTATGATACAGTTGTTATTAGTAAGGCAGCAGATGCCATGTTAGCTATGTCAGGTATTGAAGCGAGTTTTGTTCTTGCGAAGAATACACAAGGGTTTATCTCTATCTCAGCTCGCAGTCGTAGTAAGCTGAATGTACAACGGATCATGGAAGAGCTGGGAGGTGGCGGCCACTTTAATTTGGCAGCAGCTCAAATTAAAGATTTAACCTTGTCAGAAGCAGGTGAAAAACTGACAGAAATTGTATTAAATGAAATAAAGGAAAAGGAGAAAGAAGAATGAAGGTAATCTTTTTAGCAG
Source organism: Streptococcus mitis (assembly GCF_005844455.1). GTDB lineage: Bacteria > Bacillota > Bacilli > Lactobacillales > Streptococcaceae > Streptococcus > Streptococcus mitis_BF. The sequence goes on along the minus strand of NZ_SPGF01000002.1, from coordinate 31,480 downwards.
ATGTTAAAGGAAAAGGTAAAAAAGGCGAAATTAAGGAAGTACCAACAGGGTATGCGCAAAACTTTCTTATCAAAAAAAATCTAGCTAAAGAAGCGACTGCTCAAGCGGTAGGTGAGCTTCGTGGTAAACAAAAATCTGAAGAAAAAGCTCACGCTGAGATGATTGCAGAAGCAAAAGCAATTAAAGCCCAACTTGAAGCAGAAGAAACTGTTGTAGAATTTGTTGAAAAAGTTGGTCCAGATGGCCGTACTTTTGGTTCTATTACCAATAAGAAAATTGCAGAAGAATTGCAAAAGCAATTTGGAATTAAGATTGATAAACGCCATATTCAAGTACAAGCTCCGATTCGAGCGGTTGGTTTGATTGATGTGCCAGTGAAAATCTATCAAGATATCACAAGTGTAATCAATCTTCGTGTGAAAGAAGGATAAATTTACACCTTCTTGACAAGATTGTAAAAGGAAGGGAAGTCTGATGGCAGAAGTAGAAGAGTTACGAGTACAACCTCAAGATATCTTAGCTGAGCAATCCGTTTTGGGGGCTATCTTTATTGACGAGAGTAAGCTTGTTTTTGTGCGAGAATATATTGAGTCTCGGGACTTTTTTAAGTATGCCCATCGTTTGATTTTCCAAGCTATGGTTGACTTATCCGATCGTGGAGATGCTATAGATGCAACAACGGTTCGCACCATTCTTGATAATCAAGGTGACTTACAGAATATTGGTGGCTTGTCTTACTTGGTTGAGATTGTCAATTCTGTGCCAACTTCTGCTAATGCGGAGTATTATGCTAAGATTGTTGCTGAAAAAGCCATGCTACGGCGACTAATTGCCAAGTTGACAGACTCTGTCAACCAAGCTTACGAGGCTTCACAACCAGCTGATGAAATCATTGCTCAGGCTGAAAAAGGGTTGATTGATGTCAGTGAAAATGCAAATCGAAGTGGATTTAAGAATATTCGAGATGTGTTGAACGTCAACTTTGGAAATCTGGAAGCTCGCTCGCAACAAACGACCGATATTACTGGTATTGCGACAGGTTATCGTGATTTAGATCATATGACGACTGGTTTGCATGAGGAGGAGTTGATTATTCTAGCAGCTCGTCCAGCGGTTGGTAAGACAGCCTTTGCCTTGAATATTGCTCAGAATATTGGGACCAAGTTGGACAAAACGGTTGCTATCTTTTCGCTCGAAATGGGTGCGGAAAGTCTAGTGGACCGTATGTTAGCGGCAGAAGGGTTGGTGGAGTCGCATTCTATCCGTACGGGTCAATTGACCGATGAGGAATGGCAAAAATATACCATTGCTCAAGGGAATCTCGCGAATGCAAGTATCTATATCGATGATACACCAGGTATTCGGATCACGGAAATTCGTTCGCGATCACGCAAACTGGCTCAAGAAACTGGGAATCTTGGTTTGATTTTGATAGACTACCTTCAATTGATTACGGGAACTGGTCGAGAAAATCGTCAACAAGAGGTTTCAGAGATTTCACGTCAGTTGAAAATCCTAGCCAAGGAACTGAAAGTTCCCGTAATCGCTCTAAGTCAGCTTTCTCGTGGTGTAGAACAACGTCAGGACAAGAGACCGGTCTTGTCTGATATTCGTGAATCTGGGTCTATTGAGCAGGACGCTGATATCGTAGCCTTTCTTTATCGAGACGATTACTATGAGCGTGGTGGTGAAGAAGAGGAAGGCATACCAAATAATAAGGTAGAAGTTATTATCGAGAAAAACCGTAGTGGAGCTCGTGGAACAGTGGAATTAATTTTCCAAAAAGAATACAATAAATTTTCAAGTATCTCAAAAAGGGAGGCATAAAATGACAGATGCATTTACAGATGTAGCTAAGATGAAAAAAATTAAAGAAGAAATCAAGGCGCATGAGGGTCATGTAATTGAAATGACTTTGGAAAATGGACGTAAGCGCCAAAAAAATAGATTGGGTAAGCTAATTGAAGTTTATCCATCCCTATTTATCGTGGAATTTGGGAATGTTGAAGGAGATAAACAAGCTAATGTTTATGTTGAGTCCTTTACTTACTCAGATATCCTTACTGAAAAGAATTTGATTCATTATCTTGACTAAAGTGAGAAATTTTCTCACTTTTTCTTTTTTCTCCGAATAGTTTAAGTGAAGGTAATCTTCGATTTATATTATTTTTCAAGGAGGAAGAATGAAAATTTTACCGTTTATAGCAAGAGGAACAAGTTATTGTTTGAAGATGTCAGTTAAAAAGGTTGTTCCTTTTTTAGTAGTAGGATTGATGCTAGCAGCGGGTGATAGTGTCTATGCCTATTCTGGAGGGAATGGGTCGATTGCGCGTGGGGATGATTATCCTGCTTATTATAAAAATGGGAGTCAGGAGATTGATCAGTGGCGCATGTATTCTCGTCAGTGTACTTCTTTTGCAGCCTTTCGTTTGAGTAGTGTCAATGGTTTTGAGATTCCAAGGGCTTATGGAAATGCGAATGAATGGGGGCATCGTGCTCGTCGTGAAGGCTATCGTGTAGATAGTGTACCAACGATTGGATCTATTGCTTGGTCTACTGCAGGAGGATATGGTCATGTTGCCTGGGTTTCAAATGTAATGGGGGATAATATAGAAATTGAGGAATACAACTATGGTTATACAGGATCCTATAATAAACGAATTATAAAAGCGAATACGATGACAGGATTTATTCATTTTAAAGATTTGGATGGGGGTAATGTAGTAAGTAGTGGCAAAGTATTCAATAGTCAACCTTCTTCGACAGGAGGAACACATTATTTTAAGAATAAGGCAGCTATAAAAAATCAACCTTTAGTTAGTTCAACTTCAATTGCATATTATTCTCCAGGTGAGAGTGTTCATTATGATCAGGTACTTGAAAAAGATGGGTACAAGTGGTTGAGTTATATATCTTATAGTGGAAGTCGTCGTTATATTCAGTTAGAGGAGGTTGCGTCATCGCAGAATCAAACAGAAGGTAGTTCCAATGATGTTCTGACTGTTGGTTGGAAAAAAATAAATGGTAGTTGGTATCATTTCAAATCAAATGGGTCTAAATCAACAGGCTGGTTGAAGGATGGTTCTAGCTGGTATTATTTGAAATCATCTGGTGAAATGCAGACAGGGTGGTTAAAGGAAAATGGTCTATGGTACTATCTGGATAGTTCAGGAGCAATGAAAACAGGTTGGTATCAAGTTTCAGGTAAGTGGTATTATTCTTACTCTTCAGGCGCCTTAGCTGTCAATACGACGGTGGATGGCTACAGAGTAAACAGTGATGGAGTACGAGTATAGAAAATTGGGGGCAGGAAAAATTTCCTGCTCTTTTCTGTAAGCAGTTTCCTTGACATTTTTTTTGTTTTGCGCTATCATATGTCCATATAATATATGGGAGTCTGTGTACAGTCTGAGAGGAAGTGTTAAACTTCGACCGCACCTGATCTGGGTAATGCCAGCGTAGGGAACGATACTTGGCCTAATTTTGCACCTTTTCCATATATGGTAAAGGTTTTTCTTTTTGTCAAAGGAAAACGAGAAGAGGAGGTTTTTATGAAAGCAAGCATTGCCTTGCAAGTTTTACCCTTATCGCAGGGGGTTGATCGAATTGCTGTTATTGATCAGGTCATTGCTTATCTGCAAGCTCAAGAAGTGATTATGGTAGTGACACCATTTGAAACGGTCTTGGAAGGGGAGTTTGATGAGCTCATGCGCATTCTCAAAGAAGCGCTTGAAGTGGCTGGGCAGGAGGCAGATAATGTCTTTGCCAATATCAAAATAAATGTAGGAGAGATTTTAAGTATTGATGACAAACTTGAAAAGTATGATGAGACGACAGATTAGTCTTTTGGGATTTCTCGGAGTCTTGTCGGTCTGGCAGTTAGCGGGAATATTCAAACTTTTACCCAAGTTTATCCTGCCAACTCCTCTTGAAATTCTCCAGTCCTTTGTTCGTGACAGAGAATTTCTCTGGCACCATAGTTGGGCGACCTTGAGAGTGGCTTTACTAGGTCTAATTCTGGGTGTCTTTATTGCCTGTCTCATGGCTGTGCTCATGGATAGTCTCTCTTGGCTCAATGATCTTATCTATCCTATGATGGTGGTTATCCAGACCATTCCGACAATTGCCATAGCGCCTATATTGGTCTTGTGGTTGGGTTATGGGATTTTGCCCAAGATTGTCTTGATTATTCTGACGACAACCTTCCCTATCATTGTCAGTATCTTGGACGGTTTTAGACATTGTGACAAGGATATGCTGACCTTATTTGGTCTGATGCGAGCAAACCCTTGGCAAATCCTGTGGCATTTTAAAATCCCGGTTAGCCTGCCTTACTTTTATGCAGGTCTGAGGGTCAGTGTCTCCTACGCCTTTATCACAACCGTGGTGTCCGAGTGGCTAGGAGGTTTTGAAGGTCTTGGTGTTTATATGATTCAGTCTAAAAAACTGTTTCAGTATGATACCATGTTTGCCATTATTATTCTGGTGTCGATTATCAGTCTTTTGGGTATGAAGCTGGTCGATATCAGTGAAAAATATGTGATTAAATGGAAACGTACTTAAAATAGAGCGTTTTTGAAAAAGAAAAGAGGAAATGAAAATGAAGAAAACATGGAAAGTGTTTTTAACGCTTGTAACAGCTCTTGTAGCTGTTGTGCTTGTAGCTTGTGGTCAAGGAACTGCTTCTAAAGACAACAAAGAAGCAGAACTTAAGAAGATTGACTTTATCCTAGACTGGACACCAAACACCAACCACACCGGACTTTATGTGGCCAAGGAAAAAGGCTATTTCAAAGAAGCTGGAGTGGATGTTGATTTGAAATTGCCACCTGAAGAAAGCTCGTCTGACTTGGTGATCAATGGCAAGGCGCCATTTGCTATCTATTTCCAAGACTACATGGCTAAGAAATTGGAAAAAGGAGCAGGAATCACTGCCGTTGCCGCTATCGTAGAGCACAATACATCTGGAATCATCTCACGTAAATCGGACAATGTCAGCAGTCCAAAAGACTTGGTTGGGAAGAAATACGGAACTTGGAATGACCCGACTGAACTTGCTATGTTGAAAACCTTGGTGGAATCTCAAGGTGGAGACTTCGAAAAGGTCGAAAAAGTACCAAACAACGACTCAAACTCCATCACACCAATTGCCAATGGCGTTTTTGACACTGCTTGGATTTACTACGGTTGGGATGGTATCCTTGCTAAATCTCAAGGCGTAGACGCCAACTTCATGTATTTGAAAGACTATGTCAAGGAGTTTGACTACTACTCACCAGTTATTATCGCAAACAACGACTATCTCAAAGACAACAAGGAAGAAGCTCGTAAAGTCATCCAAGCCATCAAAAAAGGCTACCAATATGCCATGGAACATCCAGAAGAAGCTGCGGATATTCTTATCAAAAATGCACCTGAACTCAAGGAAAAACGTGACTTTGTCATCGAATCTCAAAAATACTTGTCAAAAGAATACGCAAGTGACAAGAAAAAATGGGGACAATTTGATGCAGAACGCTGGAATGCCTTCTACAAATGGGATAAAGAAAATGGTATCCTTAAAGAAGACTTGACAGACAAAGGCTTCACTAATGAATTTGTAAAATAATGACAGAAATTAGACTAGAACACGTAAGCTATGCCTATGGCGATGAAAAGATTTTAGAGGATATCAACCTGCAGGTGACTTCGGGTGAAGTGGTTTCTATCCTAGGTCCAAGTGGTGTTGGAAAGACCACTCTCTTTAACCTAATCGCTGGGATTTTAGAAGTCCAGTCTGGGCGAATTGTCCTTGATGGCGAGGAAAATCCTAAGGGTCGCGTGAGTTATATGTTGCAAAAGGATCTTCTCTTGGAGCACAAGACGGTGCTTGGCAATATCATCCTGCCCCTCTCGATTCAAAAGGTGGATAAGGCGGAAGCTATTGCTCGAGCAGATGAAATCCTTGCGACCTTCCAGCTGACAGCCGTACGGGATAAGTATCCTCATGAACTTAGTGGTGGAATGCGCCAGCGTGTGGCCTTGCTTCGTACCTACCTTTTTGGGCACAAACTCTTTCTTTTAGACGAAGCCTTTAGCGCCTTGGATGAGATGACAAAGATGGAACTCCACGCTTGGTATCTGGAGATTCATAAGCAGTTGCAGCTAACGACCTTGATCATCACGCATAGTATCGAGGAGGCCCTCAGTCTCAGCGACCGCATCTATATCTTGAAAAATCGCCCTGGGCAGATTGTTTCAGAAATTAAACTAGATTGGTCTGAAGATGAGGACAAGGAAGTCCAAAAGATTGCCTACAAACGTCAAATCTTGGCAGAATTAGGTTTAGATAAGTAGAAAAATAGGGAGTTGGTGAAGATTATCCTTTACCAGCGCCCTTTTTCTTTTAAAAATGAGAAAATTTCGGTATAATAGTCAAAGATAGTCAAGGTTTAAAGAGAGAGAGGTGGGTTTGTAATGAGATTTAAAAATACATCGGATCATATTGAGGCCTACATCAAGGCGATTTTAGATCAATCTGGTATCGTGGAGTTGCAACGGAGTCAGTTGGCAGATACTTTTCAGGTTGTTCCTAGTCAGATTAACTACGTGATCAAGACACGATTTACGGAAAGTAGAGGCTACTTGGTTGAAAGTAAGCGTGGTGGCGGAGGCTACATTCGTATAGGACGGATTGAGTTTTCTAGTCATCATGAAATGCTCAGGGAGCTGCTTTACTCTATTGGTGAGCGAGTTAGTCAAGAAATTTATGAAGATATTCTGCAGCTTTTGGTTGAGCAGGAATTGATGACCAAGCAGGAGATGAATTTGCTGGTGGCAGTAGCTTTGGATCGCGTTCTAGGAGAAGAAGCTCCAGTTGTTCGTGCTAATATGTTACGACAGGTCATACAAGAGGTAGATAGAAAAGGGAAGTAAGATGAATTATTCAAAAGCATTGAATGAATGTATCGAAAGTGCCTACATGGTTGCTGGCCATTTTGGAGCTCGTTACCTAGAGTCATGGCATTTGTTGATTGCCATGTCCAATCATAGTTACAGTGTGGCAGGGGCGACTTTAAATGATTATCCATATGAGATGGACCGTTTAGAAGAGGTGGCTTTGGAACTGACTGAAACAGACTACAGCCAGGATGAAACCTTTACGGAGTTGCCGTTTTCTCATCGTTTGCAGGTCCTTTTTGATGAAGCCGAATATGTAGCATCAGTGGTCCATACTAAGGTGCTAGGGACAGAGCATGTTCTCTATGCGATTTTACATGATGGCAATGCCTTGGCTACTCGTATCTTAGAGAGAGCAGGTTTTTCTTATGAAGATAAGAAAGATCAGGTCAAGATTGCTGCTCTACGTCGAAATCTAGAAGAACGGGCAGGTTGGACTCGTGAAGACCTTAAGGCTTTACGCCAACGTCATCGTACAGTAGCCGACAAGCAGAATTCTATGGCTAATATGATGGGCATGCCGCAGACTCCGAGCGGTGGTCTAGAGGATTACACGCATGACCTGACGGAGCAAGCGCGCTCTGGCAAGTTAGAACCAGTTATCGGTCGTGACAAGGAAATCTCGCGTATGATTCAGATTTTGAGTCGGAAGACCAAGAACAATCCTGTCTTGGTTGGGGATGCTGGTGTCGGGAAAACAGCCTTGGCGCTTGGGCTTGCTCAGCGTATTGCTAGTGGTGATGTACCTGCGGAAATGGCTAAGATGCGCGTGTTAGAGCTTGATTTGATGAATGTCGTTGCAGGGACACGCTTCCGTGGTGACTTTGAAGAGCGCATGAACAACATCATCAAGGATATCGAGGAAGACGGCAAAGTGATTCTCTTTATCGATGAACTCCACACCATCATGGGTTCTGGTAGCGGTATTGATTCGACTCTGGATGCAGCCAATATCTTGAAGCCAGCCTTGGCTCGCGGAACTCTGAGAACAGTTGGTGCAACCACTCAGGAAGAATACCAAAAACATATCGAAAAAGATGCTGCCCTTTCTCGTCGTTTTGCAAAAGTGACGATCGAAGAGCCAAGTTTAGCTGACAGCATGACCATTTTGCAAGGTTTGAAAGCTACCTATGAGAAACATCACCGTGTACAAATTACAGATGAAGCTGTTGAAACAGCTGTTAAGATGGCGCATCGTTACTTGACCAGTCGTCACTTACCAGACTCTGCCATCGACCTTTTAGATGAAGCGGCAGCAACAGTGCAAAACAACTCCAAGCAGGTGAAAGCAGTCGAATCCGACTTGAGTCCAGCTGACAAGTCCCTGATGGATGGCAAGTGGAAACAAGCTGCCCAGCTAATCGCAAAGGAGCAGGAAGTCCCTGTCTATAAAGACTTGGTGACAGAATCCGATATTTTGACCACCTTGAGTCGCTTGTCAGGGATTCCAGTCCAAAAACTAACTCAGACTGATGCCAAGAAATATCTGAACTTGGAAGCGGAACTGCACAAACGTGTCATCGGTCAAGATCAAGCTGTTTCAAGCATTAGTCGTGCGATTCGCCGCAATCAGTCAGGGATTCGTAGTCACAAGCGTCCGATTGGTTCCTTTATGTTCCTAGGGCCGACAGGAGTCGGTAAGACCGAATTGGCAAAGGCTCTGGCAGAAGTCCTCTTTGATGACGAATCAGCCCTTATCCGCTTTGATATGAGTGAGTATATGGAGAAATTCGCGGCCAGCCGTCTCAATGGAGCTCCTCCGGGCTATGTGGGTTACGAAGAAGGTGGGGAGTTGACTGAGAAGGTTCGCAACAAACCTTACTCCGTTCTCCTCTTTGATGAGGTAGAGAAGGCCCACCCAGATATCTTTAATGTTCTCTTGCAGGTTTTGGACGACGGTGTCTTGACAGATAGCAAGGGACGCAAGGTGGATTTTTCAAATACCATTATCATCATGACGTCAAACCTTGGTGCGACAGCCCTTCGTGATGACAAGACGGTCGGCTTTGGCGCGAAAGACATTCGTTTTGACCAGGAAAATATGGAAAAACGCATCTTTGAAGAGTTGAAAAAAACTTATCGACCAGAGTTTATTAACCGTATTGATGAAAAGGTGGTCTTCCATAGCTTGGATAGCGAACACATGCAGGAAATCGTTAAGATCATGGTTAAACCATTGATTGCTAGCCTAGCAGAGAAGGGTATCGACTTGAAACTGCAAGCTTCAGCGTTGAAGTTACTGGCAAGCCAAGGTTATGATCCAGAAATGGGAGCTCGCCCACTTCGCAGAACCCTGCAAACAGAGGTGGAAGACAAGTTGGCAGAGCTCCTCCTCAAGGGAGAACTATTAGGAGGTAAGACTCTCAAGATTGGTGTCAAAGCTGGTCAATTAAAATTTGATATTGCTTAAAAATGGAGAATCAGGAGCAATCCTGATTTTTTTGTATTTATAATAGATTGAATATAGAATAGTACACTTCGACTGCTAAAAATATTTCTAGAAATTAGTTTGACTTTCCTAATCGATTTGTTCATACCTTATTTCAATCTACTATATTTTTATGAAACCAAAGGAAACAAGTTGACAATATGTAAATATTGGTTATAATAAGAATAAATATTAAGATTTGTATAGAATGAAAAAGATCAGAGTTTCCTGAAATTTCCATCATTTCAACAGAGCCCTGTTTCTTTTTTTGCGTATGAAATGAAAATAATGTAAACCTAGCAAAAGAGTGACTTTTAGATAGGTTAAGAAGGGAAATAGATGAACATTTTAGTTGTAGATGATGAGGATATGATTAGAGAGGGGGTCGCTGCTTTTTTGAGAGAAGAAGGCTATCATGTTATTCTAGCAAAGGATGGGCAGGAGGCTTTGGAGAAATTTTATGAGTTACCGATTCATCTGATGGTCTTGGATCTGATGTTACCGAAGCGGAGCGGATTTGAGGTGTTAAAAGAAATTAATGGAAATCATGATATTCCTGTAATCGTCTTAAGTGCACTCGGAGATGAGGAAACTCAGATGCAGGTATTTGACCTTTATGCTGATGATCATGTGACAAAACCATTTTCACTAGTGCTCCTAGTCAAACGGATTCAAGCCCTGCTTAGGCGTTACTATGTTGTGGAGGATATTTGGCATTATCAAGATGTGACAGTGGATTTCACATCCTACCAAGCTCGAGTCAAGAACGAGGAGGTTGCAATTAAGCCGAAAGAATTGTTGGTTTTAAAATGTTTGATCCAACATAAGAACCAGGTCTTGAGTAGAGAGCAGATACTCGAGTCTATCTCGAATGATTTTGCAGATTTGCCTCTTGATAGAGTAGTTGATGTTTACATTCGAAATCTTCGTAAGAAGTTGGATCTGGATTGTATTGTAACAGTGAAAAATGCCGGATACAAAATTAGCTTATGATAAAAAATCCTAAATTATTAACCAAATCATTTTTAAGAAGTTTTTCGCTTTTAGGTGCAATTGCTTTGGTCATCCACATTGCCATCTATCTGACCTTTCCTTTTTATTACATTCAGCAAGAGGGTGAGAAGTTTAATGAGAGTGCGACTATTATGAGCAGGTACTTAGAAGGTAAAAATTTTCATGAACTGCCTAGTTTGCTGGAGTCCTATTCGAAGTCTCTTCACATCTCTGCCCATTTGAAAGATGATGTACTGGACAAGAGAATTTCCCTTGTGCATGACTTGGAAATAAAGGAAGGCAGTCCCACTAACTATATCGTAACGATTGACCGTCAGATTACGACAGTTGATGGTAAAAAGGTAACCATTCAATTTATTCAAGGTGTGGATATTTATAAAGAGGCAACACGGATTATGCTTCTCTATCTCCCTTATACCTTTCTAGCAACGCTTGTATTTGCTTTTCTCTTTTCCTACTTCTATACGAAACGTTTATTGGAGCCTCTCTTTTATATCTCAAAAGTTACAGGTAAGATGCAGGAGTTGGATCATGATATTCGCTTTGATGAAACGCGAAAGGATGAAGTTGGGGAAGTTGGAAAGCAAATCAATGATGTGTATGAAAACTTGCTGGCAGTCATTGGTGAATCTGAGAGAAGAAATGAACGGATTATCAGGTTGCAAAAGCAGAAAGTTTCTTTTGTTCGTGGAGCGTCACATGAGTTGAAAACCCCTTTAGCCAGTCTTCGAATTATTCTAGAGAATATGCAGTACAATATTGGGGATTATAAAGACCACCCTAAGTATATAGCAAAGAGTATCGATCAAATTGATCAAATGAGCCACTTGCTCGAAGAAGTTTTGGAGTCCTCTAAGTTCCAAGAGTGGACAGAGTGTAGCGAGACCTTGATAGTCCAGACTGTTTTGACGGATGTTTTATATCGCTATCAGGAATTAGCACGCTCAAGAGGAATAGAAATTGAAAATCAATTGACAGATGATACCAGGGTCGTCATGAGCCTCAAGGCATTGGATAAGGTTTTGACAAACCTGATTAGTAATGCAATTAAATATTCAGATAAAAAAGGGCGCGTAATCCTATCCGAGCAAGATGGCTATCTTTCTATCAAAAATACCTGCCAACCTCTTAATCAAGAAGAGTTGAATCATTTGTTTGATATTTTTTACCACTCTCAAGTTGTTACAGACAAGTCTGAAGGGTCTGGTTTGGGACTCTATATCGTGAATAACATCCTAGAAAGTTATCAAATGTCCTATAGTTTTCTCCCTTATGAACAGGGAATGGAATTTAAAATTTGCTTGCAAGCAGATTAGTTGTATAAAGTAACAGAACGGAAATCTCTCCGTTTTTTTTGTTAAAGTTCACATAGGTTTAACATGAGAATATTATTTTAAATATAGAAAAAAGAAAGGATACTGGTATGGTATTAGCGATTATTTTAGTAACCTTCTTCGTTCGATTGATTTTTTTAAAACGTTCGATGGAGAATGAAAAACGAATCCTTAGCAATGGCGGGAAAGAATTTGGAGTTGAGAATACAAAACGATTAACGATGGCTCATATTGTTTTTTATCTCTCTTGCTTCGTTGAAGCAATGGTGCACAAGACAAATTTTGATGGCATGAGCATGGTTGGTTTAGTCTTGCTTATTTTTTCTATGCTGATGTTGATGTTGGTGATTCACTTGTTGGGAGATATTTGGACAGTAAAGCTTATGCTTGTCAATAATCACAAATATGTAGATCACTTCCTTTTTAGAACTGTAAAGCATCCTAATTACTTTTTAAATATTTTACCGGAACTAGTTGGGTTGGCCCTGGTGAGTCATGCTTACGTAACTTTTATCTTTATTTTTCCTGTATATGCTACTATTTTATATCATAGAATAGCAGAGGAAGAAACACTATTACAGGAAGTGATTATTCCAAATGGAAGAATGAAAGGTTAAAAATAAAATACCCCATTTAATATGCAGTTCATATTGGAAGGGTATACTGAAGATAAATAAAATATGAGAGGATATCGATATGTTTAAATCAAATTATGAAAGAAAAGTACGTTATTCAATTCGTAAATTTAGTGTTGGAGTAGCTAGTGTAGTGGTTGCTAGTCTGTTCTTAGGAGGAGTAGTCCATGCAGAAGTGGTTGGTGGTGGGAATACCCCCACGGTTACATCTAGTGGGCAAGATAAGTTGAAGGAATATAGACAGCAGTTGATAAAAGAGTTGGAAGATACGGATTTATCTAGTAGTCGAAAAGCTTATTATCAAAATCAAATTGAAACAGAGACAGATGCTCAAAAGTTGGTGGAATTAGAGAATAATTTTCATAATGAAAGTCGGATAGATCATGAGCAAGCTGTTGAACAAGCTAATGTTAGTTTGTCTAATTATATGACTAGTCTTCTAAATGAATTAGATAATTCTGCTTCTGGATTTGGAGATATTCTCGGGCAAGTTAAGGGAATTGTACGAGAGTACCAGGAGAAAATTGGTGGAGCTTCCGATAGAGAAAAAATAGAGAAACTGCAGCAAGAGGGGCAAACGAAGCTGGATGAATTGGTAAAGAAATTTAAAAAAGGGGTGTCCAGCTCTGAGCAAAATGGTCATGCTACACCTAAAGATCCCTCTCAAAATGATGGTGTACAAGGAGATGATTCTTCAGTAGGACAACAAGGAGAACAGCCAGGCGCATCTAATCAAGAAAATCTGAGCTCTGTACCACCAACAACACCTGATAAAAAAGAAAATAATGCGGAGTCTGGCTGGGGAGATATCATTGATGGTAGTGGAAAACTATTGGGTGGATTTTCTAAAATAAAAGAAAAGTTGGAAAAAGAGATAGACGAATCCGGTCTCACGTCAGAGCAAAAGAAATCCTATAAGGAAAAAATTGCTAAGGTAGAAGAAAATGATGTAGAGGGGTTGTTTGATGTTCACAGAGAATACTTAAACCAACTAGACTTTCAATATCCTGAACTATCCAAAGTTGAGGAAGAGCTTAAATACCAAGAGGAACAGATCCAAAGGATGTTCGAGCAAAAAGGCATTACGAATGGAGATAAGGATGCTATGCTGAAAAAAATAGCAGAAATCCGTCAAGAGGCTCAAAAAGATATTAAGGCTTCAGAAGGGAATCGTGATAAGCTAAGCGTAGCAAAAGCCAAGTTACTTCAGAGTTTGGGCAAGTTTTTCACCTCGACAAAATCAAAATTTGAAAAGGAAATGCAAGAGCTCTATCGCAAGAAAGAAGAAGAAATCGTTAAGGAAAAGCATTTAGAAAAAGATAAGATTTATGACGATGCTGACGTTCAAAAACTTCGTGAGCTAGAAAAAGATGCACTGAAAAAATTGGACGAGGCAAAAACAAACGATGAAGCGCTCAGAGTGAAGTTGGAATTTGCTCGAAACGTTGAGAAAAATAGCCAACAAGTGCAAAAAGTAAAAGTAAATGACAAGCTGCAAGAGTTGATTAAAGAAGCTCAACATGAATTGGAAAAGTTAAACAGAGAAGCTGCAGAAGTTGATAAATTACCTAAATTACCAGACAATGATCCGGATTATGAGATACAGAAAAAATATTTTTGGGAAAGTCAGAAAGAAATTTTAGATAAAAAAATTGAAGCTTTTAATAAGAGTTTAACAGAACACGCTTACACAGAGAGGTCGGTTAAGTTATTTATTAGTGACTGTATCTATTATCAAAATTTTGCGAAGATTGAAGCTATAACTAGACAGGTAGCTGAATATAGAAAAAAATATCCAGACAATTCAGAAATTAAAAAGATATTTGACGCTGAGATGAAGCAAACCACGCAAGATAATTATGGAAGTTTGGAAAATGATAGCCTGACAAACTATTTTGACAAACATTTTCGTTCACCTTTTGATCAAATTAAGAAAATTGTAGAAGAATTGGAAAAGAAATCCAATCAGGAAGCGCCTCAGAAACAGGACAAGGTAGCAGAAGCTCAGAAGAAGGTTGAAGAAGCTGAGAAAAAAGCCAAGGTTCAAGAAGAAGAAGATCACCATAACTACCCAACCAATACTAGAAAAACAATCGAACTGGAAATTGCGGAAGCACAAGTAGAAGTCGCAAAGGCAGAGCTTGAGCTTGCAGAGGCTGAATACCAAACACCTCAAGATACTGACAGAGTCAATACTGCTAAAGCTAAGGTAGAAACAGCTAAGAGAGAGGTAGAAAATCTAGAAAAAATTAAATCAGGCCATGGACGACCGCAGGCAGGTGCTCAAAAACCTTCAAGGACAGCTCCAGATACCAAACCAAATCATCAATCTCAGCCAGAAAGTTCGCGTCCAGATATCAATCCAGCAGGGGATAAGCGTCCAAGTTCAGAACCCACCCCAACTCCTCAGCCAGAAGGCAAGCAACCAAGTACACCGAAAGAACCGGAGAACAAGAGACCTTCTCTTCCAAGTCCATCCCACCCCGGCGCTACTCCATCAGATTCTAGTACAAAACCTCACACAGGTTCTTCATCGGACTCTTATCCTAGTGCTTCAGGCTCAAATAGCTCATCAGGAAATTCTGCTAACTCGTCTGAACCAAAAGTACCAGAAAAATCAGATGGAAGTACTCCAAGTAAACCAGCTGAAAAAGAGCAGAACCCATCAGGATCCACTGCAGGAGGTCAATCAGGTTCCACCAACTCTTCAGGAAGTTCTAGTGCTTCCACTAAACCAGAAACTCCAGATACACCTAAGAGCCCAGATGTACCAAAGGCTCCGGAAGCACCACAGGTTCCGGATACACCTAAGAGCCCAGATGTCCGGATACACCTAAGAGCCCAGATGTACCAAAGGCTCCGGAAGCACCACAGGTTCCGGATACACCTAAGAGCCCAGATGTACCAAAGGCTCCGGATGGGTTAAATAAAGTTGGACAAGCAGTATTTACATCAACTGATGGAAATACTAAGGTTACGGTTGTATTTGATAAACCTACAGATGCTGATAAGTTACATCTCAAGGAAGTAACGACGAAAGAGTTGGCTGATAAAATTGCTCGTAAAACAGGAGGAGGAACAGTTCGTGTGTTTGACTTATCTCTTTCTAAAGGAGGCAAGGAAACTCATGTCAATGGAGAACGAACTGTTCGGCTCGCGCTTGGGCAGACTGGCTCAGATGTTCACGTCTATCACGTAAAGGGAAATGGCGACCTTGAGCGTATTCCTTCTAAAGTTGAAAATGGGCAAGTTGTCTTTAAAACGAACCACTTCAGTTTGTTTGCGATTAAGACACTTTCTAAGAATCAAAATGTAACTACACCTAAGCAGACTAAGCCGTCTATCCAAGATAGTCAGACACAGATAGGAGAGAGCCAAACTGGAAAATTCCAGAATAAAGAAGTTAATCATAAACCATTGGCTACTGAAAATGAAACAGTAGCAAAAGGAAATCCTACATCAGCAACTAAGAAGAAATTGCCATCTACAGGAGTAGCGTCTAATCTAGTTCTTGAGATCCTTGGTCTCCTTGGTTTGATTGGAACTTCA
This sequence comes from Streptococcus mitis, assembly GCF_005844455.1. Classification (GTDB taxonomy): domain Bacteria; phylum Bacillota; class Bacilli; order Lactobacillales; family Streptococcaceae; genus Streptococcus; species Streptococcus mitis_BF. The sequence goes on along the minus strand of NZ_SPGF01000002.1, from coordinate 15,581 downwards.
TTCATCGCGATGAAAAGAAGAAAATAATGATTCAGTTTTTTAAAAATATCCACTTTCGATATTTAGCATTTGATTGGTTAACCATTGAAGATCCTAAAGATTTTACTTATAATTGGTATCTAATAATTATAAGTCATTTCATATAGAGATGAATCTAAGATATAAAAAGAGAAGGCTAGTGAACCGCAAAAGTTAGAGTTTTTATGTCCAACTTTTGAGGGGTAGTATAAAGATGGCCTTCTCTTTTTTTGACACCTTTTTATAAAAAATGATAAAAAACTATTGACAAAACAAAAATATAGTATATAATAAAAACATAGAAAATAAAAATATCAAAAACTATAAAAAGGTAAAACGTTTATGAAAAAGAAAACAGCAGTGGTATTTGGAACCTTCGCACCTCTCCATCAAGGGCATATCGATCTGATTCAGCGAGCGAAGCGCCAGTGTGACCAGGTCTGGGTAGTCGTTTCAGGCTACGAGGGAGATCGAGGTGAGCAGGTAGGTTTAAGTCTTCAAAAACGATTTCGCTATATCCGAGAGGCTTTTTGGGATGACGAGTTGACCTCTGTCTGCAAGCTGGATGAGACCAACATTCCCCGTTATCCTATGGGCTGGCAGGAGTGGTTGGACCAGATGTTAGCGGAGATTTCCTATGATGAAACCCAGCAAAAATTGACTTTTTTTGTGGGAGAAGAAGAATACCAGCAAGAGCTATCTAAACGTGGATTTGGTACTGTCTTGCAAGAAAGAAAGTTTGGTATCTCAGCGACTATGATTCGAGAAAATCCAAGCAAATATTGGAAATACATCGCTCAACCCTTCCGTCGTCAGTTTACCAAGAAAGTCTTGATCATGGGAAGTGCCAGTAATGGGAAGACCACTCTGGCCAAGGATTTGGCTAGGTATTACGATGCGCCCGTTAGTCTGGAATACGCGCGTGAGTACCAGATCAAAAACAATGTCCGCGACGATGAATTGACTCCAAAGGATTATTATTATCTCCTGTTGGGACAGTATGACCAGACCTCCAAGCTAATCGATAGCAATGCCAATCGAGGCCTAGTGATAGCCGATACCAATTCCTTGGTAACCAAGGGCTATTATGACTATTACATGGAGACCGAGGATCAAGGGGACTTATCAGGGGAGACATTTGACAATCTCTTTGCCTCTATCTTGGCCAAGGAAAAATGGGATTTGATTCTCTTTGTGCAGCCTGTTGGCTCCTATGTCAATGACGGGTTTAGAGATATGACCATGGCGGAAGAGCACATTCGCTACAGTTTTTCCCAGCATTTGGATCAGATGAGGGAGCGATATTTAACCAACATTCCACTAGTTTATTTAGCGGAGGATTATCTAGGCAATTATGAAGCAGCAAAAGTGGCTATCGATGCCATTTACCAAGCAGATTAGGAGAAAATTATGAAAAAGCTAACTGAAAAAATCACACAATTTATCGAAAACTTTAAAAATGTCCATGCCGAAGCCCGTAAGATCGGTTTTGCAGGAATCATGCGCTTGCTATGGAGAGATCTCTTTGTCGGCCGTAGCCTTTTCCAGTGGTTGTATCTCATCGCCCTCTCAAGTGTTCCTTTGATCTTAGAGTTCACGCAAAATACGGAAAGTCATGACTGGCTGAGCTTGTTTGCATCCTGGACTGGGATTGTCTGTGTTATCTTGGTAGCAGAAGGTCGTGCAAGCAATTATCTCTTTGGGGCCATTAACTCGGCTATCTACTTGATCTTGGCCATGAATGCGACTTTTTATGGAGAAGTTTTGACGACCGTTTACTTCTTTGTCATGCAGCCGATTGGTCTCTATGCTTGGCTGTCCAATCGTATCAATGAGCAGGAAAAACCAGAAGAATCCCACTTTGAAGCTAAGGAATTATCTGTTCTTGACTGGCTCAAGTACTTGGCCTTGACTGCCATTATCTGGATTGGTATGGGCTTGGCTTACCAAAGTATCAATAGCGCTCGCCCTTTCCGTGATAGTGTTACTGATGCGACCAATGGTGTTGGTCAGCTTTTGATGACACGTCTCTACCGTGAGCAATGGATTTTCTGGATTGCAACCAATCTCTTTAGTATTTATCTCTGGTGGGGTGAAAATATCCACATCCAAGGGATGTACTGGGTTTACACACTCAATAGTCTAGTGGGTTGGTACCAATGGACCAAGGCAGTTCGAAAGGAGGCATAAGATGGCAGATACGATGATTCCAGCCGGGATGACGGAAAAAGAATATTTTGAAATTCATGCCAGTCAGGAGGAGTTTTTAGACTGGTACTACAAGCAGGAACTCCCTCAATATGAAAAACCAAGTGTGACAGTGGATATGGTAGCCTACTGCTTTGTCGAAGGACAAATCAAGCTCTTGCTAATCCGTCGCAAGGCTCACCCTTATCAGAACTGTTTGGCCTTAGTTGGAGGCTTTATGGACAAGGGAGAAGATGCTGCACATGCCTGTCAACGCGAGGTGAGTGAAGAAGTCAATCTCGATCTACCTTTGGAAAAAATCGAGCAATTGATGACCGTATCGACCCCTGGGCGTGATCCACGGGGGTGGACAGTGACCATTGCCCACTTGGTGTACCTACCTAGTCGTGCCTTAGACCTCGTTCAGGCGGGTGACGATGCCAAGGATGTCGTTTTCGTAGATGTCGATTTTCAGACAGGCAAATGCTACCTAGAGGGAGTGGAGCTGGACGAGAGAGCCTTTGCTTTTGACCATTATGCTATTATCCAAGAATCCATCAAACGAATCCAAGGCCGTCTCGACTGGAACCCGACCTTCCTCTATCTGCTGGAGGAGGAGTTTACTGTCTACGAAGGGACTGAGCTGGTCAATCTCATCAATCCTGGTCGGCCCATCGTCAGCAATAACTTTCTCGTAAAATACGGAGAATATGTAGAAGAAGTCGGGCTCAAACGAGTACCTAAAAAGAAACCAAGAAAAACCTATCGATTGAAATAAAAAGTGAGGCCGGGACAAAGTTCCCGACCTCTTTATTTATCATCATTTTTATGAATGGCTATCTTTCTTAGAATTACACAAGAGCGATGCAAAAAATAGGACTCTAATCTAAAAAATTTTCTATTTTTTCGTTTCGATTACGAATTGAAATAGTGGAGGGAACAATTTTTAAAATAGATTCTCTAAATAGTTGACAGATTCAAACCTCGATGTTACAATTGTGTTACAAAAGCGTTTCTTAATATTTCGAAAACATTACAAAGGAGTGAAAAATGAAAAAGAAAACCTATATCAAATTGATGGCAGCGACTGTATTGGCTTCTACCTTACTACTGGGAGCCTGTGGAAATAAAAACGAAACCACTCAAACCAGTAGCTCTGCAAAGACAAGTCAATCATCAAGCTCTAAAGCGGCTTCTTCTAGCAAAGAAAGCAAGACTCAAAAATCTTCAAGCTCAGCTTCATCTGAAAAGGCCCAGGCATCTTCTGGTCAGTCTTCTACAACGATAGACCAGTCACAAGCGAAACCGGCACCTGAATCAAGACAAGAACAAGCAACTCCTAGTCAACAAGCCCCATCTCAGGCACCTTCAACTCAGCAAGATTCTCAAGTCCAGTCTAACCAGTCAGGCTATGATCCAACAACTGACCGCAAACTTCAAGACAAGCAAGCAGAACACAACAAACGCTACAAGGGTGTTTTAACCATGGTCGATGGTGATTTATCAGCAGCTGCAGGCAACTGGAAGGGAGCGAATGGCGAAACTATTACGGTTTCATCAGGGGGCCAATTTACAGTAGAAACTGCAGATGGAAAGAAAGAAAACTACTCTATTAGAGGCTACTCTTACACTCTTGATGATGGCAAGTATAATGCCAAAATCGGAGGAGGAAAAATCATCCAAATTACAACAGGTGCGGATGGTAAAGTTTCAAGCGTTGCCTTGATTCAATAATAAAATTTGGTGTTTTAACTTTTACTAGAAATCGTTCTGTAAAAGAGTGAGTCAACTGTTTTTCACTTAGTTTCTCCAATAGAAAGTGGTATAATAAAAAAATCAAAGGAAAACGAGTGATAATACATGGCGGATAAATTAATCTTACCTCAAAACACACGACTGATGGGGGTATTTCTTGGATTTGTAGGTGGTTCTTTGGATGTATTTTGCCATATTCAATACCATAGTTTGGTAGCGACACAGACAGGGAATATTCTCCTACTGATATCTGATTGGCACGACTCAAATGTCATCAATACGATGCTACGATTCTGCTCCATTATTTTCTTTTCTCTAGGATTTCTGTTTGCATTGCACATGAAAGAATACCGTAAAACGGCCTACTGGCGGGTTAAGATGCTACTCCCTTTATTTATTGGAACTCTTATTCTACCTTTCTTTTCACGATTTCCTCTATTAGAAGTTCCTTTCATCGCTTTTGGAACAGGAATGATGATGCTAACATTTACGGGCAGTTTGATTGAAGATCATCCCTATGTCATTTTTATGACGTCTGGAAATTACCGAAAGATGTTGGCCGCTTTGTATCGCATTGCTAGAAGAGAAGGAAATATCCAAGAATACCGTCGTCAGGCCTTAAATTATGGGATTGTTGTGGGAAGTTTCATAGTGGGTGCAATCAGCTTGGCTGTATTGATGCATTTTCTTCATGAATGGTCTATATGGATTGTCAGCCTCAATTTGTTTTTGATTATGTCCTACTATATAGCTAGAGTGAAGCAATTAGATTTACAAGATGAAAACATATAAAAAACGGCAAGACTCATTTTTGAGCTTTGCCGTTTTTGTGAGTTGTAGATGTGAGACTATGCTTTGTCTAGTTGCAAGAGGTCCTCAATTTCTGCAAGAGTGCTAGCTTGTGAAATGGCTCCACGAAGCTTGGCTGCACCAGATGTACCACGAAGGTAGTGAGGAGCGAGGCCACGGAATTCACGAACTGCGACATTTTCCCCTTTGAGGTTAATCAAGCGTTTCAAGTGTTCGTAGGCAATTTTCATCTTGTCTTCAAAGGTCAAATCAGGTAGGATTTCTCCTGTTTCAAAGTAGTGGTTGATCTGGTTGAAGAGGTAGGGATTACCCATGGCTGCGCGACCAATCATGACTGCGTCAGCACCGACTTCTTCGATACGCTGTTTGGCTTCTTGTACCGTACGGATGTCACCGTTGGCGATGAATGGAATCTTGGTCAGTGCTTGAGCGACCTTGTGAAGGGTCTCAAGGTCAGCGTGGCCAGTGTACATTTGTTCACGGGTACGTCCATGCATGGCAAGGGCAGAAACACCTGCAGCTTCAGCAGCGAGAGCATTTTCTACTGCAAGAGACGGGTCAGCCCAGCCGGTACGCATTTTGACAGTAAGGGGGATATCAAGGACAGATTGGACCTTGTTGATGATAGAGTAGATCTTGTCTGGGTCTTTGAGCCACATAGCGCCAGCTTCGTTCTTCACGATTTTGTTAACAGGGCAGCCCATGTTGATATCGACGATATCGGTCTTAGTGTTTTCTTGGATGAATTCTGCTGCGCGTGCGAGGCTGTCTTCATCGCTACCAAAAAGTTGGATAGAGACTGGGTTTTCGCCTTCATCGATATGAAGCATGTGCAGGGTTTTTTCATTGTTGTATTGGATTCCCTTGTCAGAGACCATTTCCATGACAACGAGTCCAGCTCCGAGCTCTTTTGCGATGGTACGAAAGGCTGAGTTGGTCACGCCAGCCATGGGTGCTAAAACAGTACGATTGGGAATCTCAACATTGCCAATCATAAAAGGTGTATTAAGATTTGTCACGAATGAGTTCCTCCAGGTCGTTTTCATCAAAGTTATAAGTTGTTTGGCAGAATTGACAAGTGATTTCTGCCCCGTGGTCTTCCTCTTTCATTTCCTCAAGGTCTGAATTTGGAAGGCTAGCAAGAGCGTTCATAAAACGGTCTTTGCTGCAGTCACATTGGAAACGAATTTCTTCTTCAGATAGACGTTTGTAAGATTCGTCACCATAGATAGCCTTGAGGAGGGCTTCGATATGGTCTTCACTTTCCAGAAGGGCTGAGATAGCTGGCATTGCTTGGATACGTTTTTCAAAGCGAGCAATCTCTTCTTCCTTGGCTCCTGGCAAGACTTGGAGAAGGAAACCTCCGGCGACTTTGACCTTGTCGTCTTTATCCAAAAGAACATTGAGGCCGACGGCTGAAGGAGTTTGTTGACTTTCGGTCAGGTAGTAGGCCAAGTCTTCACCGATTTCTCCAGAGATGAGAGGAGTCATAGAGTTGTAAGGATTTCCAGTACCATAGTCTGTGATAACAAGGAATTGACCATTGCCGACAAAAGGTCCGACTAGGACTTCACCAGTTGCAGTCTTTTTGATGTCGACACCAGGATTTTGAACGTATCCTTTAACGTTCCCCTTGGTATCAGCGACGGTGATGATAGCGCCTAGAGAGCTAGATCCCAGCACCTTAACTGTAAGTTTAGTATTTCCTTTTTCATTGGCTGCGAGAATCTGGCTAGCGATAAGAGTTCGACCAAGCGCTACTGTTGAGCTAGCTTGGGTTTGATGTTTTTCTTGAGCAGTGCGGACGGTTTCTGTGCTGTCAAGGACAAAAGCACGAAAGGCTCCGCTTTCTGATATTGTTTTAATAATTTTATCCATAGCTACTATTTTAGCATAAAAATGCCCAAAGGGGGAGACGTGTGTTTGCTGATTTTCAGGATAATGGACCAGGAAATCAGCAGGAAAATAAAAAGAGAAGCAGATTATTTCAGCATTTGTAAGATTTATGCTATGCTTAAGGTAGAAAATGAAAGGGGTAACAAATGTATTTAGGAGATTTGATGGAAAAGGCCGAATCTGGCCAATTTTTAATCCTTTCCTTTCTATTACAAGAGTCTCAGACGACTGTCAAGGCTGTAATGGAGGAGACAGGATTTTCAAAAGCAACCCTAACCAAATATGTCACCCTGCTTAATGACAAGGCTTTGGATAGTGGCTTAGAGCTGACGATCTACTTAGAAGATGAGAATCTGCGTCTATCGATCGGTGCAACTACCAAGGGAAGAGATATTCGGAGCTTGTTTTTGGAGAATGCTGTTAAATATCAAATTCTTGTTTATCTTCTCTATCACCAACAGTTTTTAGCCCATCAGCTGGCTCAAGAATTGATGATTAGTGAGGCTACGCTTGGTCGCCACTTGGCTAGTTTAAATCAGATTTTGTCAGAATTTGATTTATCCATCCAAAATGGCCGTTGGCGAGGTCCGGAGCATCAGATTCGCTATTTCTATTTCTGTCTTTTCCGCAAGGTTTGGTCGAGTCAGGAATGGGAAGGTCACATGCAGAAGCCAGAGAGAAAGCAGGAGATTGCTACACTAGAAGAAATCTGCGGTGCCAGCTTGTCTTCGGGGCAGAAATTGGACTTGGTTCTCTGGACTCACATCAGTCAACAACGTCTACGGGTCAATGCCTGTCAGTTTCAAGTTATAGAAGAGAAAATGCGAGGGTATTTTGACAATATTTTCTACCTTCGTTTGCATCGAAAGGCTCCGTCCTTTTTTGCTGGGCAACACCTTCCTCTAGGAACTGAGGATGGTGAGATGATGATATTTTTCTCTTTCCTCCTAACTCATCGCATTCTTCCCCTCCATACTATGGAATATATTCTTGGTTTTGGAGGTCAGTTGGCAGATTTGCTGACACAATTGATTCAAGAAATGAAGAAAGAGGAGCTGCTGGGTGATTATACAGAGGACCATGTCACCTATGAACTTAGTCAGCTTTGTGGTCAAGTCTACCTATATAAGGGCTATATTTTACAGGACCGCTATAAGTACCAGTTAGAGAATCGTCATCCTTATTTGCTGATGGAACATGATTTTAAGGGGATAGTAGAGAAGATTTTTCATGCCTTGCCCGCTTTTCATCAGGGGACAGCTTTAGATAAAAAAATTCTCTGGGAATGGCTCCAGTTGATAGAATATATGGCAGAAAATGGTGGTCAGCATATGCGAATTGGTCTGGATTTGACATCTGGTTTCCTTGTCTTTTCTAGGATGGCTGCCATTTTGAAACGGTATTTGGAATACAATCGTTTCATTACCATTGAAGCCTATGACCGAACTCGGCATTATGATTTGCTGGTTACCAATAATCCGATTCATAAGAAGGAACAAACACCAGTTTATTATTTAAAAAATGACTTGGATATGGAAGATTTGGCATTGATCCGTCAGTTATTATTCACTTAAAAGGCTTGGTTGTTCCAGGTCTTTTTGTGAAATTCACACAATCTCCTCACATTTTTTTAAAAATTAAAAAAAGTTGATAAACAAGAAAGCGCTTTATTTTGTATACTAGTTAGTGTAAAGAGGAGACATCCTCAAGATTTTTATCAGGAGGACAGCACATGTCACAAGAAAAATACATCATGGCCATTGACCAGGGGACTACAAGTTCTCGTGCCATTATTTTTAACAAAAAAGGAGAAAAGGTTAGCTCGAGTCAAAAAGAGTTTACTCAGATTTTTCCTCAGGCAGGTTGGGTTGAGCACAATGCCAATGAAATTTGGAACTCTGTCCAGTCAGTTATTGCTGGAGCTTTCATCGAAAGTGGTGTCAAGCCAAATCAAATCGAAGCAATCGGGATTACCAACCAGCGTGAAACAACGGTTGTCTGGGATAAGAAAACAGGGCTTCCTATCTATAACGCTATCGTTTGGCAGTCACGCCAGACAGCTCCTTTGGCTGAGCAACTAAAAAGCCAAGGTTATGTGGAAAAATTCCATGAAAAGACTGGTTTGATCATCGATGCTTACTTCTCAGCTACCAAGGTTCGTTGGATTTTGGACCATGTAGAAGGCGCTCAAGAGCGAGCTGAAAAGGGAGAATTGCTCTTTGGTACCATTGATACTTGGTTGGTTTGGAAATTGACTGATGGTGTGGCTCACGTGACGGACTACTCAAATGCAGCCCGTACCATGCTTTATAACATTAAAGAACTCAAATGGGATGATGAGATTTTGGAAATTCTCAATATTCCTAAGGCTATGCTTCCAGAAGTGCGTTCTAACTCTGAAATCTACGGTAAGACAGCGCCATTCCATTTCTACGGTGGACAAGTGCCAATCTCAGGTATGGCTGGTGACCAACAGGCAGCCCTCTTTGGCCAGTTAGCTTTTGAGCCTGGTATGGTCAAGAATACTTATGGAACAGGTTCTTTCATCATTATGAATACTGGTGAAGAAATGCAGTTGTCTGAAAATAACCTCTTGACAACCATTGGTTACGGAATCAACGGCAAGGTTTACTATGCCTTGGAAGGTTCTATCTTCATCGCAGGAAGTGCGATTCAATGGCTTCGTGATGGACTTCGTATGGTAGAGAACTCACCAGAATCTGAAAAATACGCTCGTGATTCTCACAATGATGATGAAGTTTATGTAGTTCCAGCCTTTACAGGACTAGGAGCACCATACTGGAACCAAAATGCTCGCGGTTCTGTCTTTGGTTTGACTCGTGGAACAAGTAAGGAAGACTTTATCAAGGCAACCTTGCAATCGATCGCTTATCAAGTGCGTGACATTATCGATACGATGCAAGTAGATGCTCAGACAGCTATCCAAGTCTTGAAGGTGGATGGTGGTGCAGCTATGAATAATTTCCTCATGCAGTTCCAAGCAGACATCTTGGGAATCGACATCGCACGCGCCAAAAACTTGGAAACAACTGCCCTAGGAGCAGCCTTCCTAGCAGGTTTGTCAGTAGGCTACTGGAAAGACTTGGATGAGTTGAAACTCTTGAACGAGACAGGAGAACTCTTTGAGCCATCGATGAACGAATCGCGCAAGGAACAACTCTACAAGGGCTGGAAGAAAGCTGTGAAAGCAACGCAAGTCTTTGCGGAAATCGATGACTAATACTGGAAGAATAAAGCGACTCAGTTAGAAAGTGTGTAAATATGGAATTTTCAAAGAAAACACGTGAATTATCAATTAAAAAAATGCAGGAACGTACTCTGGATCTCTTGATTATCGGTGGAGGAATCACAGGGGCTGGTGTAGCCTTGCAGGCGGCAGCTAGTGGTCTTGAAACTGGTTTGATCGAAATGCAGGACTTCGCAGAAGGAACATCCAGCCGTTCAACAAAATTGGTTCACGGAGGACTTCGTTATCTTAAGCAATTCGACGTAGAAGTGGTATCAGATACGGTTTCAGAACGTGCAGTGGTTCAACAAATCGCTCCACACATTCCAAAACCAGATCCAATGCTCTTGCCAGTTTACGATGAGGATGGAGCGACCTTTAGCCTCTTCCGTTTGAAAGTAGCTATGGATTTGTACGACCTCTTGGCAGGTGTTAGCAACACCCCAGCTGCCAACAAGGTCTTGAGCAAGGAAGAAGTCTTGGAACGCCAGCCAAACTTGAAGAAAGAAGGCTTGGTAGGAGGTGGGGTTTATCTTGACTTCCGTAACAACGATGCGCGTCTTGTGATTGAAAATATCAAACGTGCCAACCAAGATGGTGCCCTCATTGCCAACCATGTTAAGGCAGAAGGATTCCTCTTTGACGAAAGTGGCAAGATTATTGGTGTTGTAGCTCGTGATTTGTTGACAGACCAAGTCTTTGAAATCAAGGCGCGTCTGGTGATCAACACAACAGGTCCTTGGAGCGACAAGGTGCGTAATTTGTCTAATAAGGGAACCCAATTCTCACAAATGCGTCCAACTAAGGGAGTTCACTTGGTAGTGGATTCAAGCAAAATCAAGGTTTCTCAACCAGTTTACTTTGATACAGGCTTGGGTGACGGTCGTATGGTCTTTGTTCTCCCACGTGAAAACAAGACCTACTTCGGTACAACTGATACAGACTACACAGGTGATTTGGAACATCCAAAAGTAACTCAAGAAGATGTAGATTACCTACTTGGCATTGTCAACAACCGCTTCCCAGAAGCTAATATCACCATTGATGATATCGAAAGCAGCTGGGCAGGTCTTCGTCCATTGATTGCAGGTAATAGCGCTTCTGACTACAATGGTGGAAACAACGGAACCATCAGTGATGAAAGCTTTAACAACTTGATTGCGACTGTTGAATCTTATCTCTCTAAAGAAAAAACGCGTGAAGATGTTGAGTCTGCTGTCAGCAAGCTTGAAAGCAGCACATCTGAGAAACATTTGGATCCATCTGCAGTTTCTCGTGGTTCCAGCTTGGACCGTGATGAGAATGGCCTGTTGACCCTTGCTGGTGGTAAAATCACAGACTACCGTAAGATGGCAGAAGGAGCTATGGAGCGCGTGGTCGATATCCTCAAAGAAGAATTTGACCGTAGTTTCAAACTCATCAACTCTAAGACTTACCCTGTTTCAGGTGGAGAATTGAACCCAGCAAATGTTGACTCAGAAATTGAAGCTTTTGCTCAACTTGGAGTTTCACGTGGATTGGATAGCAAGGAAGCTCACTATCTGGCAAATCTTTACGGTTCAAATGCACCTAAGGTCTTTGCCCTTGCTCATAGCTTGGAACAAGCACCAGGTCTCAGCTTGGCAGATACCTTGTCCCTTCACTATGCAATGCGCAATGAGTTGGCACTTAGCCCAGTTGACTTCCTTCTTCGTCGTACCAACCATATGCTCTTTATGCGTGATAGCTTGGATAGCATCGTTGAGCCAGTTTTGGATGAAATGGGACGATTCTATGACTGGACTGAAGAAGAAAAAGCAGCCTACCGTGCGGATGTCGAAGCAGCTCTTGCTCAAAACGATTTAGCAGAATTAAAAAATTAAGAAAAAATCAAAGAGGTGGAGGGCAGCATTCCTTGTCGCCCACCCCTTCTTTTTAATGGAGACAGAAAGATGATGAATGAATTATTTGGAGAATTTTTAGGAACTTTAATCCTGATTCTTCTAGGAAATGGTGTTGTTGCAGGTGTGGTTCTTCCTAAAACCAAGAGCAACAGCTCAGGTTGGATTGTGATTACCATGGGTTGGGGGATTGCAGTTGCGGTTGCAGCATTTGTATCTGGCAAGCTCAGTCCAGCTCATTTAAACCCAGCTGTGACTATTGGTGTGGCCTTAAAAGGTGGTTTGCCTTGGGCTTCCGTTTTCCCTTACATCCTAGCTCAGTTCGCAGGGGCTATGATTGGTCAGATTTTGGTTTGGTTGCAATTTAAACCGCATTATGAGGCAGAAGAAAATGCAGGTAATATACTGGCAACTTTCAGTACTGGTCCAGCCATCAAGGATACAGTTTCTAACTTGATCAGTGAAATCCTTGGAACCTTTGTTTTGGTGTTGACAATCTTTGCTTTGGGACTTTATGATTTTCAGGCAGGTATCGGAACCTTTGCAGTGGGAACGTTGATTGTCGGTATCGGTCTATCACTAGGTGGTACAACAGGTTATGCCTTGAACCCTGCGCGTGACCTTGGCCCTCGTATCATGCATAGCCTTCTGCCAATTTCAAACAAGGGAGACGGAGACTGGTCTTATGCTTGGATTCCTGTTGTGGGACCTGTTATCGGTGCAGCCTTAGCTGTGCTTGTATTCTCACTTTTCTAAGATATTAAAACTCAATTATTCATACCTCAATAAACATAACTTACAAAAAACGACCAAAATAAGGAGTACTTTCTCACTTCATTTTGGTCGTTTTGATTTTTTAAGTTTATATACTGGTGTTGATTACTATTTCAGTAAAAAGGCAGAATCCTTCACTGGTTCCTTCATCAATTTTTTGTTCTTGAATTTTATTTATGGTGTGAATAATTTCGTCTCATTACTAAGAGTCAGTTGAATTTTTTATTTTAGGAAATGAGATAATAGAAGTATTTATAGTTTTTAAATTATGATATAATGAGTAAAGTTAACTATCCTTGGTAATATGATAGGAACTAATCCTCAAAAGATAAATCAAGAGATGAGAAAAAGAAAAAAGGAGTTTGGCTGGTATGAATTATTTCGAGGGGAATGAGTTTTTCCTTCTTCTGTTTGCAGTTTTACTGATTGGTTTTGTGGTAAACTTTTTTGAAAAACGTAAGGACTACTATATTTTGGTGCTCTCCCTCTTATTTGCAGGAGCTATTTATGGCAAGAGTAGAGCAATGATTGTCTATTTACTCGCCTTTGTCATTTATCAATATTTTCTAGTTTTTCTAGCACAGAGGATAGAAGTAAAGCGGCTGAAACCTCTGATTTTCCTTTCTATTCTTCCTTTAGTGATCAATAAAGTTTTTGCCCTGACTTCTCTGCATTTGTTGGCCTTTATTGGAATTTCTTACATGTCCTTTAAGACCATTCAGATTATGCTAGAAATATCGGATGGCTTGATCAAAGAAAAAATCAGTGTAAAAGATTACTTACAGTTTTTGCTCTTTTTCCCAACAGTTAGTGCTGGTCCGATTGATCGGAGTAGGAGATTTTTAAAAGAGATAAACGAAGTCATGCCCCGAAAAGAGTATCTAGAGTTAGCAGGGAACGGTGTGTATCGTATCGTTCTAGGCCTTCTTTACAAGGTTGTTTTGTCAACCTATGTGTACCAGATATTACTTGCTCTAAGCAATACTGGCACAGTCGTTTACTCAATCAAGTACATGTACCTTTATACCTTGTATCTGTTCTTCGACTTTGCAGGCTATAGTCTAATGGCCGTTGGAAGTAGTAATATTCTAGGTATTCAGACACCAATGAATTTTAACAAACCTTTCTTGAGTGTCGATATCAAGGATTTCTGGACCAGATGGCATATCACCTTGTCGACCTGGTTGAGAGATTTTGTATTTTCAAGAGTATTGATGCAGGTTATCAGGAAAAAATGGTTTAAAAATAGATTACATAATGCAACCTATGCCTATATGGTCAATATGTTGGTCATGGGTTTTTGGCATGGTCTCAGTGTGAGCTACATTGTTTATGGTTTTTATCATGGTGCCTTGATGGCTGGATTTGAAGTGTATCAAAAGAAAAGCACTTTTTATAAAAAAAATAAAAACAAAAACTGGTATAAGCTATTAAGTTGGTTTGTGACCATACATTTGGTTATGATTGGTTTCTTTATCTTTTCGGGTGAACTCTATAAAATCTTACTGACGATTTTATAGAGATAAGAGATTGAAAAGAAATCTGCTAGATTGAAGGGATAGGATAAAACGAGATGATTAAATTAAAAGCATTTTTACTATCGCTTGTGCTCGTAATTGCGACGCTTGCCCTTTTAAATGTGACGTATGTCAAGAAGATTGATGATTATTATAAAGTCAAGGATAACAGTATTTGTTATAGCACCTCGTATGAAAAGTATAAAAGTAGAGATATTTTAACAAGCAATATCACCCCCAATACACTGGTTTTATTGGGTTCTTCAGAGTTGGTTGCAACGATAAATGAAGACTATCATCCAAATAAAATTTTTAACTACAACGATTTTAATATCATGCAGATTGGGACTAGTTATTCTCAAAACATCATTCAGGCTACGACCTTGGGCTCTATTGAAGGATCTATGAGTAAGCGAAAAGTAGCTATAGTAGAGTCGGTTCAGTGGTTTGAAAAAGATGGGACCCATCAAGATGCCTTTTTGAACAAGGCTTCTCAGGAACATATCTTCCACATGCTAGATAATGACAAGATTAGTAAGGAAACGAAAGAAAAACTGATCAATCGTATTATCGAGATTACCAAGGGGAACAAGCAACAAAATGATATCTACAAAAAATATAAAAGTTATTTCATAGATGGAAAAGGAACTATTGTTGATAAAAAACTATTAGAGTTAGATAACGCGATGTATTCCTTTAAGCTCAAACAGACTTTTTATCAAAAGCATGCCAAATCAGATTATCCTTCGCTAGGAGACAAAACCCCAGACTATGATTGGCAGAAGATGACGAATCAGTTTGTGGAAGAGGTCAAAAAGAAAACAGACAATAATGACTATGCTGTTGATAATAACTACTACAATACTTACTTAAAAGACCGCTATGCATCACTGAAAGATTCTAATAAAGATTTGAGTTACCTAGAGTCACCAGAATATTCAGATATGGAACTTTTCTTGACAGTTGCTAAGGAATTGGGAATTGAAGTTGAGGTTATTATTTTCCCAGTAAATGGGAAATGGAACGACTACACAGGTGTCTCAAGAGAGATGCGAGAAAAAACTTATAAAAAAATAGAAGATGTCGCAAAAAACCATGGTGCAACAGTACTAAACTATGGAAACAGAGAGTATGATGATTACTTTTTATTTGACGTGATGCACGTTGGGGTGAAAGGATGGATGGAAGTTGAAAAAGAACTTTACAAATTTGCAAACCAAGATAACTAACACACACCGTTTAATCTTGTGGACGCTATTTTTCTATACGGTTATCTTAAGCATCGTGATTTACTGTTTTGTGACTGATTTTTCGAATATTCAAGAATTTATCTATAGTGAATTCTAGGATTACATACTAGAATTGTTCGGTAACTCAAAAGTGGTATACTAAAGCTATGGAAACAACATACGAAAAAGCCTTAAAATTAAACTCAGAGAATTTCAAATTGTTGATAGGTGTTAAAAAAGCGACGTTTCAACTGATGCTTGATTGTCT
>NZ_SPGF01000029.1 GCF_005844455.1 Streptococcus mitis | reverse complement strand
CAAAAAAGAAGGAAGGGATTCTCCAAGAAATCTTTGCTCGCTTTACAAATTTTAACTTTTGTCGTTGGGTAACCTCGCAAGTTGCCATCGACAGTAATCACAAAAAACAAAGATATAAAGTGTGTTTCTCGGATGCGACTTATGCCTGCCGTTTGTTTTTTAACGGTTCCCTTTCTTCCCTCCAGTTGAAAAACTACCTCAAGAAACAGTTATCTATTATTCGATCGAATCGAAAATATCCAAGAAAGATAAAGGCCCAATCGGTAGTTGATTTCATCTATAGAGTAACATAAATCTCAAAAAATAGGGTGAAAAAACCTTTATTTGTCATGCAAAAAAATAGAAGATGCGATAGAGAATCACTTTAATGATCTCAATGACACCTCCTATTCAAATAGTTAGATCACTAACTTAATGACATTGACTGCAGGTGCGGTTGCTTTTTTACTACTTTCCTGATTTAAAAGCATTCTTCTGAAATCCCACATAGCTTTCTCTTATCTTTTGTGATAAAATAGGCTCAATCTATTTCTAGGAGGATGAGATATGGTTTCTACTATTGGTATTGTTAGTTTATCTAGTGGCATTCTAGGAGAGAATTTTGTCAAACACGAAGTGGACTTGGGTGTCCAACGTCTCAAGGATTTGGGACTCAATCCTATCTTTTCGCCCCATTCGTTAAAAGGCTTAAACTTTATCAAGAACCATCCTGAAGCGCGTGCGGAGGATTTGATGCAGGCCTTTTCGGACAATAGCATCGACATAATCCTATGCGCCATCGGTGGGGATGATACCTATCGTTTGTTGCCCTACCTTTTTGAAAATGACCAACTAGAAAAAGTTATCAAACAAAAGATTTTTCTTGGATTCTCAGATACAACCATGAACCATCTCATGTTGCATAAACTAGGTGTCAAGACTTTTTATGGGCAATCCTTTTTAGCAGACATTTGTGAATTGGACAAGGAAATGCTGACCTATAGCCTTCACTACTTTAAAGAACTGATCGAGACGGGAAAAATCTCAGAAATCCGCCCTAGCGACGTTTGGTATGAGGGACGAACTGATTTTAGTCCCAAGGCTCTGGGGACAGCTCGTATCAGTCATACAAACACTGGTTTTGACTTGTTGCAAGGAAATGCCCAATTCGAGGGAGAAATCATCGGTGGTTGCCTCGAATCTCTCTACGATATCTTTAACAACTCTCGATACGCAGACAGCACGGAGCTCTGCCAAAAATACAAACTTTTCCCTGACTTGTCAGACTGGGAAGGAAAAATCCTCTTGCTAGAAACAAGCGAAGAAAAGCCTGAGCCGGAAGATTTCAAAAAGATGTTGCAGACTTTAAAGGAAACTGGGATATTCGAGGTCATCAGCGGACTCTTGGTTGGGAAACCTATGGATGAAACTTTCTATGACGACTATAAAGAGGCACTATTGGATATCATTGATAGCAATATCCCGATTGTCTATAATTTGAATATCGGCCACGCAACTCCAAGAGCCATTGTTCCCTTCGGAGTCCACGCCTATGTATATGTAGATGCACAGGAGCAAATCATTCGCTTTGATTATAACAAATAAAGCTGGGAAGAATTTCTCAGCTTTTTCTATATTCTCAGATATGCTAGCTATCTGTACTCACTAATGACCGCTTTTCCACTCACAATCATTCTCATGGTCATCAACTAGCCCTGCTGCTTGTAGAAAAGACAAGACGGCGACTGGACCTGTGAACTTGAAACCTTGTTTTTTGAGATCTTTGGCTAATTTCTCAGACAAAGGTGTTTTAGCTGGGGCTTGGCGGTAATCGGGAACATCGTTAACGATGGTTTTCCCCTCAACAAAAGACCAAAGATAGGCGTCAAAAGAGCCATATTCTTCCTGTAGTCGTAAAAATGCTTGGGCGTTAGCGTGTGTAGCGAAAATCTTAGCTCTATTTCGAATGATAGCTGGATTCTCCAACATGGCTTCCAATTCGGAGTCAGTCATTTCTGCGACTGCTTGAATTTGATAACCATGAAAGGCTTCTCGGAAAGCTTGCCGTTTGTTGAGCACCGTTTCCCAAGACAGGCCTGCCTGATAGGTTTCCATACACAATAACTCAAACAATGCTTGGTCATCATGGAGGGGCCGCCCCCACTCCTCATCATGATAGGCGATGTAGAGCGGATTGGTCATCTTGACCCATGAACAACGTTTTGTCATGCTCTGCTCCTATTTGACCAACATTTTAAGGGCCGACTTGATATAGTTCTCAGCTGTATCTGTCGTTCCTTCAAAGAATTTCTTGATTTTCTTGAGCTCAGTTGCCTTGTAGCCCAGTGCCAACATGGCTTCCATAGCTTCTTCCAGTTCTTGGTTTTCAGCGCTAGCTTGCACTGGCACCTTGGCAGGAAGATCATCTCCTGCAACTACTACCTTGCCTTCCAAGTCCAGCACCATCTGCTGGGCTGTTTTCTTACCAATTTTAGGAAACTTGGTCAAGTAGGTGATGTTCTTGGTTTCGATGGCTTGAACCAAGCCAGCATTGTCATCGGCAGCTATAATAGCAAGAGCTGATACAGGACCAATCCCAGAAACCGAAATCAGACTGAGAAAGAGCTTCTTCTCGTCTTCTGAACGAAATCCATAAAGCAGCTGAGCGTCCTCACGCACGACCTGATGCACATAAATTTGAGTTTCTTGGTTGACTTGTCCTGAGTAGGCATAGGGGTTAGCCACATGCAAGATATAGCCGATACCATTGACTTCAAGAACAATGTATTTAGCAGTGATTTTGGTAATGATTCCTTTTAAATATTCGTACATAATTTTCCTTTTATGCTCAATGAAAATCAAAAGCAAACTAGAAAGCTAGTCACAGGTTTCTCAAAGCACAGCTTTGATATTGCAGATAAAGCTGATCTGGTTTGAAGAGATTTTCAAAGAGTATTCGTTTAATATTTCCCCAACTCACGGAGGCTAGTATGATTTTCCTGAATACGTCGGAACATCTTTTCCATATCCGACTTGGTAAAATGCACCAAAACAGGACGTCCGTGAGGACAGTTGTAGGGATTGTCACATTGAGAAAGCTGATAGAGGAGCTGTCTAGCTGAATGGTCATCAATACGATGGTTGGCCTTGATAGACCGCTTGCAGGACATCATGATAGCCAGCTCTGCTCGGTATTTCTTGATAGAAACTTCCTTGGTCAAGAGGAGCATGTCGCACATTTCATAGATTCCTGACTCAATCTCCTCCTCTGCCATCCAAATAGGATGTTCACGCAGGATAAATTGATTTTCCCCGTACTCTGCTAGAAAGACACCCACTTCCTCCAAAAGAGGCATTCTTTCCTTGAGACGAAGGGCATCATCCGCAGGAAATTCAAAGATGTAGGGCACTAGGAGTTGTTGTTGACTTTGGTCAACATCGCCAATGCTTTCACGATATTCCTCATACTTGACCCGTTCCTGCGCCGCGTGCTGGTCTATGATGTAGAGCCCATCTCGCCCCTGGGCAAAGAGATAAGTCCCGTGCATTTGCCCGAAAAATTCCAACTCTGGGAAGCTTGAAGATTCTTCTCGCTCCAGCTTGTCATAGGCCTTATCAAGACTAGCTAGATCTAACTCTGGATGGTCTAATTGGTCATAGTTAGCAGGCTTTCTCTCTGCAAAATGCAGTTTAGCTGGCTTGGTCAATTGGTCCAAGGTTTCCTTGGCAAATAGGGTCAAATCCTGTCCTTCATCAGTTAATTCAACCTGATAATCAGCCACCTCAGCTTGACTAGGTCTTGTCGGCTCAGTTTTCTCATAGTAGAGCGTATTTTCTTTGAGTGGGAGAATAGTTTGCTCCACCTTCTCACGATTGCGAACGGTCGATTTGGCAAGATTTTCCAAGGCATCAGGTATCAAAGTTTGCTCCTTGAGACTGTTTGCAATAGCTTCTGAGACCAGCGTCATCAGTTCTTTTTCCTTGGAAATCCGCACCTCTTGCTTGGTTGGATGTACATTGACATCCGCTAGATAAGGATCGATATGGATGTGAATGACAGCCAGTGGAAAACGGCCTACCATGAGCTTACTGCCATAGCCGTCCAGAATTGCACGATTGAGCAGGAAGTTCTTGATATAACGGCCATTAATGAAGAGGCTGATATAATTGCGATTGGCTCGTGTTAACTCAGGCAAGGACACAAAACCTGAAATTTCGAAATCAAGGTCAGAGTTCTCAATTTCAATCATCTTCTTTGCACTCGCCAAACCGTAAATCCCTGCGATAGCTTGGCGCAGTTTACCAGTCCCTGCTGTCCGCGTCATTTCCTTGCCATCACTAATCAAGCTAAAAGAAATCTCAGGGTGGGCCAAGCCCAGACGGTTGACAATATCAATGATATGAGACAACTCCGCTTGCTGGCTCTTCATATACTTGAGGCGGGCAGGCGTGTTGAAAAAGAGGTCCTCCACACAAACCTTGGTTCCCACAGGACTAGTCGCTGGGATGACTTCTTCTACTTCTCCTCCACGCGCGACGAGCTTGGTTCCATGACTTGCACCATCCATCGCCGTCAAAAGGGTCAGAACACTAACAGAAGCGATAGAAGGCAAGGCTTCACCACGAAAACCAAGCGTCCGAATCCGAAAAAGGTCTGCTTGATTTTTTATCTTACTAGTCGCATGGCGACGCAGGGCCAATTCCACCTCATCGTGGGCAATTCCATGACCATTATCTGTGATTTGAATCTTCTTGAGACCAGCGTCATCAATCTCAATGATAATCTGGCTAGAGCCAGCATCAATAGCATTTTCTACCAACTCTTTGACCACACTGGCAGGACGTTCAATGACCTCTCCTGCCGCGATCTGGTTTGCCAACACCTCTGGCAATTCAATAATATGAGACATTTTTCAGCCCCTTTCCGTATCTTTTTTTCCTAGAAATTGATTAGTGCTATTATACCATATTTCAGATAGGACAGAAAAGCTCCGCCACATAGAAGCCAAATCCCCCCACATAGACAAAGTCCCTTGCCATGGGTCGTAAAATAGTGTTTAATAAAGGTGTACAAGAAGTGATCACAATTTTGTATGAAAAACAAGGAGAGAAATTTATGAAAGTAGAACTACAGATTAGTGAAACTTACGAAGAGGAAAAGCTGATTGTTCAAGCACCTCAAGAAACCGAGAAAGTCCAAAAAGTTATCAAATTTGCAGAAAATCTGGACCAAAGAGAAAAAATCAAAGGAAAGATTGATGATCAGGTCTATCTAGTTGAGATTGGCAAGATTCAGCGCTTCTATATCGAGAATCGAAAGGTTCTAGCAGAAACGGCGAGTCAGACCTATACCATTGATTTGCGACTCTATCAAGTTCTTGAACTCTTACCAAGCAATTTTATCCAAATTTCCCAATCAGAAATCATCAATATCGATTCCATCTCTCACCTCAAGCTTACCCCCAACGGTCTGGTAGAAATCTTTCTCAAAAACCAAAGCTTCACCTACTCTTCACGCCGTTACCTAAAAACCATCAAGGAGAAATTAGAACTATGAAAAAACAAGTATTTCACGACGCAGCTGCTGGTGTCCTCATCGGTCTCATCCTCTCTATCCTCTTTTCACTCATTTATGCACCAAATACCTATGCCCCGCTGAGCCCCGAGTCTCTCATCGGCCAAGCAATGCTTCAACATCAGGTTCACGGTGCCCTAGTCTTGCTCTACTGCATGATCATCTGGTCAGCTATCGGCGTTCTCTTTAGCTTTGGCAGTCGCTTATTCAGCCGTGACTGGAGCCTGCTCCGTGCAACACTTTCCCACTTCTTCCTCATGCTGGCTGGCTTTGTTCCACTAGCAACTCTGGCTGGTTGGTTCCCCTTCCACTGGACCTTCTATCTCCAGCTCATTATCGAGTTTGCGATTGTCTACCTCATCATTTGGGCTATTCTCTATAAAAGAGAGGCTAAAAAAGTAGATCACATCAATCAACTCTTAGAGCATAAAAAGTAAGAGCCTCATAATAAGCAAAGCCGAGAAAGAAACTTCTCGGTTTTTCTTTATCCTGCTGCACCTTATACTCAATGAAAATCAAAGAGCAAACTAGGAAGCTAGCCGCAGGTTGCTCAAAGCACAGCTTTGAGGTTGCAGATAAGACTGACGAAGTCAGCTCAAAACATTGTTTTGAGGTTGCAGATAGAGCTGACGTGGTTTGAAGAGATTTTTGAAGAGTATTACTATCATAACAGTTATTTTCAGGTCTTCTTTGTAAATGTTCTGTAATTTTCTATCTTTTTTCGAAATATTCTTGCATTTTCCCAAAGTTTTTTGTAGAATATAGATTACATATCCAGATTATTCTGAAAATTCAAAAAGGAGCATCTATCATGTCACAAGCTATTTCGTTAAATCAATCAACCTGGACAAGCAAGCTAAAAGCAATGGGACCTGGAATCCTAATGGCTTCTGCCGCTGTTGGAGGTTCTCACATTGTATCTTCCACTCAAGCTGGTGGTTCTTACGGTTGGTCTCTACTTCTCTTGGTCATCTTAGCCAATGTCTTTAAATATCCATTTTTCCGTTTTGGTGCTGAATACACAGCTGATACTGGAAAGACTTTGGTTGAAGGTTATGCCGAAAAAGGAAAACTCTATCTCTGGATTTTCTTTATCCTCAATGTCTTTTCGGCTATGGTCAACACGGCTGGTGTTGCCATTCTGTGCTCAGCTATCATCGCCAGCGCCTTCCCAATGATCGGTCTTAGCATTACTCAATGGTCCCTCATTCTCGTTGCCATCATTTGGGCTATGTTACTGTTTGGAGGCTACAAACTCTTAGACGGTATGGTCAAATGGATTATGTCTGCCTTGACCATTGCGACTGTTCTTGCAGTTATCATCGCGGCAATCAAGCATCCAGAATACAGTTCTAATTTTGTCGAGAAAACACCTTGGCAAATGGCAGCTCTCCCCTTCATCGTCTCCCTCCTAGGATGGATGCCTGCTCCTATTGAAATTTCAGCCATCAACTCACTTTGGTCTGCTGAAAAGAAAAAGACCGTCAACTTTAACACCGCGGACGCCCTATTCGACTTTAACGTTGGTTATATTGGAACAGCTATCCTAGCTGTGTTCTTTGTAGCACTGGGAGCACTCATTCAGTATCCTACAGGGCAGGCAGTTGAAGCCGCTTCAGCCAAATACATCTCCCAATTCGTGGGCATGTATGCCTCTGTTCTTGGCGAATGGTCCCGTTACTTGATTACCTTTATTGCTTTCCTGTGTATCTTTGGAACAGTTATCACTGTTATCGATGGCTATTCTCGCGTCAATCAGGAATCTCTACGACTGCTAATCAGTCAAAAAGAAGACAATCGTAAATCTTTGAACATCTGGATGACCATCACTGCTATCATCGGTATCGTCATTATCAAGTTCTTTGCTGGTCAGGTTTCAACCATGCTCCGCTTTGCTATGATTGGTTCTTTCCTGACAACACCATTCTTCGCTCTTTTGAATTACGCCTTGGTAACGCGTGAAAACAAAAATCTTCCTTCTTGGCTCAGACACCTCGCCATTGCAGGATTGATTTTCCTCTTTGGCTTCGCCATCTTCTTTATCTACGCACTTGCAATCGGAAAAGCAGGATAACTGACAAGCGCGAGATGAAGATAAGGTTTCATTTCAAGAGAACATTCAGCAAATATTTCTATGATAAAAAGCATAAGAACAAGGTTTTGAAGACCTGAACTTATGCTTTTTTACCTTCTTAAAGACTGCTTATACTCAAAAAGCAGTTAGCAAATCCCAACTGCCTCTTATAACTACCTTAATTTTCCTTTTCCAACTCATACAAATCCGCAATAATAGCTGCCACATGCTTGATATCTCCCAGCATGCCTCGCATTTCAAAGTCAGCCAAGACAGGGAAACCAAAACGTTGACTGTATTGCTTGGCTGTCAAGCAATATTGGTTATTAAAGTTACGATTTCCTGAACCAACTACGCCAAAACACTTACTAGCATTGTCGCCATAGGCGATAAAATCCCCAACGGGTGTCGTCAAAATCTCAACGTCTCCGTTATCCACGCCATTCCCACCTTCGAGGTAGGTCGGCAAAAAAGTGACATAGGGATGGTCCATTTCATAAAAATCTTGGCCTTCCTTGACCAAATCCTTAATATGAATCTTTTGAACCTCAATTCCCTCGTACTGGGACAAGAGATAGTCTTTCAAGCGTGTCACAAAACTCTCAGTATTCCCACTCAGACTGATATAAACTAAAGAAATTGTCTTCATATTTACCTCCATGATTTTATGTATAATCGAAAAATAACTACCAAGATTGTAACTTGATAGTTATTTTTTGTCAATACTTAGGCAAGTTCTTCTGTTTCCTCTTCTTCTGCCAAGGCTTTTTGCTGACGCCACATCTTGTAAAAGACTAAGGCTAAAAAGAGAACATTGATGACGATAGAGAAAATGCTAACTGCTTGTGAAATAACACTTATCCCTAAACGCACGGTCTCATCGTGAACTAACTGCACAGCGTCCTGTAAAGTCACATAGCTATAAATCGAACCAATAATGGCTAGCAAAACATAGCCAACATAAATATAGTTTGCATACTGCAAATTCTTCCGAACAAGGAACACAATCGCTACTGCAACTAAAATAGCAGATAGCACAATCAAGGCCATATTAAAAATAGAATGAGTTGATTCTGCTACTCTATAGGTATAATTAAGCTGGTCTTCTAATTGCTGAGCACTGACCCCTGCAACTTGTTTCTGAGCGGCACGAAGGGCTTCTTTGCTAGGCAAGGGACTCAACATTCCATACAGAGACGTAGCTGAAATAAGAGCAGACAAGATTAGCAAGACCCATAGATAAATCGGTTTCTTTTTCATAATAAAACCTCCTGATAATATTGTTTATATTATAGCACTTTTTGCAAAGGAATACAAATCTTACAGTATCGTTTCTACCTGTTTTCGGTAGGCTTTGGGAGATTTTCCGCACAATTTTCGGAACACTTTATAGAAATATCCAACGTTACTGTAACCACACAGCATAACAAATATCTTCGATACTGTCACTAGTTGAAAGCAAAAGTTGCTGGGCAGCCTTAATGCGTTGTTTATTTAGTAACTCTGCGAAGGTCGAATTTATTTAAGCCTTACAGTAAAACAAACTAACCATCTACTATTAACAAATCTATAAAAATTTAGTTTGACAAGCAAACAATAACACTTTCTCCCCATTTACAATCCCATCAAACCGTGATACAATGAGAATTGTGAAAAAATGATCAGGAGACAATTCATGAAAAAATCTATCTTAACTACACTGCTTTTTGCAGTTCTTTACTTCCTCTGCATGGGGATTGGTGTCCTTTTGGGCAATCTCTTTGACCAAACTGGAAACATGTTTTATGCGCCTGCTTTTACTGCCCTTGTCGGCGGTAGCGTCTATATGATCCTAGTCGCAAAAGTTCCGCGTTTTGGAGCCATTACCACTATCGGCCTTCTTATCGCCCTCTTTTTCTTGGGAACTAAACACGGTGCCGGTGCCTTCCTTCCTGGAATTATCTGTGGCCTCCTAGCAGATGGAGTAGCTCATTTAGGAAAATACAAGGATCAAACAAAGAACCTCCTTTCTTTCGTTATTTTCGCCTTTAGCTCAACTGGTCCAATCTTACTTATGTGGATTGCTCCCAAAGCCTATATGGCTACCCTTCTAGCAAGAGGAAAATCCCAAGAATATATCGACCGTATCATGGTTGCGCCAAATCCTGGAACCATCCTTCTATTTATCGCAAGTGTTGTCATCGGAGCCCTAGTGGGTGCCTTACTTGGACAAGCCTTGAGTAAAAAGTTTGCACAGAAAATCTGATCACTAAAAAGAGGCAATGCCCCCATAAATTGAAATATAAGAAAAGCATATTGGCTAGAAATTAAGTTAAGTCAGGTATAACAAATAATGTGACCATATTGACCCTCAGTGTTAAAAATGTTAGACAGGGTAAAGAACTGCTAATAATGGTACCAAAGTAATGAAACACACCGTTTCCTACGATAAAAACCGTAATTATCTTGGCAATACTGTATATAGAATCATAACTTTCTATGAATGTTAAACCTTAATAAAAGACATTAGAAGATTCGGCTCTATCACATTGTAGGAGTTAAAAAAAGTCTTATTAAACTGATTACAACATAAAGTCTCAACCTTCTTTAACCATGAACAGAGGGTTGAGACTTTATTTTTTCACTAATCTTTTTGAATAATTTTACACAAATGTTCTATAGCACTTGAAAAGTCAGCAACCTCAAAATCAGCATACTTCTTTACGTCTTCTGGTGCACTTGACATACAATATGAAATATCCGAATTTTGAAATAGTGAAATATCATTTCCTGAATCTCCGAACGAAATCAGCAAATCATAATCCGAGGATACTCTCTGAATTGCAGAACCTTTTGACACACCTTCCGAAGTTACTTCAATCCGTGTTTCCCCCGATTGGAAAATTTCTAAATTTGGAAATGTTTCTCGCAGAGTATTGAGATACCCAATCGTTTGCTCTTTGGTAGGACGAATATTAAATTTATAAATATCTTTGTCCATCAAACTATCAAACAGATTCTCTGGACAAACTATTTTCATATTCCACAATCTTTCAATGTGTTCATGTGAAAAATTTCCAATACGTTGAATACCATCCAAAGCATCAAAGATAAGATTTTCTTTTTTTAAAAACTGCAATAATTGTTCAACATCTTCTTTTTGAATTGGATTTGAAGCAATTAAATTTTGCTGGGAATCTGTTATCAATGCGCCATTAAAAGCAATATAATACTTAATATCAATTTTATTTTTTTCAGTAATATATCCAATTTCCTTTGTTGATCGACCAGTCGCAATCGCAAAGTCACAAAATCTTCTTAACAACTGATAAGCCATTAAATCAGCTTTAGAAACCCCTATTGAATCTTTAACAAATGTTCCATCTAAGTCGGTAATACATAGAATTTTAGGCACCATCTTTATTCACCTATACCAAGAATATCCTGAATTTCCATCTTAAGTACATTCGCATATGCACCGTAAATAGATTGCATCTGCATTCCATTCTCCGCAAATCCCATTGCCTCGTATTTACTCACAATAATATCTTTATCAACTACTGATTTATCTTTTACATCAATACGTAATCTAGTTATACAAGCATTAACATCTACAATATTTTCTGCTCCCCCATGAGCTTCAATAAGGCCAAATGCTTGTTGGCGTAATTTATCTTCTTTTGATAGGCTATCAAGTGAAACGCTAGGTTCATCTTCTTTGCCGACATTTTGGATTTTCAAACCATATTTACCACGCGCTTCCTCTTTGCTAGCCAATTTCACTTCCTCTGAGTCTTCACGACCTGGAGTCTTAAAGTCAAATTTCAAAATCATAAATTTAAAAACAAAATAGTAAATAAAGAAGCATGGAACACCTACAAGAAATACAAGCCACCAGTGAGTCTTAGGACCTTGTAAAACACCATAAATAACAAGGTTTATAAATCCGTGGCCAGTTGGTGTCGCTACTCCAGCACCCAAAAGATGCATAACAAATAAAGATGTACCAGCTAACACAGCATGTACTGCATACAAGGCAGGAGCTACAAATAAGAATGTGAATTCAATTGGTTCAGTAATACCTGTTAAGAAAGATGTTGCAGCAGCAGAAAATAAAAGTGAACCAACCAATTTTCTCTTTTTAGGATCTGCTGTTTTATACATAGCATATGCTGCCCCAGAAAGACCAAACATAAAGTAAACAAACTTACCACCATTAAAACGGGTAATTGAAGGATCTATAGAAGTAATTGAAGGATCTGCAAGTGAAGCCAAATAGGCATTAACCGTACCTGTCACTTGTTCCCCTCCAATGAGCCATGAACCTCCTAGTTCTGTTGTTCGAACAGGCCAATTGAGACCGTGATGGAGACCAAATGGTAACAGCGCTCTCTCAACTAAACCGTATAGAAAAGTACCTATAGGTCCTGATTTTAAAATTCCTACAGAAAGTACGCTGATTCCACTTTGAACTATCGGCCAAACAAAGAATAAAACGATAGAAACAACAGACATTGCGACCATAGTTGCAATTGGTACAAACCGAGGACCGCTAAAGAACCCAATAATAGTTGGTAGTTCTTGTTTTACTGCCCATTTATGAACAAAATAGACAACAATACCAACTATAATACCTCCAAATACACTTAAATCTATTGTTTGAATTCCAAGTACTTTCGTTTGCATAGCACCTGCTAACAATAATTTAGCTTGCACTGAATCAAGTCCTGCAGTATTCACAAGTGTACCGCTTGTCTTTAATAAAAAATTTAAAATATAATGTAAAACTAGAAATCCTAATAATCCTGACAAGGCTGCTGAACTTTTTTCTCGTTTAGCTAAACCTACAGCTACTCCCACAGCAAAGATGATAGGTAAGTTATCAAATGCTGTATTTCCTAAAGCGATAAAAAACTTCATCACGAATTGAAGAATTGAATTATTTAGGAAAGGAAACATTTCTAAAGTATGAGAATTAGTAAAAGCCGTCCCTATTCCTTTAATAATCCCAGCACCAGGCAAAACTGAAACTGGTAGTAAAAAAGATCGTCCAAATTGCTCGAACGCTGAGATGAATTTATTTTTTTTCATCTTAAAACCTCCTTGTATTAAACAAACACATTATAACATTTTGGATCTCCTTATTTTATTTTTTCAACTTTTTTCCTGTATTGACTTTTTTTTACTAAATCAGTAAAATTGTATCATAAAACTTACACAAGGAATTCATGTATGTTCTTAGAAAATCTTAAAAACAACTACGACCAGTTATCTGCAAATGAACAGTTAATTATTGATTATTTATTAACACAAAATAACCTAAATAAGATTACATTAAAACAAATTTGTAATGATACTTTTTTATCTTCATCCACAATCATAAGGGCATGCAAAAAATTAGGTTATGACACTTTCAATAGTTTGCGTTATGAACTACAGTTGTCCAAAGATATGCAAAAATCTTCTCCTAATATCGAAAATCTGTCTTCATTCGAGGAATTAAAA
The DNA here is from genome assembly GCF_005844455.1 of Streptococcus mitis. Classification (GTDB taxonomy): domain Bacteria; phylum Bacillota; class Bacilli; order Lactobacillales; family Streptococcaceae; genus Streptococcus; species Streptococcus mitis_BF. The sequence continues at coordinate 11,505 of NZ_SPGF01000029.1, read as the reverse complement.
CAACTATTATCTATTGAGTTTGCTCAAACAATGTCCATTTGTACAGAAATTGATTTTACTTACTTTGCCGATCAAATTCTCATGGCGCGTCGTATTTTTTGTATCGGTGTCGGTTCTAGCTATATGGCTATGTCTGATTTCAATAGGAAATTAAAGTTGGTAAATTTATGGTCCAATGATTACTTCGAACATTATTCAATAAAGCGAATTGCTGATATTATTACTCCTCAAGATGTCATGATTGTTTTCTCACTCAGTGGAAAAAATAAAGAAATCAATCAAAGTATATTTGCAGCCAAGCAAAGGGGAGCTAAAATACTGTCAATAACTAGTTTAGGGAATGAGTTTCTTTCACAAGTCAGTGACGCCATCATTTATGTTTATAACACTCCGAAAAAAAGAGAAAAACTACGTTCTCGCTTAATGTTTAACTTAATTGGAACCTTATTGTTTGAGATTATTTTAGAAAAACAACAAACTGGGAGCCTAAAGAACAATAACTGACGACAGTAAAAAGACAGCAGCTTGCTTTCTTACTTTGACTGCTTGATAAGGTCACAAACTATTATAGTAAAAAAGTTTTTAAATTATAGTGGATTGAAATAAAATATGAGCAAATCGATTAGGAAAGGAATATTAATTTATAGAAATATTTTAGCAGCCATGTTGTACTGTTCTAATTTCAATTAACTATAGATATTATAGATACTGTTATGCACCTCTGAAATAGTTATATTTATTTTTCTAACGACGATGTACCTAACAATAATAGAACATCTGTTAGCAACCTATATGGCACAATCGTAGATTTCTGTCAACTTTAAAACTTATTAGAAAAACCTATTACATTATAGCCTAAATTATCAAATTAAGTTAGACTTTTCAAGTAACTCAGAAAAACTTGGTATGGTGATTGATAATCTAAAGATTTTCTAGGAATTCTATTTCTTTTATCAGCTATAGATGATAAATAATTTTGAAAAATATTAGTAAAATCCATTTGTTTTGGTAATCCATTTCGTCTTAATAAGCCATTAGAATGTTCATTGAGACCTCGTTGACCATGACAACCTGGATCCGCAAAGAAAATATCAATGTCATGCGCATTCGAAATAGACTTCCAGTTAGAAAATTCTTTCCCACAATCAAAAATTATCGACTTAAAGAGATGGCTGGGGACTTGAGACAACCATTGATTGATGGAAGCCTCAATATCACTTGCTTTTCGTCCCTCAGTTTTCAGTGTGATGATGGCTTTTGAGAGGCGTTCTACCAAGGTAATAACAGCACTTTTGTGCTTTACCCCCACAATTGTGTCCCCTTCTAGATGACCAAATTCTGTCTTAAAATTAGGATAACCGTTTGCTCTCTCACGTAAATCTCTGCGAAATGCTTGTTTTCCTCGTTTTTCGCTATAACCATTTGGTTTTCTTTTTCCTTTCCAAGGGAGATCCTCTTTCTTGAAAATACCACGGTCTGCTAGTCAATAGAGAGTTCTCATAGAACAAGAAATCCTATCTGGATAAGTTCCTTTAATGACATCAGGACGCCAATTTTGTTCCAAATGAGTTTGGATAAAATCTTTTTCTAATTTGCGTAAGACTTGTTTTATTCCTACCACAGCGTTTCTTATTGACTTTATATCGGTTATAGTAATCATAAGCAGAGTGTCCCTCTTTCAGATAGTGGATGCAGGGTAGATTGTCTGTTTTAATCATCCTTGTGAGTTCGCAATATCTGAAACTTTTATGTCTTCTTGATAGTAAGCCTCTATCATTACGAGTTCGTTTGTGTAAGATGAGTATAGGTCATTATGTTAGGCTCAGACAAATGTGGTAGTTTATCTGAGCCTAACATAGATGGCTTTTCTGTCTAGCTTAATTTTACAAATTGGGTAGTATAAAAAATTTATTACAAAATATATAAAATCACACAATAAAGGGGCAACCTCCTTAGCGATAAGCTATAATATGAATTGCAAAGATAATCAAGATGATGATGGTTGCCAAGATGGCCACATCGTAATTGTATCGGTTAATACTCAATGAAAATCAAAGAGCAAACTAAGGAAGCTAGCCACAGGTTGCTCAAAACACTGTTTTGAGGTTGGAGATAAGACTGACGAAGTCAGTCACATATACCTACGGCAAGGCAAAGCTGACGTAGTTTGAAGAGATTTTCAAAGAGTATAAATCCATAAGCGATGGCTACGTCACCCATACCACCAGCTCCGACCGCACCTGCCATGGCTGTTTCACCAACAAGGGAAATCAAGGTCACAGTCGTCACACGAATCAAATCTGGAAGACCTCTAGTAAGCCTGATCTTCCTATGTTAAAATTTTTTACCTGAAAAACTTCTTTTTTCTAGGGATAAAATGAGCCCTATCACACTCACTACCAAAAACACCCACCAACAAAGCCTGATATCTTGTAAAGCTAAGAAGGAAAATACAGACATCCCAAAAGGTAATGTTAGGGAAAAAATCATACTCAAGAGATTATTACTTCTAGCTAATACATCCGCACTCAAATTAGACAGTAACAGAGTATCTAATTTAGGCATTGATTTCGACATCAAATACATCACAAAGGCTAAGCAGGCAACACCTACTAGAGGAGAAAAATCTAAAATATTAGCAGTAGCCAGCAAGACAAACAGAATTGCATTTAGAGATAACAAACTTGAAAAAGACAATTTTCCAAAATAATCATGGGGAGTTAGGCTACCAAGAATAGCTCCTCCCAAGCTTACACATTCAATTAAAAATAGGGTTTGAGCATAGCTGAGATGATAGATAGTATGGTCTAATAAATAAAAGTGATAAATACCTCCAACAGCTCCTCCCAAAGTATTCATTACCAAAATGACAAGGATCATTTTAAACAATGATTTACTTTCTCTCTGTCTAAAGATATCATCCATGTCTGCATAGATTGCCTTAACTTGTTGAAGTAAACTAATCGACTTATCCTCTACACTTACAGACAAATGCGTCAATTCTCTTCTATTTTTGAACAAAATGAGAGAAGATAGTAAAAAGAATCCAGCATTCACAATTGCAACAAAAGAAAAATTTTGATGGCTGGTTGTGAGTAACCACACTCCTAAGGCTTGACCTCCTAGATTTGATAAATAGGAAACAAACTGAGTAAAGGAATAAGCTTCATAGAGTCTATCTTCCGAAATATTATGCTGGATAATCGGCATACGAAGGCCTGCTGTATAATCCGATAAAATATCCGAACAGATATTAACCATACAGATAAAAGCAAACGTTACGAAGTTCTGGTCATGAATCACACTAGCAATCAAAAGAAATAGTAGACTTTGCACACAACCAACCCAGATAATTGTCCCTGCTTTATTCCGAGTATGATCAGCCTTAATCCCAACATAAAAAGTAAATAGGAAAGGTAAAATCGTAATCATATTCGCCATAAATACTGCTATATTTTTAAAGGGTAGACTCGCAGCATAAACGATAAATACCAGATTATAAATATAAGCTCCACTTGAGCTCAAAAACCTTGATAAGGTAAGTATTCTAAATAAATGGTGGTTTAAGAATAGTTTCATAACAAGCCTTCCTCAAATTTCAAATAGTATTCTATTGAATCCAGTCTAACAAAAAAAGCGGGACTCCCCACTTTTTTGTAATATATTTTTTCTGCAAATAGAAACTCTAGAGCCTAGAAACTACTAATTATCAATCCACCTACAAGCCTATTTATTTTTCGTCAATCGATGTAATGAGAATATATTACAAATCTTCATTTGAGAGCTGATTTGCAAAATAGTTTTCATAATATCTTGCACCATCTATATACTCTAAATCTTGTAAGATTGTAATGCCCCTCTGGATTCTTTCAAGACCCTTATTTTCTACTTTAAAAATAGTATCATAATACCCTTTAGCAATCATATAAATGATTTTAAGATAGGCTTCAGATTCTGGCAATTCTCGTTTTTCAATCTGAAAAACAAAATAGTCTGCTTTTAATTTATCCTTTTCCTCTATTGCTTTAAAGAGTCCATTAATCAAAATGGTATCAATACCGACTTTGTTACTAGGTAAAGAGCCTAATAAATCTGTCTTTTGTAACATCTCCCTAGAATATTTAAAATAGAGGGGCAGAGGGAACAAAGTAGAAATCGTTGAAAATAATTCCAATTCATAATTTCCCCAGATATCAATAGTAAAAAAATAGTCATAGAGAAAAGTCAGTTCTTCATCCGTTGCCCTTATTTCTGAATCAAAAAACACGAGAAGGCTTTTGATACGAATCATTTGTAAGAGATAGCTTTTTTTAGCACTTGATCTATACTTTTGAGTCGTCTCTTCATACAAGGAGTGGAGAGAATCAATCCCTTCTCTGTCATATAGTTCCCAGAGATTTTCTTGAAAAGCCAAAACCTGTTTCTGAGAAAAGCCACGTACCAAGTACATAAATTCATTCAAATCAGAGCGGATGTTATCTAAGGCAGTAATCAATTTCATAGATGATAAGTCTGCTTCTCCACGCTCAAATTTGCTCAGCATGGAATAAGTAAACTCTCCTCCCGTCGCCTCCTGTAGGGATATATTCCGACTCTTTCTCAATTCTTTAAAAACTTCTCCCATATTTTGCATATTGACTCCCCAGAATTCTTAACTCTCTAACTCATAAAAGTAACGACTGATAGTAGCTAGTACAGAGAATTTTAAGTCTTGACTGTACGACAAATCCTATGAATGATGCATAGATTGCCTTGCACTTTTTATTTATGGCTTAATTTTTTGGTCAAGAAATCTCCCAAGAATTGGATTGCAAAGATAATCAAGATGATAATGATAGTTGCCAAGATGGTCACATCGTGATTATAGCGGTTAAATCCATAAGCGATGGCTACGTTACCGATACCACCAGCTCCAACTGCCCCCGCCATGGCTGTTTCCCCAACAAGGGAAATCAAGGTCACAGTTGTCACACGAATCAAATCTGGAAGACCTTCTGATAGGTAAACACCCACGATATCCCAGAAGGTCGCTCCGCTCGCTTGAGCCGCCTCAATGACACCACCATCCAATTCAGCCAAGACCACCTGCACCTGACGGGCAAAGAAGGCAAAGACTGCAAAAGAAAGTGGGACAAGGGCTGCATTTGGCCCGATACTCGTCTTCACAATCAAGTGAGAAAGTGGCGACATGATTGCCAAGAGGATGATGAAAGGAACCGCACGGAAAATAGAGGTGATCTTATCCAAAATCCAGAAAACGACTTTATTTTCCAAGACACCACCTGGCGCTGTCAAGACAAGGAAAAGACCTGCTACCAGTCCCAAGAATCCTCCGATGATGAAGGAAAGAACTGTCATATAGAGGGTTAGGTAGATGGCTGTTCCCCAGCCTGCTTGACCAGCCCAGCCCATTTTATAGACATTTGGTAAATAGGTTTGAATCAATGATTCCATCTTACTGTCCTCCCTTCAATACTTTTAGCTGTACGCCTGCTTTACGAATGGCTTCTTGGGCACCTGCTAGCGCTGCTTTTTCACCTGACAAGACCACAACCAATTCTCCAACAGGAGTACCATCTAGGATCTCGATATTCCCATAGAGGATATTAGCCGTTACTTGGTAACGCTTGTACAATTCATTCAAAAGCGGCTCGTCTGTTGAAGCTCCAGCATACTTGAGTTGCACCAAGAGACTGTTTTCAGGCAAGTGTTCCACGATTTCTTGCTTCTCAATCTTGACCATTGCTTCATCAATGCCTGTAGCTGTTGAGATAAAGTCCTGGGTCAAAGGTTGTTTAGGGTCTGAGAAGATTTCAAGGACACTGCCCTCTTCAATCAAATGCCCATCCTGCATGACTGCCACACGGTTGGCAATGTCTTTGACAATCTGCATTTCATGCGTAATCAAGACAACAGTCAAGCCTAATTTTTGGTTCAAATCTTGCAACAAGGCCAAAATCTGCTTGGTTGTCTTAGGGTCAAGGGCAGAAGTTGACTCATCTGAAATCAAGATTTTTGGATCATTAGCCAAGGCACGCGCAATGGCCACACGCTGTTTTTGCCCTCCTGATAGTTGTGAAGGGTAGTTTTCAGCACGATCCGTCAAGCCAACCAAGTCTAACAACTTAGTTACTTTGGCTTTCTTTTCTTCCTTGCTGAGTCCAGAGTGTTTGAGGGCAAAGGCTACATTTTCCTCTGCTGTCTTTTGACTCATCAGGTTGAAATGCTGGAAAATCATCCCGATATCCTGACGCTTACGACGCAACTGCTCTGCTGTCAAGGTCACCTTGCCATCAAAAATCACATCGTCGTCAATAGTAATTTTTCCTGCAGATGGCTTTTGCAAGAGGTTAATCACCCGTACAAGGGTTGATTTCCCTGCTCCAGAATATCCAACGATTCCGTAGATATCCCCTTCATGGATGTGAATAGTCACATCCTTGACCGCTGTGATGGTTCTCTTCTTTTGGTGAAAAGTCACATCGATCTGATCTAACTTGATAATATCTCTACTCATAGCTTCTAATCAGCTCCTCTACTAATTCAATATGGGTGTAATAATCGGCGATTCGCACGTTTTCATCTCCACCGTGATCTCGGCTATTGGCATTTCCTAGACCGAAGGCCACCATTGGCACCTCCAGGGCGTCAAAGACCGTATGCATAGGTCCTGTCCCTGCTGTAGTTGGCAAGACTGAAACGCCCTGTGGATAGAATTTCTTGGCCAACTCGATGACATTGAGAATGGCTGGTGCGCTCATATCGCTTCGATAGCTCATCTCTCCCAAGGTATAGTATAATTCTACCTTATCAAAGCCATTTTTGTCTAGCTGTTTCCGAATTTTTTCCAGAACAGCATGCGGTTCTAAGCCAGGAACCAAACGAACTTCTAACTTGGCACTGGCTTCTGCTGGTAAAATCGTTTTAACGCCTTGCCCTTGGTAGCCTGACTGAATCCCTTCGATATTAAGGGCCGGCTCGAAAAAGAAACGTTTAAGAAAGGCCATCCGCTCCTCCTGTAAAAGAGGCAACTCCAAGCCATAAATCCGACTGATTTCCTCTGGGTTTCGTTGACCATACGTTTCTAGCAAGGCCATTTCTCGTTCATTTGGCTCTTGTACTTCTTCGTACAAGCCTTCAACTAAAATACGGCCATCTGCAGCGCGAAGAGACTGTAAGGCTTGAAGGAGATACCATGGAGCTGATTCCACAACTCCACCATAACTAGAGTGAATATCCACATCAGCACTTTTTACCTTGGCATCAAAGGTCACAATCCCCTTATTTCCACCAGAAATTTCTAACTGCTCCAAGGCATTTTTGGTTCCCTGTTCCCAGACCAGCAAATCAGCCCCACGGAGTTTGTCCGCATGTTTTTCCAGATACTTATCTAGGTCTGTTGAAGCCGATTCCTCCGCCCCTTCCATGATAAAACTGATATTGACAGGCAGGTCATCATGATGCTGCATATATTTTCTCAAAGCACTCAAACGAGCTGTGATATGACCCTTATCATCATCAACCCCACGCCCATACATGAAACCATTGCGGACCGAAAGCGTAAAGGGATCCTCTGCCCAGACCTGATCCCCATCCGCTGGCACAGTGTCATAGTGGTTATAGAAAATCAAGGTTTTGGCATCTGGACGCGAACTCTTGAAATGCGCCATGACAAAGGGCGCCGTATAAGTCTCATCAATCTCCACTTCAGCCCCAACACGCTTGAAAATCTCACCCAGATAGTTGGCAACTTCCTTAAGTCCAACCTGTTGGGCAAAGACCGATTTCTTAGAAATCAAGGTACGCAAAACCTCAAAATAATGCTGGGCCACATGATCCTTTTCAAATTTTTCAATCTGTTCTTGTTCGCTAGGAAAAACCATATTCTCTCTACCTTTCTATGAACCTATAGTCTTCTTTACAATCCATGCTCTATACAAAAGCAAAAGGTGGAAACTCTCTCCCACCTCCCTGTGTCTTATTACCAAACTGGTTGGTCCAAACCATCTGATGTTTCTTCGATAACTTTTTTCACTTCATCAGTGTGGTAAGCCGCGATCACTTTCTTGATGGCATCAGCCTTAGGTGATGATTCCCAATCTTTTTTCGCAACGATGATATTGTACCATTGTTTTGAGTTTTCATTGGCTTGTTCTTTGAAGAGTGCTTTCTTGTAGTCCAATTTTGCTTCTGTAACGAAGGTATTGTTTACAACGGCAGCGTCAACTGACGACAATGAACGAGCTGTTTGGCTAGCGTCCAATTCAGTTATTTTCAAGTTCTTTGGATTTTCTGTGATGTTAGCAACTGTTGCAAGAGCAGTTCCAGAAACATCCAATTTAATCAAGCCAGCTGATTGAAGCAAGTAAAGCGCACGGCTTTCATTTGTAGCATCGTTCGGTACAGAGATTTCTCCGTTTGCTGGGATGTCTTCTACTTTAGTGTACTTGTTGTCACTTCCATTCAAACCTGAGTAAAGACGGATTGGAGAGATATAAGTATCTGCAATCGCTACAAGGTCTTTTCCGTTTTCCTTGTTCCAGTTGTTCAAGAAGTTATAGTGTTGGAAGGCGTTCAAATCTACTTCACCATCAGCAGTTGCCTTGTTTGGTTGTGAGTAGTCTGTGAACTCTGTAAATTCTAAAGTGATACCGTCTTTTTTAACCAATTCTTGGATTTTGTCCCAACGTTTTTCTTCAGAACCGCTACGGTTAACAGTTGCGATTTTAACAGTTGTTGCATTGTCTGCTTTCTTTTCTGAGTTTCCGCAAGCTGCAAGAGCCAAAGCTGCGACTGTAGCAAGGGCTGCTACACCAAGCCATTTTTTAATTTTCATGATTCTTTCTCCTTAAAAATAATACCGTAATAGTATCTCATACTTTGTTCAATTGCACAAATTGTTATTAGATAATCAGATATATAGTTTAAAACTATATGCCTAAAAACTTAGAAACCATCCATCTGAATCAGAATGGATGATTTCAAAAAATTATTTAATATCAGCTTCTGATGGTAGGTAAGTGTCTCCAAAGAATTGTTTTGACAATTTTTCAAGAGTTCCGTCTTTGTAGAGTTCTTTGATGCGTTTGTCTACAAATGATTTCAACTCATCTTGACCTTTAGCAAGAAGTGGGTAAACGTAAGGTTGTTGGTCACTTGGAAGTTCGATAACTTTCAAGTTGTCCAAACCTTGGTTCTTGATCACTGTTTCAACACCGATTTTATCAAAAATCTTGTAGTCAAATTGTCCATCGCTCAAGCGTCCCATGATTTGTTGGAAGTCCGCTTTAGTGTAGTTAAGGACAGTTGGATTGTCTGAGTGTTGTTTGTTGTAGTCTTCTAACTGTTTAGCTGATGTTGTCCCTTGAACAACTTCTGTTGATTTTCCACCGATATCATCAAGCGATTTAATGCTAGAGTCGTCTTTCTTCACTACAAGGACGTTAGGGTTCTTAGCAGTTGGGGCTGCATAAAGGTATTTTTCTACACGTTCTTTAGTGTAGCTGATGTTGTTAACAGCCATTTGGTAACGGTCAGCGTCAAGGCCTGCAAAGACTCCTGACCACTCTGTCTTCTCAAACTTGACATCATACTTGTCAGAGTCTTTAAAGATAGCGCGAACCACTTCAATTTCGTAACCAGTCAATTCGCCATTTTCTTCATAGTTAAATGGTTTTGGTGAAGCATTGGTTGCAACGATAATTTCTTTCTTACTAGCCGCTTCTCCTTCTTTCTTAGCACCACCTGAGCAAGCTGCTAAAACACCTGCAGCAACAAGCCCTAAGGCAGCAAGAGATGAGTATTTAACGATTTTTTTCATGTCATTTCCCCCAAAATAGAATACCTTATAATCTTAACAGAAAAAGACCATTTGCGCCATTATATGATATCTATCTCTGTGATAGGTTTTCTTTATGGCTAATTTAAAAGACCAAACGCAAGACTGCAATCAAGACCACTCCAAAGAGAACTGTTCCGACTAGATTGCGGTAACGAAAGGCCACCCAAGCTGTTGGAAAGACCGCGAAGAAGTCCAGCCATTTTATTTGAGGAAGGCTGCCAACTTTGCCAGTCACTACGCTTGAAAGAATCAAGGCAAAGATAATAGAAACGGGCAAGAACTTCAAAAAACGCTCAACGATTGCAGGCAAGCCCTTATACTTGACCAAGATGAAGGGAATCATGCGGGGAATCCAAGTCACCAATCCAGAGAAAATAACTGCTAATAAAAGATACTTACTGACCATCTAAAATCACCCCCATGCTACAACCAAGTAGCGTCGCAAACAGAACAGCTAGCGACTGAGACACCACTGTCAAGAGTAAAAAGAGGGACACCGCAACAACTGCTAGGATAATGAGCAGATTGCGGACAGGAATCCGTCTTTGCATAATCTGGAATTGCGAAGCAAAAATGCCGATAAACATCCCAACCAAAGCAAAGTCCAATCCAAAGATTTCTGGATTTGGCAGCAAGCCACCTAGAGCCGATCCAACCACTGTCCCCACAAACCAAGCCACATAGCTGTTGAGATTGTTTCCGTGCATCCACATCGGATTGACCTTATCTGTATGGGCTAATTCACCCATCAAAACGCCGTAAGTCTCATCTGTCAAGAGACTAGACATACCAATATTTTGCCAGAGACTAGTATGACGGAAATAGGTCGATGCATGCAAGCTCAGCAAAAAGAGACGCAAATTGATCAAAAAGACCGTCATAGCAATAGCCGCTACAGGTGCTTGGACCGCAATCAAGGCTAACATGGCAAACTGGGCACTCCCAGCATAAACAAAGAGGCTCATCAGGCCCATCTCCACAGGTGTCACATAGGGCGCACCAATAATTCCACAGGCCAGTCCGATACTGATATAACCAAGGGCCGTTGGCATGGCCGCCTGCGCCCCTTCCCAAAATCCTTTTTCTTTCATCCTTCTCCTCATATTGTCTTAATGATACTCAATGAAAATCAAAGAGCAAACTAGGAAGCTAGCCACAGGCTGCTCAAAACATTGTTTTGAGGTTGCAGATAGAAGTTGACGCGGTTTGAAGAGATTTTCGAAGAGTATAAGTAGGCTGAAAAGGCTCCAGCCATAGCATGGACTATTATAACACATTCAGGAAAGAGAAAAAAGTCTGCTGATTGTAATCAGACAGACTCCATTTTATTTCATCGTATCAAAAACAAGACTTGGTTTGGCATTGAACTCCAAGTCTTGCTTATATATTTTTCATTTTAGATTCATCCGTTATACAACCGTTAACACCGTATTTTATAATAAATCATATCTTAAAAATACCAGACCACACTATTCCCTGCTTGTATTTAGCTTCTTTCTTTTGGACAAATTTTGCTAAATCTAATAGACTTGTTCGGTAACTCAAAAGTGGTATACTAAAGCTATGGAAACAACATACGAAAAAGCCTTAAAATTAAACTCAGAGAATTTCAAATTGTTGATAGGTGTTAAAAAAGCGACGTTTCAACTGATGCTTGATTGTCT
>NZ_SPGF01000028.1 GCF_005844455.1 Streptococcus mitis | reverse complement strand
AGCGAAAATAAATAATCTGTAGACGTTTGTGATATTTGGCGTACGATGAATCTCTTAGGAGTTTTTCAATTTTTTGTGTTTCTTCATTTGTAAGTTTCATAACTACTATTATAAGATGTTTTTTGATTTTAGTCTAGTATAAAAAGACTCTTTGTCGTCCGTGACAGAGAGTTTTTGCATAGTAATCTAATTATTTTCAAGATAAAATTCAAAGCGTTCGCCTACATACTGACTTTTTACGTATTCAAATGCAGTACCATCTTCTAGGTAGGAAACCTGAGTCAAACCAAGAATAGCATGTCCTTTTTCAACTTCCAAATAGTGGGCAATCTTTTCTTTAGCAAGGCGAGCATAAATAGTCTGATGTGATTTACCGATGCGGTAGCCATGTTTTTGCAAGGTTTGGAAGAAATGACTGGTGATTTCTTCTTTTTTAAAGTTCTTAATGAATTTTTCAGGAATAGAAGCAACTTCATAAACCAGAGGAACTTGGTCGGCATAGCGAACACGTTCCATTCGGATAATATTCTCTGTTGGAGAAATTCCTAGCTTGGCAACTTCCTGTTCATTAGGAATAGTTTTTCTGTAGGAAATGAGCTGGCTAGAGGGAACTTTACCTTGGGACTTAACAATTTCAGTAAAACTGGTTGTCCCTCGCATCTTTTCTTGTACTCGAGTACTGGAAACAAAGGTGCCGCTTCCTACACGACGCTCTAAAACGCCTTCTTCGACTAATAGAGATACAGCTTGGCGAAGGGTCATGCGACTGACTGCAAACTGCTCTGCTAAATCTCTTTCACTGGGAAGTCTCTCACCAATAGCCCAACGATGTTCGTCAATATCCTTTTTTATCTGATCGTGGATTTTCATATAAGCAGGTAGCATATTTTTCACTTCATTTCTATCTTTTCTCTATTGTACCCCAATAAACTAGAAAAAGTCAAACTTCGCCTTGTTTAGTTGGTAATTCGCCCTTATTTGTGATAGAATATTGAAAGAAGATATTTCTTTTGAGAAAGGAAAAAGATGAGCAACATTTCAACTGATTTGCAAGATGTAGAAAAAATCATCGTGCTGGACTATGGTAGCCAATACAACCAGCTGATTTCACGCCGTATTCGTGAGATTGGCGTTTTTTCAGAACTAAAGAGCCATAAAATTTCAGCTGCTGAAGTTCGTGAAATCAATCCTGTAGGAATTATCCTATCAGGTGGTCCAAACTCTGTATATGAAGATGGTTCATTTGATATTGACCCAGAAATCTTCGAACTCGGAATTCCTATTTTGGGAATCTGTTATGGTATGCAATTATTAACCCATAAACTTGGAGGAAAAGTTGTTCCTGCAGGTGATGCTGGAAATCGTGAATACGGCCAATCAACCCTAACACACACACCATCAGCGCTTTTTGAATCGACACCTGATGAACAGACTGTATTGATGAGCCACGGCGATGCAGTTACTGAGATTCCTGCTGACTTTGTTCGTACAGGTACATCAGCTGACTGTCCATACGCAGCCATTGAAAACCCAGATAAACACATTTACGGTATCCAATTCCACCCAGAAGTTCGCCATTCTGTATACGGGAATGACATCCTTCGTAACTTTGCTCTTAACATCTGTAAGGCTAAAGGCGACTGGACAATGGATAACTTCATTGATATGCAGATCCAAAAAATTCGTGAAACTGTCGGTGATAAACGTGTCCTTCTTGGTCTATCAGGTGGAGTTGACTCATCTGTCGTTGGGGTTCTTCTCCAAAAAGCGATTGGCGATCAATTGATCTGTATCTTCGTGGATCATGGTCTTCTTCGTAAAGGAGAAGCGGACCAAGTTATGGACATGCTTGGTGGTAAGTTTGGTTTGAATATCGTCAAAGCAGACGCTGCTAAACGTTTTCTTGACAAACTTGCTGGCGTTTCTGACCCTGAACAAAAACGTAAAATCATCGGTAACGAGTTTGTCTATGTCTTTGATGACGAAGCAAGCAAGCTCAAAGATGTGAAATTCCTTGCTCAAGGTACCTTATACACAGACGTTATCGAGTCTGGTACAGATACAGCTCAAACTATCAAGTCACACCACAACGTGGGTGGTCTTCCAGAAGACATGCAGTTTGAATTGATAGAACCACTCAATACTCTTTACAAGGATGAAGTTCGTGCCCTTGGTACAGAGCTTGGCATGCCAGACCACATCGTATGGCGCCAACCATTCCCAGGCCCAGGTCTTGCGATCCGTGTTATGGGTGAAATCACTGAAGAAAAACTAGAAACTGTTCGTGAGTCAGACGCTATCCTTCGTGAAGAAATCGCTAAAGCTGGTCTTGACCGCGATATCTGGCAATACTTCACAGTTAATACAGGTGTTCGTTCAGTTGGCGTTATGGGTGACGGTCGTACGTACGACTACACAATTGCTATCCGTGCGATCACCTCTATCGATGGTATGACTGCTGACTTCGCCAAAATTCCTTGGGAAGTCCTACAAAAAATCTCTGTACGTATCGTAAACGAAGTGGATCATGTTAACCGTATCGTCTACGATATCACAAGTAAGCCACCTGCAACAGTAGAGTGGGAATAGAGTTAATGAGCTAAAAAAGCCCTAGAAATCAATATTTCTAAGGCTTTTTATTTTGCTTTAACAACAATTTAACAACAAAAACTATTTTTCAGTATTTAAACCTAATATCTTTTTAACATTTTTGGTACTTTCTATATACATACCTTTCTTAGACTCACTAACAATTCTGTCATAATCACTATCATTTTCATCTAATTCATAAACACGATATAAATCATTTTTAAATTCAAACTCACTAATCAAATCTTGTTTTCTCATTATGATACCCCCCTAATATAAATTATACATAAAAAAATACTTACATCAACTAATTTGATAAATTTCAAATGTGATATAATAAGAAAAAATAGAAGAGGAAACAAAATGCTTAAAGAATTTGGTAAAACTACTTTAGAAATATCAAAATCTGATACAAATAAAGAACAGAATATCCCACTTCTAAAAATGTATGATGATGAAGAATTGATTGGAATTTTTAATATTCTTACAAGTGAAGTTATAGAAAATATAGATTTAGCAGATTATGATATTCGTTTTGCACAGAAACAAATTGAATTAAATCGAGAACATTATCTTGAAACATGGAAAGAGATAAAAAAATACGGTAAACACTAATAGTTTACCGTAGGAATCTAAAGTTTAATCGGACAGACTTCGCTAGTCAGACAAAACTTTAGATTGAATTTTTTTAGTATGCTGATTGCCATTAAATTTACTTTTTCTGATATTATTATCACTCACCACTACTTTCCCAGTCATCCTAGTAGCTACTTCTTTCATAGCATTTGGTCTTAAATGAGAGTACGTTCCAAGTGTTGTCTTAATATCAGCATGTCCTAGACGATTTTGCATTTCTAAATCATTCATTCCTAGAGAGAGCATAAAGCTGGCATGAGAGTGCCTTAAATCATGAATTCTTATTGATTTTATTTTTGCGTAATCACTATGAGATTTTAGAACACGTTTTAGAGTTGATTTTACCAACGGACTATCTGCTATCGAAAATACAAATTTACATTCTCCTATCTGAGATTGTGCTTTCTTCCAATATTTCAAATGTTCTAATGTATCATCATCAAGATACAAAAGCCTTACACCTGATAAAGATTTTGTATCCGTAAGATACCACTCTTTTTGGCTTTTATAATACATTGAACAGTCTATTAAAACAGTACCCTTTTCAAAATCTATTTTCGACCATTCAATAGCTTGTAATTCACTTGTTCTAACTCCGGTCATAAAGAAAAACCAAAATGTAGTAAAGTACAATAGTTCATAGATATTAGATTTATCAAACGTACTAATGAATAGCTGAAATTCTTCCACCGTCCAAAAATCAACTTTAGGACGGTCTTTTTTTACGTTTCCTACCGTTTTAGCAACATTATTTGACAACATACCTAATTTAACTGCTAAATCAAAGACTTGTTGTAAGATTTGATGAACAGAACGAATATAATTATTAGACAACCCCTCTATAAACATTGAATTTTGCCATTGCTTAACATGAGGAGCTTGAATATCCGATAACTTCATATTCTCAAAATATGACAGTCTTTTAAATTTTGATTGTGTCATATCAAAAGTACGTTTTCTTACTTGGCTTTTATAGTCTGGTATAAAATAATCATCAAGAAACTTTTTAAAAGTCATTGTACTATTAACAGTTATAGAACCTTTACCAAAATCAGCAAGCATACGCAAACGCCACTCTTGAGCTTCCTTTTGCGTTTTAAAGCCATTCTTAAACTTTTGTATCCTTTTACCAGTCTGAACATCAAAACCTAGAGAAACAGTCGCTCTATACGTGCCATTACTCATAGGATAGATACTAGATATTTTAGGCATTTTCTTTTA
The DNA here is from genome assembly GCF_005844455.1 of Streptococcus mitis. Classification (GTDB taxonomy): domain Bacteria; phylum Bacillota; class Bacilli; order Lactobacillales; family Streptococcaceae; genus Streptococcus; species Streptococcus mitis_BF. The sequence goes on along the minus strand of NZ_SPGF01000028.1, from coordinate 21,419 downwards.
CTTCCATATCTACTAGACTTGCTTCATCTATTTTTACACCTAAAATTTCTTCTACCGTTTCAAGTGGTACACGTCCTAAACCTTTACTTTCATACCAAGTTAAGCCTTGACTAGCTAATTTTGCTTTAGCCTGTTTTACTAACATCATAGCTTGCCAACTTGAAAATCCTAATTTCATTAAATCTTTTTTTACAACAAACATACTTTTTCCCCTTTCTTTATGTTATAATTATTTTGGTTTTTTATTTTGATGTGTGATTGATTTTCACGCATCTTTTTTTTACATCTAATCCATAAATTTTTATCATTCATGAACATATAAATATTATTCAGTTCCTGACTTATCGGTATACGCTTTTCAAATCGTATCACTCTATAAACAGTATCTAACCTTTCATCAAAGAACATCACGATTTTTTTACTCATTTATTACGTCCTTTGCTTTTTTAGGTAATATTCTAGGATAGATACAATCTTCAAGCAATTTACGAATAAAATCGTCTTTATCATCTGAGCAAAATATATCTTCATATTTGAAATTCAAAACAGCCATAGAACCATCTTTTTTCTGATAAAAATCAACTCCCCTACATTTCACAACTTCAGAAATATTATATAAACGATTTTCATCCGACCCATGTTTATAGGTTACATCTAATAAAAAGTTAATTCTCCTAAGAAACTGGTTTAAATCCTCTTCCTTAATTTCTCCAAAAAATAATTTTGGCGACTTATAAACAGGCATAATAATCAATCTTGGAACTACCCTTTTATTTTGATAGCGTGCCGACATTCTAGCAGAATTAAGGGGGTCAAATAATTTTAGCCAATCACTTGGCGACATATTATTTTCCCTTAAATCGTCTAATACTAAAATTTCTTCACCATAATAATCATCAAAAGGGTTAGCAGAAGAAGCTGAATAGATATCCCCTCTCAAACCTATTTCATTTAATTTACTTTGAACTTGTAAGGCTATTTCTCTAGATAAAGTAGACTTCCCTACTTCTGATTCTCCTTGTATATAAAGTACAGTTAATTGATATTCCCCAAGTTCCAAACTTTTTAAACGTAAGAAAGCCTGACGTTCTCCATAAAAATTAAATCGTTCCCTAAATTTCTGCTGATTATTTCCAAAAAGAAAAGCAAGATTATCGTCTTCCATAACATCATTATAGGTCAATTCTCCTAGTTGAACTTTAGCCAATACCAGGTCAAGACTTTCTTCTGATTTCTCACGTTTTCTTGTTGCAGAATAATTCTCAAAGTCTTCTTTATTCTGATTGATAAAAGCTTCATAATCAAGCGTATCAAACGTTTCTACATCACTGACAGGATATTGATATTTATCTTTATCTTTTGCGTGGATAAGATAAGCTAAAGCATTGATACGTGTTAAATGTCTACCCCCTCTTGATTTTGGAGTTTCCACTCGTTCTTTTTCTACCCCTAAAGCCATAGCAACTTTTGACAAATCCATCAATTTTGGAAAATCAATATATCCGTGAATATGAGGTTCTACCAATTTTGACCCAAAGGAAATATCTTTATCATGTACGACAAAAGCGACTTCCACAAAATCCTCTTCATCAACTATTTCACGAATACGGTCAAATATTAATCTAAAAATCTTATCTTTATTTTCTTCCCAGTTTTCAAGTAGTTTTTTATCTGATACAGTCCAGTCCCAAAAATCCGGCTTCAGTTGTTGCTCAAATAGAAAACGTCTGTTTCTAATTCTTTTAGTCATTCTTCTCCTTTTCAATTCATGAAAGGTTTTTGCATATTCTTTCTATTCTTTTGTTTTTTTATTCCATTCTTTTGGATATATGCTTCATTTTTTCGAGCATATATCCATGCATATATCCACACATGTATCCAAGAAAAATCCTTTATTTTCTCGCTTTTTTGTTTTTTGGGGTAGGGGGCTTTCAGCCATTTCGACCCCTAACAAACGCTGTCAAATCAAGGGATTACCCTTGGTTTGCACCATTCTATCGTCAAGTCCTAGAATGGCGCCCGCGCATAGGTTTTGGAAATATGGATATATGCTCCCCCAAAAAAACTTTTTGTCTAAAATTTCTGCATATTTAGGTAGCTTGGTTGCATTGCCCTGTCGGAACAAGTCAGCCAACTAGATGACCGCTGATGTCCGCAACCGCGCAGGGCAAAAGCCCCTTTTGCGGTTGCTATCAGCTACTAGTTAGCTCACTTGTAAACCGACAGGAGCAAGGCGGCCAGCTCCCATCATATACAGAAATTTTAGACCTACATAACAAGTTTTAGCCCAGAGGCTACCAGTTTGACGGCTTTATATCCAGGATTGCGTCCTTCAACCCAATCCGCTTTAACCTGCACATCTAGCAACTCAACGAATAGAGAGCCACCAAACTCAACGGTTTCTTCAATCTCCTCAAAACTGCCATGAACTTCAATCTTGATGGCCTTAACATCCTCTTGGTCAATTAAGCCATCATTTACAGCCTTAGCGGTTCGCTCATCAATTCCCTCTAAAATGTAATGGCTCAAAATATCCGTTTGTTTACCATCTTTGAACTTCTTACTTGGTCTAGCTTTGGAAAAATCTACTAGGATTTTTTTAGGAATATCAAACTGTGAGCTTTCAAGTGCTACTTCTTTAAGTGAAAGTCCTGCTGTTAATTTAATTTTTTTGTTTGCCATGTTTTGTTACCTCTTTTTTCTATTTTTTTAATTTTGAGAAGAACCCTTTACCTTGCTTTTCTTCCAAGGCTTCAAGTCGTTCTTCTAGTTTTTCTAATCGTCTAATGCTATTTTTCAAAGAAATAATTTGAAAGGATGTATTTTTGTTACTTTCTTTCTGTTTTTCTTGAAAATTTTTCAATTCAGCCACATCTTGCTTAAGTGCTCTTTCTTCAGCACTTTTTAAGTCACCCCATATCTCAATAACCGATTCAGACATTTTCTTTGTTTCGTCAATGCGCTTAGACAGTTTGATAAACTTTTCAAATTCTTCTTCAGTAAATTGATAATGGTCTTTTACATGCTTACGAGTAACATGTATCTTGACCTTCTTAAACTTATATCCTGATAATCGTTCAATAGATATTCGCCATTTTTTAATAGCACTATATGACTTGCCAGTAGCTTCTACAATATCTTTGTATTCGTAATAATCTTTATAGGCCATCTCCTTTTCTCTTTTCCGTATATATGATATAATTTAAACAGTATTATTTTATTGTGTCTTTGAGGGTTTTCTTCAAAGACTTTTTTATACAATCATAGAACATACACCTCATTTCTTGTCAAAAGTTATATAGTTTGATATAATTAGTCTTAATAAGACTAACTATTTATAGTTTAGTCCCTTTTTTACTATTTGTCAAGCTTGAAATAGTTTTTTTTGGAATTTTTAGGAGGTTTTTATGAGTTATTTTTCTGCCAAGCTTAAAGAATTAAGGAAAGAAAAAGGATATACACAAGAACAGATGGCTAATATACTAGAAATAGGGCAGAGTGCATATGCTAAATGGGAAAATGATAGAACCGAGCCAAATTTTGGTTTATTACTGAGGCTTTCAAAAATTTTAGATGTAAGTACAGATTACTTACTAGGAAATGAATCTGAGAATTCTTTAAATGATGACCATCTACACTTATTAGAAATAAAATCAAAAGAAATATATAGCTTGATTGAAGATTATTATAATAAAATCGAACCTAAGATATATAATATTTTAACAGAGCTTGAACATCAACAAGTTAGATGTGAAGAAATTAGTATAATATTAAATAGACTAATATATATTTCAAAAAGAAGATACGGCTTTGATATCCAACCTCTTATTGAAACAATGATAAATAGATGGATAAGTTTTGAAGAACAAAAAAAACTCTTACTAGAATTAGTAAGAGAGGGAAAATACTAACAACAATTTAACAACAAAAGACTCAAATATTATCAAATAGTACTCATTGATTGTATTATCAATCACTATTAAATCAACTATCCTAAATAGTCAATATCTGACTTTTAGTGAGTGGGAATAGAGTAACAAATATATTTCTGTTATAAAACTGTTGAAAATATAGCGTTTCAGCGTTTTGCGGGAGCAAAATACTCCTAAGTGATACTGTTTTGATACTAAAAACAAGAAAAAGCAGGTTTGAAAGGGAGTTGTTGAATTTAGGTGAATTCTTTAAAGCCTTTCATCATTTTGGTGGGAGGCTTTCTAAACAATAGAATTTATAAATTTAGTTTTTAGTAAAAATGTGTGAGGTAATAATGTGAAAATTTCAACTTTTAATATAAATAAATTTCAAGGACCATATAGTAATCCATGTGCAAAAGGAGGATATTATAATCCACGAAATATAGATTTTAAAACGCCTATTAAAAACTTGTGTAGTAGGTATTTGGAAAATGAAGATGATATTATTTTTGTTCAGGAATTTTATGATGATAATAAAGTAAGAACAAAAGAATATTTTGAAAAAAACGGGTACAAAGTTTTTCATAACTTGGATAAAATATTAAAAAGTCATGTTGTAGCTATTACATTAAAAAAATCTTTGTGGGAAGTTATAAACCCAAAAGAAACAGAATTTCATAATAAATTTATAGAAATGGAATTAAAAAAATCATTAAAAATTGTCAGCTTTCATAATACAGATGAAAAAATAGAGGATAGAATGAATAAAGAGTTTGATAAAGGAGATAAAGATATAATTTTAGGAGATTTCAATAATACAGAATGGATTAATACGTTACATAATCGTTCGAGTGGATACAAAGATTTAGTTACCAATGATATGATTACATATAAGCCAGCACAGACATCAATAGATCGCATTTTTGTAAATAAAAATAAATACGAAAATAAAATCATATTTAATGGAGTAATTGATACGTATGTGTCAGACCATAATTTTTTAACATTTTCGTTGAATATATAATTCTTTATTGCTTAAATAAATACAATTTGTAAGTATAATTGGATGAAAAGCACATAACTTTAAGACCTAAAAATCTTTAGCTATGTGCTTTTTCTGTGCTTATTTTATATCCGGCGGAATCTTAGCGGATATACCTTTTTTATAGAATTTTACATTGCTTTCTTCAAAAGGAACGTAATCTTTTGAGAGAAATTTCACTGTAAAGATGTCCGGATCTCTCAATATGCTTTTTGAGGATTACTTTGAACTTTATAAGGCCGATGTTATAGGAACTATTCGCCTTAATACATGGATGACAAAAGAACACATGATAAGGACAAAGATTTTACCGTTTTTCAGTGGTATGAAAATGAGTGAGATTAAGCCTGTTGTAGTAAAGAAGTGGCATAACGTACTCTTAAACATTGAAAATGCGGAAGGACAAGCCTATAAGCCGACCTATCTTAAATCCATTCATGCACAACTAAGCTGTATGTTCAACCACGCCGTTAAGTATTACGGATTAAGACAAAATCCGTGTAAGGTTACAGGTAGAATAGGAAAGCAAAAAAGTGATGAGGAAGTGGAGTTCTGGACGAAAGAGGAATACATGCAGTTTATAGAAGCTGTCAAGGACAAGGATATTTCATTTTATGCTTTTGAAATTCTTTATTGGACAGGAATTCGATTAGGTGAACTTAGAGCATTAACAAAAGCTGATTTTGACTTTGATAAAAAGACGATGAGGATAAGTAAATCAGCACAGAGAATTAACGGAGAAGAAATTATTACCGATCCTAAAACACCGAAAAGCAAAAGAACAATTATGCTTCCAGATTTTTTAATCAGAGAACTTAAAGACTATTTCTTGAAGATTGAATATTTTTCGGAAAATGAACAAATCTTTCCAAAATGCAAAACATATTTCAACAAGGAAATGGAGAGAGGAATTAAAAAGTCGAAAGTTAAGAAAATCAAGCTTCACGCACTTAGACACAGCCATTGCTATGACAGGTAATATCTATAAATTTAATGATTTTGTTGCAGAAAAAGTTCTCTTGAAACAAAAGGAGTTGGATAAATACTACAAGCTATTTTCTCCAAAAAGAAGTGTCAGAGAAATTATTAGAAAGTATCAGGAAGCAGCTGAATGTGTTCCTGACAGTAGTATGGTTATAGAAACGATGTGCAGGTATAACGCAAGGGCAAGAGCATTGTTTGAAGGCTCATATACCAGTGGAGATGCCAGTAAAGATGACTTTTCATTGCTTCTTTTTCTAAACAGTTTTACTCATGGAAATGCAGAAATGATGAAAGAATTATTTTTGAAATCTGCACTTAATCGCATAGGCAATCGAAGCAAAAGAAGAACGGAAAAAGGATATCTGAAATACTTGGAAGACAGCATTTCAAAAGCGATACAGGGAGGAAACAAACGATATTGGGATTATAACTATCACAGAGATGGAGGAGGGTATGCTTTTGAATAATTGGCTTAAATTTGATGATGTGGAGCTTAACGATTATCTTAATCGTGAGTTGGAAATCACAGATAAAGGTCAAGTCAAAAGTACAGCAACAAACCTAATTACTGTGTTAGTTAATCCCTCTTTCTGCAAAGAGCAATCCATTATATCAGGGAATATATTCTTTGACTCATGCAGCAGGACGATTCAGTTTTATGGGAAGTTAAAAGGAGAAAAACATTCCGAATTGGAGATAAGAAAATGGAATGACCATATGACTAATGTACTTGGTGTTGAAATTGAAAGGGAATTTGGAATCAAGTACTCTAAGAACCGAATGGAAGATGCCATTACTTTTGTTGCACATAAGAGAACCGTTAATTTGCCGGCTATGTATATGAAATCATTAAGTTATGACGGAAAAGAATATATTAAAAAGCTTTTGCCTAAGTATCTTGGAGCAGAGGACACGGCATTAAATTCTTGGATTATGAAGCATGTTTTAGTCGGTATGGTAAAGAGAGTTTTTAATCCCGGTTGTAAGTTTGATGAGTTGATGGTTCTTACGGGCATTCAAGGTGTGGGCAAGACTTCTTTCATAGAAAAACTTGCATTACTTCCTGAGTGGTACTGTTCCTTAAATAATATAAAGGGCAAGGATGCGGTCAGTAATCTTGTCGGAAAAGTTGTAGTAGAGCTTGAGGAATTTGTCGCTCTTAGAAATGCGAAAAGTGCCGATGAAGCTAAGCTTTTTATATCTGCAAGGACAAGTACAGTAAGACTTCCATATGAAAGGTTTTCAACGGATGTTAAACGAACTTGCATACTGATTGCGACTACAAATATCTAAAGCTAATTCTGAAGATATAAAAGATACTTCATCTGGCTTTTGGACTACTTGTTTCAACCGGGTTAATTCTAGACAGTTTATCAGTCATGATGCAAAGCTTAAAAGATTAGAATTGTCAAAACAATCTGTCTAGGCTTGATTTTATCCTTTATTTACTATAAAATGAGAAGGAAAAACGTCAAACTTTTATATTGCAAATAGGAGAAAACATGACAAAAACATTAAAACGTCCTGAGGTTTTATCGCCTGCAGGGACTTTAGAGAAGCTAAAAGTGGCTGTTCGGTATGGAGCTGATGCTGTTTTTATAGGTGGACAAGCTTATGGTCTTCGTAGCCGTGCAGGAAACTTCACTTTTGAACAGATGGAAGAAGGTGTGCAGTTCGCTGCCAAGTATGGTGCCAAGGTCTATGTGGCTGCCAACATGGTTATGCACGAAGGAAATGAAGCTGGTGCTGGTGAGTGGTTCCGTAAGTTGCGTGACATCGGGATTGCGGCAGTTATCGTGTCAGATCCGGCCTTAATCATGATTGCAGCAACAGAAGCACCAGGTCTTGAAATCCACCTCTCTACCCAAGCAAGTGCCACTAACTATGAAACCCTTGAGTTCTGGAAAGAACTGGGCTTGACTCGTGTCGTTTTGGCGCGTGAGGTTTCAATGGAAGAATTGGCTGAAATCCGCAAACGTACAGATGTTGAGATTGAAGCCTTTGTCCACGGAGCCATGTGTATTTCTTACTCTGGTCGTTGTACTCTTTCCAACCATATGAGTATGCGTGATGCCAACCGTGGTGGTTGTTCACAGTCTTGCCGTTGGAAATACGATCTTTACGACATGCCATTTGGGAAAGAACGTAAGAGTCTTAAGGGCGAAATTCCAGAAGAATTTTCAATGTCAGCAGTTGACATGTCCATGATTGACCATATCCCAGATATGATTGAAAACGGTGTGGACAGTCTGAAGATCGAAGGTCGTATGAAATCTATTCACTATGTTTCAACAGTAACTAACTGCTATAAGGCAGCTGTTGATGCTTATCTAGAAAGTCCAGAAAAGTTTGAAGCTATCAAGCAGGACTTGATTGATGAAATGTGGAAGGTGGCTCAACGTGAATTGGCTACAGGTTTCTACTACGGTACACCATCTGAAAATGAGCAGTTGTTTGGTGCTCGCCGTAAAATTCCTGAGTACAAGTTTGTCGCTGAAGTGGTTTCTTATGATGACGCGACACAAACAGCAACTATTCGTCAACGGAACGTCATTAACGAAGGGGACCAAGTAGAGTTTTACGGCCCAGGTTTCCGTCACTTTGAAACGTATATCGAAGATTTACATGATGCCAAAGGCAATAAAATCGACAGAGCTCCAAATCCAATGGAACTCTTGACAATCAAAGTCCCACAACCTGTTCAAGCAGGAGACATGGTTCGTGCATTAAAAGAAGGACTCATCAATCTTTATAAGGAAGATGGAACCAGCGTCACAGTTCGTGCTTAATAAACATGTAGGAGACGAAAGCTTTCCCTTTAATCCTACTTACTAAAAGAGCATTAGGTTAAAGAAAATAGATCAATTCCATCCGAGATTACATCTCGGATTTTTTCAATATTTTTCAGAAAGACCTAGATAATGGTCGGATTTATTACAAGTTTTTTACAAAGTTTTCTATATAATAAGCTCAAAAATAGTAAAATTGTAAATAATTCTCATTAAACGCTTTCAATGTTAGTAAAAAGTTGACAAATCCAATTTTTAGGACTAAACTAAGTAAGTAAATTTTAATTAAAAGGAGAATTCATCATGAATTTAACATTTTTCGGTCTATGTCTTGCCTGTATGGGTGTATCTCTTGCAGAAGGATTTTTGATGAACGGTTTGTTCAAGTCTGCAGCACGCCAACCAGATATCATCCCACAATTGCGTAGTTTGATGATTATGGGGATTGCCTTTATCGAAGGAACATTCTTTGTAACTCTCGTATTTTCATTTATCATCAAATAAAGAGAAGTATAAAATGGAAAAGGGAGGATTCTAGATGGAAGAAAGTATCAATCCAACCATCAATATTGGTCCTGTTACCTTTGATTTAACCTTGACAGCATTGACTTTGTTGTCTGTGGCACTGATTTTTGGCTTTATCTATTGGGCAAGTCGTAATATGACTGTGAAACCCAAAGGAAAGCAAAATGTACTAGAGTATCTCTATGACTTTGTAGTCGGATTTACAGAACCCAACGTAGGTTCTCGGTACATGAAAGATTACTCACTCTTTTACTTGTGTTTATTTCTTTTTATGGTTATCGCAAACAATCTTGGTTTGATGGCGAAACTTCAAACTACAGATGGGACAAACCTTTGGACATCGCCAACTGCAAATCTCCAGTTTGACTTGGCTTTGTCATTTGGAATTATCCTGATGACCCATATAGAAGGAATTCGTCGTCGTGGTATTAAAAAATATTTAAAAGGTTTTGTAACCCCAGGTTTCATGACGCCGATGAATCTCCTTGAAGAAGTCACGAATTTCCTATCACTTGCTTTGCGGGTGTTCGGGAATATCTTTGCCGGAGAAGTGATGGCAAGCTTGCTTATTACTCTTTCTCATCAGGCTCTTTATTGGTATCCAGTGGCATTTGTTACCAATCTTGTCTGGACGGCATTCTCTGTGTTTATTTCCTGTGTTCAGGCCTATGTATTCACAGTCTTGTCTTCAATGTATCTAGGAAATAAAATTAATGATGAAGAGTAGAAAGGAGTAAATGATGCACGTAACAGTAGGTGAATTGATTGGTAACTTTATTTTAATCGCTGGCTCTTTTATCCTTTTGGTCGTCTTAGTCAAAAAATACGCGTGGTCAAACTTGACGAGTATCTTTGAAGAACGAGCTGAAAAGATTGCTGCTGATATTGATGGCGCTGAACAAGCTCGTCAAAAAGCAGAGACTCTTGCTCAAAAGCGCGAAGATGAATTAGCAGGTAGTCGTAGTGAAGCTAAAACTATTATTGAAAATGCTAAAGAGACAGCTGAAAAGAGTAAATCAGATATTTTGGCTGAAGCTAAGCTAGAAGCTGGTCGCTTGAAAGAAAAAGCTAACCAAGAAATTGCGCAAAACAAAGCTGAGGCTTTACAAAGTGTTAAGGGCGAGGTAGCAGATTTGACAGTTAGTCTAGCTGGGAAAATCATCTCACAAAACCTTGACAGTCATGCCCATAAGGAACTCATTGATCAGTATATCGATCAGCTAGGAGAAGCCTAATGGACAAGAAAACAGCAAAGGTAATTGAAAAATACAGCATGCCTTTTGTCCAATTAGTGATTGAAAAAGGAGAAGAGGACCGGATTTTTTCAGACTTGGATCAAATCAAGCAAGTCGCAGAAGAAACGGGCTTACCTTCTTTTTTAGCTCAGGTAGCAGTTGATGAGTCAGATAAGGAAAAAACAGTTCGTTTCTTTCAAGACTCTGTGTCACCTTTAATGCAAAACTTTATTCAAGTCCTGGTTTACAATCACAGAGCAAATCTTTTTTATGAGGTAATTGCGGATTGTTTGAATCGCCTTGAAAAAGAGACCAATCGTTTTGTAGTCACGATTTCTTCAGCCCATCCTTTAACAGATGAACAGAAGGAACGTCTGCTCCCATTGATAGAGAAAAAAATGTCTCTGAAAGTGCGGAGCGTCAAAGAACAAATTGATGAAGGACTCATTGGTGGTTTTGTCATTTTTGCTAATCACAAGACAATTGATGTGAGTATTAAACAACAACTTCGAGTTGTTAAAGAAAATTTGAAATAGAAAGTGGTGTTCTTTTGGCAATTAACGCACAAGAAATCAGCGCTTTAATTAAGCAACAAATTGAAAATTTCAAACCCAATTTTGATGTGACTGAAACAGGTGTTGTAACCTATATCGGGGACGGTATCGCGCGTGCTCACGGCCTTGAAAATGCCATGAGTGGAGAGTTGTTGATTTTTGGAAACGGCTCTTATGGTATGGCTCAAAACTTGGAGTCAACAGACGTTGGTATTATTATCCTAGGTGACTTTACAGATATCCGTGAAGGCGATACAATCCGCCGTACAGGTAAAATCATGGAAGTCCCTGTAGGTGAAAGTCTGATTGGTCGTGTTGTGGACCCACTTGGTCGTCCAGTTGACGGTCTTGGAGAAATCCACACAGATAAAACTCGTCCAGTAGAAGCGCCAGCTCCTGGTGTTATGCAACGTAAGTCTGTATCAGAACCATTGCAAACTGGTTTGAAAGCTATTGACGCCCTTGTACCAATTGGTCGTGGTCAACGTGAGTTGATTATCGGTGACCGTCAGACAGGGAAAACAACTATTGCGATTGACACAATCTTGAACCAAAAAGGTCAAGATATGATTTGTATCTACGTCGCGATTGGACAAAAAGAATCAACAGTTCGTACGCAAGTAGAAACACTTCGTCAGTACGGTGCCTTGGACTACACAATCGTTGTGACTGCTTCTGCTTCACAGCCATCTCCATTGCTCTTCCTAGCTCCTTATGCTGGGGTTGCCATGGCAGAAGAATTTATGTACCAAGGTAAGCATGTTTTGATCGTTTATGATGATCTTTCAAAACAAGCGGTAGCTTATCGTGAACTGTCACTCTTGCTTCGTCGTCCTCCAGGTCGTGAAGCCTTTCCAGGGGATGTTTTCTATCTTCACAGCCGTTTGCTTGAGCGTTCAGCTAAAGTTTCTGATGAACTTGGTGGTGGATCAATTACAGCCCTACCATTTATCGAGACACAAGCAGGAGATATCTCTGCCTATATCGCAACCAACGTGATCTCTATCACTGACGGACAAATCTTCCTTGGTGATGGTCTCTTCAATGCGGGTATTCGTCCAGCCATTGATGCGGGTTCATCTGTATCACGTGTAGGTGGTTCTGCACAAATTAAAGCCATGAAGAAGGTTGCTGGTACACTTCGTATCGACCTTGCTTCATACCGTGAGTTGGAAGCCTTCACTAAGTTTGGTTCTGACTTGGATGCAGCAACACAGGCTAAGTTGAATCGTGGCCGTCGTACAGTTGAAGTCTTGAAACAACCAGTTCACAAACCATTACCTGTTGAGAAACAAGTAACCATTCTCTATGCTTTGACACATGGTTTCTTGGATACTGTTCCAGTAGATGATATTGTTCGTTTCGAGGAAGAGTTCCATGCCTTCTTTGATGCTCAACATCCAGAGATTTTGGAAACCATTCGTGATACAAAAGACTTGCCAGAAGAAGCAGTCTTGGATGCTGCGATTACAGAGTTTCTCAATCAAACCAGCTTCCAATAAGAATAGAGGTGTCAGATGGCAGTATCTCTAAATGATATTAAAACAAAAATCGCCTCAACAAAAAATACGAGTCAAATCACTAATGCCATGCAAATGGTATCGGCTGCTAAGCTAGGTCGCTCTGAAGAAGCTGCTCGTAACTTCCAAGTTTACGCTCAGAAGGTTCGCAAGCTCTTGACGGATATTCTTCATGGTAATGGAGCTGGTGGTTCAACTAATCCCATGTTGATTAGCCGTCCAGTTAAGAAGACAGGCTATATCGTCATTACTTCAGACCGCGGTTTGGTTGGAGGGTATAATTCTTCTATTCTGAAAGCAGTTATGGAGTTAAAAGAAGAATACCATCCAGATGGTAAAGGTTTTGAAATGATCTGTATCGGTGGAATGGGATCTGACTTCTTTAAGGCCCGTGGTATTCAACCACTTTATGAACTACGTGGCTTGGCAGACCAACCTAGCTTTGATGAAGTTCGTAAGATTATTTCAAAAACTGTTGAAATGTATCAAAATGAACTCTTTGATGAACTCTATGTCTGCTATAACCACCATGTCAACACGCTAACCAGTCAAATGCGTGTGGAGCAAATGCTTCCGATTGTTGACTTGGATCCAAATGAAGCGGATGAAGACTACAGCTTGACTTTTGAATTGGAGACGGGCCGAGAAGAAATTTTGGAGCAGTTGTTGCCTCAGTTTGCAGAAAGTATGATTTACGGGGCTATTATCGATGCCAAGACAGCTGAAAATGCTGCCGGTATGACAGCCATGCAAACAGCGACAGATAATGCTAAGAAAGTCATTAATGATTTGACAATTCAGTATAACCGTGCCAGACAGGCGGCGATTACACAAGAAATTACAGAAATCGTAGCAGGAGCTAGTGCCTTAGAATAGGCTTTAGTCCAGCTCGTATGAAAATGAACTTATACTCAATGAAAATCAAAGAGCAAACTAGGAAGCTAGTCGCAGGTTGCTCAAAGCACTGCTTTGAGGTTGTAGATAGAACTGACGAAGTCAGTAACATATATACTGTAAGGCGACGCTGACATGGTTTGAATTTGATTTTCGAAGAGTATTAGGACCTAGTTGAGCTAGGAACCGACAGTATCTTATATAGAATAGGAGAAGGAGATGAGTTCAGGTAAAATTGCTCAGGTTATCGGTCCCGTTGTAGACGTCTTGTTTGCAGCAGGGGAAAAACTTCCTGAGATTAACAATGCACTTGTCGTCTACAAAAATGACGAAAGAAAAACAAAAATCGTCCTTGAAGTAGCCTTGGAGTTGGGAGATGGTATGGTCCGTACTATCGCCATGGAATCAACAGATGGTTTGACTCGTGGAATGGAAGTATTGGACACAGGCCGTCCAATCTCTGTACCAGTAGGTAAAGAAACTTTGGGACGTGTCTTCAATGTTTTGGGAGATACCATTGACTTGGAAGCTCCTTTTACAGAAGACGCAGAGCGTCAGCCAATTCATAAAAAAGCTCCAACTTTTGATGAATTGTCTACCTCTTCTGAAATCCTTGAAACAGGGATTAAGGTTATCGACCTTCTTGCCCCTTACCTTAAAGGTGGTAAAGTTGGACTTTTCGGTGGTGCCGGAGTTGGTAAAACCGTCTTAATTCAAGAATTGATTCACAACATTGCCCAAGAGCACGGTGGTATTTCAGTATTTACCGGTGTTGGGGAACGTACTCGTGAGGGGAATGACCTTTACTGGGAAATGAAAGAATCAGGCGTTATCGAGAAAACAGCCATGGTATTTGGTCAGATGAATGAACCACCAGGAGCACGTATGCGTGTTGCCCTCACTGGTTTGACAATCGCTGAATACTTCCGTGATGTAGAAGGCCAAGACGTGCTTCTCTTTATCGATAATATCTTCCGTTTCACTCAGGCTGGTTCAGAGGTATCTGCCCTTTTGGGTCGTATGCCATCAGCCGTTGGTTACCAACCAACACTTGCTACGGAGATGGGTCAATTGCAAGAACGTATCACATCAACCAAGAAGGGTTCTGTAACCTCTATCCAGGCTATCTATGTGCCAGCGGATGACTATACTGACCCAGCGCCAGCAACAGCCTTCGCTCACTTGGATTCAACAACAAACTTGGAACGTAAGTTGGTACAATTGGGTATTTACCCAGCCGTTGATCCACTTGCTTCAAGCTCACGTGCCTTGGCACCTGAAATCGTTGGAGAAGAGCACTATGCAGTTGCTGCTGAAGTAAAACGTGTCCTTCAACGTTACCATGAGTTGCAAGATATCATTGCTATCCTTGGTATGGATGAGCTTTCTGATGAAGAAAAGACCTTGGTTGCTCGTGCACGTCGTATCCAGTTCTTCTTGTCACAAAACTTCAACGTTGCGGAACAATTTACTGGTCAGCCAGGTTCTTATGTTCCAGTTGCTGAAACTGTTCGTGGCTTTAAGGAAATCCTTGATGGTAAACACGACCACTTGCCAGAAGATGCCTTCCGTGGTGTAGGTTCTATCGAAGATGTGATTGCAAAAGCTGAAAAAATGGGATTTTAAGAGGTGATCTATGGCTCAGTTAACTGTCCAGATCGTGACACCAGATGGTCTCGTCTATGATCACCATGCCAGCTATGTATCGGTTCGAACTCTGGATGGTGAGATGGGGATCTTGCCACGACATGAAAATATGATTGCGGTTTTAGCAGTTGATGAAGTAAAGGTAAAACGTATTGATGATGAAGATCACGTGAACTGGATTGCAGTAAACGGAGGTGTTATTGAAATTGCCAATAATACCATCACAATCGTTGCGGATTCTGCAGAACGTGCTCGTGATATCGATATCAGTCGTGCAGAACGCGCCAAGCTTCGAGCAGAGCGTGAAATTGAAGAAGCACAAGATAAAAACTTGATTGACCAAGAACGTCGTGCTAAGATTGCTTTGCAACGTGCCATTAACCGTATCAATGTCGGAAAAAGACTATAAGAAAAAAATGAACTTGAAAATTCCAAGTTCATTTTTTATGTTTTCTTAAGGGGCAAAACTGATGCAGACCGCTTCTGGAACATGGAAGTCGTTGGAAAGTTCTGCTAGACGACCAGTTTCAGGATTCCGTTTAAAGACGGTTGCATTGTCAGAGTCTTGATGGACAGCAATGACAAATTCTTGATCTGGTGTCAAATTAAAATCACGTGGAGTCTGACCATGTGTTGGAACGATTTCTAATAACTCTAAGCTACCGTCCGCAAGGATTGTATATACTGCGATAGAATCATGACCACGGTTAGAAGCGTAGAGGTATTTACCATCTTTAGAGAGACGAATAGCAGCAGTTCCATTAAAGCCTTCGTAACCGTCTGGTAGAGTTGAAATGACCTGCATGCGTTCAAATTCACCAACACCATCGTAAATTAAAACCTCGATAGTGCTATTGAGTTCACAAATCAGATAAGCAATTTTATAGTGGTTATGGAAAACGATATGACGAGAACCAGCTCCAGGAATACTATTGTAGGTATAGAGTTTAGACAATTTCCCTTCTTGATCAAGGTCATAAGTGACGACTTGGTCAGTTCCCAAATCACAAGTCACTAGATAGTGGTCAGGTGTTAAGTCTGTAAAGTGAACATGGGGTGAAGCTTGATTTTCATGTGGACCTTGGCCACTGTGTTGATCCACATCACTAAGTAGAAGACTACCGTCTTCCTGACGTTTATAAACAAGTACCTGTCCTTTATGGTAGTTGGCCGCATAAACCAAATCACGCTTTTCATCAACGGCAACATAACAGTGGGGAGCTCCTTCTTCAACGACATGATTTAATAAAGTCCCGTCAGTTTGATAGGCTGCAATGCCCCCCTTATTGTCTTGACTACCAACGGTGTATAGATGTTGGTGCTGGTCAAAAGCAAGATAGGTTGGACTTGGTTCAGGTGCAAAAAGTTCAAGATTTGAAAGCTGACCAGTTTCTGTATCGAAGTCTGCCTTATAAATCCCTTGGGAAGTACGACGTGTATAAGTTCCAAAATAAACAGTTTCTTTCATAACTTTACCTCTATATAAAGATAAGACTATTATATCACAAAAATGGTAGTTGGAGGAACTCTATAATACATAGAAAAATATAATAAAATATCAAATTAAATTTGATTTTGTGTTGATTTCCTTTTGAAAAGCGCTATAATAATCCTATACAAATTGCAAAGGAGTTTTTTTATGAAAAAACGAGTTTTATTAGCAGCAGGAGTTGCTATACTCTCGGCAGCTGTTCTAGCAGCGTGTTCATCTGGCACTGGGAATAAGGAAGCAACTAAACCAGTTACTTATGCTTATGTATTTTCATCAGATCCTGCGACTCTGGATTATACAGTTTCTGCGAATAAGGGTACAAAACAGATTACTGGTAATGTCATTGATGGACTGCTAGAAAATGACCAATACGGGAATTTGGTACCATCAGTTGCAGAAGATTGGACTGTTTCCAAAGATGGTTTGACCTATACCTATAAAATTCGTAAGGGTATCAAGTGGTACACCAATGAAGGCGAAGAATATGGAGAAGTTAAGGCTCAAGACTTTGTGACTGGTCTAAAACATGCAGTAGATAAGAAATCAGAAGCACTTTATCTTGTACAGGACTCTATCAAAGGATTGGATGACTATATTAATGGGAAAACAACAGATTTCTCAACAGTGGGTGTGAAAGCAACGGACGATTATACTGTTGTTTATACTTTGAACCATCCAGAATCTTTCTGGAATTCAAAAACAACAATGGGAGTCCTTGCACCAGTAAATGAAGACTTTTTAGCTTCTAAAGGAGATGACTTTGGTAAACCAACTGATATAACGAGCATTCTATACAATGGGCCATATCTCCTCAAAGGTCTTACATCTAAGTCTTCTATCGAAATGACCAAAAATCAAAACTACTGGGATAAACAAAATGTCTTTATTGATGATATCAAGTTATCCTTCTTTGATGGTCAAGATGCAGACTCTCTAGGTCGCGGTTTTGATGAGGGACATTATCCAGCTGCTCCACTCTTTAAAAACTCTGCCAACTATGAACGTCTAAAAGAAAAGTACAAGGATAATATTGTATATGGTCAACAGCGTGGAGGAGTTTTTTATATCTCAACCAATATCGACCGTGTAAATTACAATCACACTGCTAAAACAAGTGATACAGAAAAAACTTCTACTAAGAAAGCCTTGTTAAACAAAGATTTCCGTCAAGCCTTGGCTTTTGCGGTAGATCGTAAAGCAGGGATCTCTCAAGTATTTGGTGACGAAGTAGGACCTCGTAAGTTACGGACAAGTTTCACTCCTCCAACATTTGTTCAAGTAGGAGATCAAACATTTGGTCAAGTTACTAAGACAGAATTGGATAAATTGGATAATGTCTGGAAAGATGTTAGTCTTGATGATGCCCAAGATTCACTTCATAATGTAGACAAGGCTAAAGCTAAGTTTGAAGCTGCTAAGAAAACCCTTCAAGCTGATGGAGTACAGTTCCCAATTCATTTAGATTTGCCAATTTCTTCATCAAATCCAGATTTTATTCGTCAGGTTCAGTCTTATAAACAATCCATTGAGGAAGCCTTAGGCTCTGACAATGTAGTTGTTGATATTCAACAAGTTTCTGATGACGAATTGGGAAGTATGACTACTCTAGCTACTTCCAATGCAAATACTGACTGGGATATTAATGCAGTCAGTGGTTGGACTCCAGACTTTGCAGATCCATCGACTTATCTAGATGTATTTGATCCAACTTCAGGTCCAAGTCTCCTAAGTGCTCTTGGTGTGGCACCAGGAACAGACAATCCAGTTATTAAAACAGTTGGATTGGATAAATACAAAGAACTGATTGATGATGCAAATAGTGAGAAAACAGACCTTCAAAAACGTTATTCCAAATATTCTAAGGCCCAAGCTTGGTTGTCAGATAGTGCACTTGTTATTCCAGTATACTCTGATGGTGCTCAAATGCTAGTGACGAAAATGCTTCCTGGCAGTGGTGCCGGTGGCTGGGTAGGTGACAAGACTAGTGAAAATAGCTACAAGTATCTGAAAATCCAAGATAAGATTGTCACTACTAAAGAAATGGATGAGTTCCGCAAGAAATTTGCTGATGAAAAAGCCAAATCCAATGCTGATTATCAGAAGAACTTAGACCGTCATATTCAAGACTAATTAAATCTCCTCTTTTGAGGGGATTTTTTATGTCGCGGTCTCCATGTAAGCACTTTAAAAAAGAGTTATTTTGATTTAAAAATGGTATAATGGGAGAACAATAGAAAGGAAGTATTTATGGAGCAAAAAGAGAAACATTTTAGCCTATCTTGGTTTTTCAAGTGGTTTTTGGATAACAAGGCCATTACGGTATTTTTGGTAACCTTATTATTGGGACTGAATCTTTTTATTTTAAGTAAGATTAGTTTTCTATTTTCACCTGTTTTAGACTTTTTGGCAGTCGTGATGTTGCCAGTTATTCTATCTGGTTTGCTATATTATTTATTAAATCCTATTGTTGATTGGATGGAGAAACACAAAATTAATCGTGTTATAGCTATCAGTATTGTCTTTGTCATCATCGCTATCTTTATTATTTGGGGCTTGGCAGTAGCGATTCCAAATCTGCAACGTCAAGTTTTAACATTTGCAAGAAATGTACCAATCTACCTTGAAGATGCTGATCGGGTTATTGATGATTTGGTCACCAAGCGTTTGCCAGATGATTTCAGGCCTCAGTTAGAGCAAGTTTTGACAAACTTCTCTAGTCAGGCTACAGTTTGGGCAAGTAAGGTTTCATCTCAGGCAGTGAACTGGGTGAGTGCCTTTATTAGCGGCGCATCTCAAGTGATTGTTGCCTTGATTATCGTTCCTTTCATGCTCTTTTATCTCTTACGTGATGGGAAAGGCCTGCGTCACTATTTGACCGAATTCATGCCAACGAAATTGAAAGAACCTGTTGGACAAGTTTTATCAGATGTGAATCAGCAGTTGTCTAACTATGTTCGAGGACAAGTGACAGTGGCTATTATTGTAGCAGTAATGTTTATGATCTTCTTCAAGATCATTGGTCTACGCTATGCGGTTACGCTGGGTGTTACTGCTGGTATCTTAAATCTGGTTCCTTATCTTGGTAGCTTCCTAGCCATGCTTCCTGCCCTAGTATTGGGCTTGATTGCTGGTCCAGTCATGCTTTTGAAAGTAGTGATTGTCTTTATCGTAGAACAAACTATTGAAGGCCGTTTTGTTTCGCCACTGATTTTAGGAAGTCAATTAAACATCCATCCTATTAATGTTCTCTTTGTCTTGTTAACTTCAGGATCCATGTTTGGTATTTGGGGAGTCTTACTCGGTATTCCAGTTTATGCCTCTGCTAAAGTTGTCATTTCAGCGATTTTTGAATGGTATAAGGTAGTCAGTGGCCTATATGAACTAGAAGGAGAGGAAGCTAAGAGTGAACAATAGTCAACAGATGTTACAGGCTTTGGAGGAGCAAGATTTAGTTAAGGCAGAGCACTATTTCGTTAAAGCTTTAGAAAATGATCCAAGTGACCTTCTGTATGAGTTGGCAACTTATCTTGAAGGGATTGGTTTTTATCCTCAGGCCAAGGAAATTTACCTGAAAATCGTAGAGGATTTTCCAGAGGTTAATCTCAATCTGGCAGCTATTGCTAGCGAGGATGGTAAAATCGAAGAAGCCTTTGCCTATCTAGAGGAAATCCAAACTAACAGTGACTGGTATGTTTCGGCTTTGGCTCTGAAGGCAGACCTCTACCAGCTGGAAGGTTTGACAGATGTGGCGCGTGAGAAATTATTGGAGGCCTTGACTTACTCAGAAGATCCTCTCTTGATATTGGGATTAGCAGAGTTGGATAGTGAGTTGGAAAATTACCAAGAAGCTATTAAAGGCTATGCTCAGTTAGATAATCGTACTATTTATGAGCAAACAGGCATTTCCACCTATCAACGAATTGGATTTGCCTATGCCCAGTTAGGGAAATTTGAAACAGCTATAGAGTTTTTAGAAAAAGCCCTGGAGTTAGAATACGATGACCTGACAGCTTTTGAGTTGGCCAGTCTTTACTTTGATCAAGAAGAATACCAAAAAGCTGTCCTCTACTTTAAGCAGATCGATACCATTTCACCTGATTTTGAAGGATATGAGTATGGTTACAGTCAGGCTTTACATAAGGAACATCAAGTTCAAGAAGCCCTGCGTATCGCTAAGCAAGGCTTGGAGAAAAATCCCTTTGAAACTCGTCTATTGTTAGCTGCTTCACAATTCTCTTATGAACTGCATGATGCTAGTGGTGCAGAAAATTATCTCCTTACTGCTAAAGAAGATGCTGAGGATACGGAAGAAATCTTACTCCGTCTAGCAACTATTTATCTGGAGCAGGAGCGCTATGAGGATATTCTAGACTTGCAAAGTGAGGAGCCAGAAAATCTCTTGACCAAGTGGATGATTGCTCGTTCCTATCAAGAAATGGACGATTTGGATACTGCCTATGAGCTTTACCAAGAGTTGGCAGGAGATTTAAAGGACAATCCAGAATTTCTGGAACACTATATCTATCTCTTGCGTGAATTGGGCTACTTTGAGGAAGCAAAAGTCAATGCACAAGCTTACTTAAAACTGGTTCCAGATGATGTGCAAATGCAAGAATTGTTTGAGAGATTGTAAGAATTCATTAGTTACAAAGAACTGCAAGTTATTACTAGAAGATAACTGCGGTTTTTTGTTTTAAAAAGTACCATTTTTAACTAATAAATTCTCTTGAAAAAAGTTATAGTTGATTAGTTTTAAACAAGCATGTTATAATAAAGCTATGGCATATAGTACAGATTTTAAACAAGGAGCATTAGATTACATC
>NZ_SPGF01000027.1 GCF_005844455.1 Streptococcus mitis | reverse complement strand
CCTGACAAATTTTTCGGACTCATTGAGGACAAGCTTAAGCAGGTTCATCCTCTTTTTCAGACTGTCTTTAAAACCTTTCTAAAGGACAAAGAGAAAATCGTCAATGCCCTTCAGTTACCCTATTCGAATGCCAAATTAGAAGCGACCAATAATATCATCAAACTTATCAAGCGCAATGCCTTTGGTTTTCGGAACTTTGAAAACTTCAAGAAGCGAATTTTCATCGCTCTGAATATCAAAAAAGAAAGGACGAAATTTGTCCTTTCTAGGTATTAGCCTTTCTTCAACCCACTACAGTTGACAAAGAGCCAATAATTTCTATTTTAGCTGTTAGAAACGTTTGTACATCAACGTTTTTAGAATGCTACATAATAAAAGGTAAAGTGAATGGTAGAGTAGTTATTGCGTTAGTTCAGCAATCTTTTCAAGATAAATACCCACAGCTTCTAACTTTCGTTGTGGTGCTAATTCAGCGTAAGTATCCAATAATCCCCCTATAATCATGGAAAAGTATAAAGTAGTAAAAATAGTTGTTATCCTAGTTGATTAAAAAAATCTCTGACTTCCTCATCTTTTATAAAATAATATATAATTTTTCCCTCTCTTCTAGTATCCAAGATGTTTTGATTGGCTAGTTTACGAAGATGGTGGGAGGCAGATGCCATACTGAGATTTAATAAACAGGCTATATCGCAGACACAGAGTTCTTCGACGGCAAGGAGATAAAAGATGATATTTATCTGTTTATTATCGGTAAATTTTGATAAAATGCGAAGTGATTTTTGGACTTTTTCCTTTTCAAGGTAGTTCGTTGCGGTTGTAACATTTTGTTGATTTATAACATCCACTTGACAGATACTATCTTTTTTCATAATTTTTTCTCCTAGCCTAACACAGCCCATAGCATGTCAAAGCTGTTGTTTTCAATCAGGATATACATCCCCAATCCTAAATAGACAACGGCAATAAACCATCTGCTATATTTTTCCAAAGTTTCTCCAACAGAAGGGACTTGTGCTAATTTTTGTGCAGAAAAAACCAAGAGATAAATCATGACTAGAAAAGTAAGTAAAGTCACTATCAAATTCGCTAAATTTAAGGTGGTAAAATATGGGACAAAGACACCAATATTGTCAGCGCCACAACTTGCAAAAGTAATCATAGCGACTAGAAAAATCAGGTTTTTATTGTCTTTTCGCAAACCATCTTTTGCAATAGCTTCTCCATCAGAATCTCCTAAAAGCAAAACTTTGAGGCCTAGGAAAATTGGAATCAAACCGAGTAAACCTAAAATCTCTTTACTAGGAATATAATTTAAGACAAATGCAAAAAGCAAACTTAGGAATATTAGACTAACAGAGCCTAGAAATTGTCCTAAATAGATGTTAATGATGTCTTTTCTGCTTTTTCTTTTGGCAAAAAATAACATTAGGATAATAAGTAAGTCTACGGCTGTCCCAGAATACAGGATTATTGAAGTAACAACATTTTGAATCATAAAATACCTCATTCAAATATATTTTTGAATGTATTCTAACATTAAACTTTGTAGATGTCAACTTGAAATCCACCAAAATATAGATAAGAAGTTAGTGTACCAAATATTAAAAAGCCCTGCCATCGAAATGATAGCAGGGCTTAACTTCAATATCCAGATGATATATTTATCTAAAAAAGGTAGAGTAAAAGGTAGAGTTTTTATTGATTTGTAGTGCGATATAATGAGTTTCAAAAAATCAAAAATCGCTTAAAATCAATATTTTGACGTCTATTGACGTGTACTGAAACCCTTACTTAACCTCTGTAATATACATCTATTGCTTTAACAAAAACGCTATATTTTATTAAGTTTTGATAAGTTTTAAGTTACTAAAAATAGGGTTATTCTGTTTCTGTTGTTTCCGAATTGTTGCCGAAACTAGAATTCATCAATAAAGGCACTTTTTGTATCTTCTATGATTTCTTTTAGTAATTTTATTTGCTGTTTGTTTAAATGATATTTCTCAGTTATTTCTTGTAATAATTGTGTACTTCTTGTGCCGTGTCGCATATATTCTAGAACAATAGCTTGTTTTAAATTTGGATATTGCTCTAATGGTATATTTTCTATTTGAGAGAAGTCAAAACTAGTGATTGGAAGAGGTACGGTGTCAATGCTTAAAATACTTCGACCTAATAAGTTATCTGTTGTTGTTTCAAGATATTTGGCTAATAATAATAGTTTTTCAAAGTTGGGTTCTCGGTTTCCTTTCTCCCAATTTGTATAAGTTACTCTATTGACGTGGACTAAATCAGCAATTTCTTGTTGTGTAAGTCCTTTTTTTTGTCGAAGTTGTTTTAATCGTTCTGGGAAAATCATATGCATCTCCTTTTTTTGTATCAAAATGAAACTTTTGTCTTGACAATGTATCAAAATGATACTAAAATAGAAGTATCAAAACGATACTTTAACAAAGTATATCATTTTGATAATTAAATTTCAAGGGGGTTTATGACCTATGATTGTATAAAAAAGTCTTTGAGAAGCAGAACTTTTCAAAGACTTACCAAAAATAACTATTTAAATTATATAACAATTTTTAAGAAAGATAAAGGTAAAAACTAATGGCAAGTAACAAAATGAAATTAACAAGCGAACTCTCACTTAAAGAAATGGCTCTTGATAGTTCTCAATTCTATATTCCTAAAAAATTAAAAGTGGATTTTTCACAAGCTCGTCCAAAAAACAAGTACAAACATGGGAAGGCGACTGATGTAGTTGAAAGCTATATGCTTAATGGTATTGATGAACGTACAGCAGGCGCAGTAGAACAAAGCTTGATTGATATGGAAGACATCAAGACAATCACGATTGAAGTATTAGGTAGCTTTGATGAGATTGAGGGAGCTATGGCAGCAGCTCAATTCACTTTTGTAGAGTTACTAGATACTCGTGTCATGGCTCAATGGGTTGACGGTCGCAATCCGGGTTACAAGGGCTTGAAATTAGTTGCTAGTGGCTTGAAATTGCTGTGACAACTTAAAATACGGAAAAAAGCAGGGTTAGGTGTAGGGTTAGGTCGGGAAAGGCGTAGCCCCCGACCGTGTAACCCGTCTACACCGCTCAACCCGAATTTTTCCGTATTTTAAGCGGAAGAATATTCATGATTTTTTTGCTCAAGAGTTTTAGAGGATAGTATAAACACATAGACACAAAATCTATGCGCGGGCGCCATTCTGGACTTGACGATAGAATGGTGCAAAACAAGGAAAATCCTTGATTTGAAAGCATTTCTCCGTGGGACATCGGAACGGTCCAGCGTACGCGTTAGGAAAGAAAAGAGTGAAAAAATTATGGATTATACTTGTGTTTATACGTGTGTTTATTCTCGAAAAAGTGGAGTATAAACACAAAAAGAGTGAAATATTATACAAAATAAATGTATTTCTATAAAAGAGGTGTTTTATGAAAAAACGAATTATCAATAAACGTTTTTTGTTTGAACAGCAACTTAAATCTAAATTTTGGGATTGGTCTGTTCAAGATAAACAATTATTAGATGATTGGGAAACCAATAAAGATAAAATTTTTAGATTGATTTTTGACCGAGTTAGAACTTTGGTTGAAGAAGATGAGTTTGTGGAATTTGCAATAGTTGTTCATGATAGAGATATTTCCTATGGGGCTAAACTAGTAGAACCGCATGTGCATGGGTATATTGATTTTCCAAAGCGAATAGACTTATCAAAAGTTGCAATGGCTTTAGGTTTGGAACGTGAACGGATTGAAACTCCAAAATCAAAAGGCGGTCGAGCGTATACACGTATCAATGCTTTAGCTTACCTTATTCATGCCAAGGATAAAGATAAATATCAGTATCCTGCTAGTGATGTAGAAACATTTGATACGCTTGATTATGAAGCCTTTATCAATCAAAATAGAGAAGATTTTGAAAAGTATGCAGCTACGAAAAAGCGTGAGAAATCAGATGAAAGTCTAGATTTGGTATTGTCTAAAGTATATAAGGGGGAACTGACTTATTTTGATATTATGAAAGACGATAATTTGTATTATCTTATGGCAAACAATCGTCAGAAATTCCTTGAAGGATTTGATATTTTTGGCGAGCGTGAAAGCGTGCTAAGACTAGAAGCCTTGCAAAATGGGGAGTATGATTTGACAGTCTTATATATTCAAGGGAAACCCGGAATAGGGAAGTCTACACTTGCTCGAGATATTGCCTTAGAAGTACAGGGGGCGCTTGAAAATGCAGGTTTACGAGGTGGAACATATTCTGCAAGTTCTAAGAATCCTTTTGACAACTATTCAGGAGAAGAAATCCTGATTTTGGACGACTTGCGAGAAGATAGCCTAGCCCCTGCAGATTGGTTGAAGTTATTCGACCCAATCAATTCGGCTAGAATGTCGGCACGCTATCGAAATAAGCTAGTAGTTCCGAGATTGGTTATTATGTCTGCTTATATGTCTCCAAAACAATTTTTCGGACAAATTCAGGAAGAAGATATAAACCAGTATTTAAGACGGGTCAATTATTCTTCTGAAATCGCTAGAAAGCATGGAATGGAAGAAAGATTTTATAGTGTTTCAGAAGTTCGAGAGAATAGAGAAAATGGTCATTATCAACGCCCTGATGGCTCTAGCGTCGTTTTGAACTTTGACTATGAAGATTTGTTTTGTTCGCAAGATAAGGACGATTTTATTCGTAAATTGCTTGAAGATTGTATCTATCCTAGAATATTGCCAAAGAAAGCAAAGGATGTGACAAATGACTAAAAAGATAATCGTAATAACAAAATGTCGAGATTATGGTCAAGAAGAACCTGTAGAAGTTATTGTTAAGTCTAGGGTTTTGAAATATCTCCCTGATATATATGTTTTTTTAAGGGATAAAGCTCGGTATTATGAAATAAAAAAATGATGCAGTCGGCAAACCGCATCAAATATAAAAAACAACTAACTATATTGTAACATGAAAAGGAGAAAAATGCTATGTTCGTAACAAAAGAAGATTTGAAAAAATTAGGTTTTGGAAATTATCAGGCTTACAGTTTGATTAAACAGGCTAAGGCTTTGATGGTACAAAAGGGCTTTGCTTACTATAATTCCAAGGGTTTGGGTCAAGTTCCTGTTGAAGCTGTTGAGGAAATTTTGGGTACAAAATTAAATTTTGAGGAAGTGGAAGAATATGCCTAAAATCCCTCATGTATATTATGACAAGGCTAGTAGTTCTTATTATGCGGTTGCTTCTCTAGGTTTTGATGAAGTGACCGGTAAAAGAATGCAGAAAAAGAAAAGAGGGTTTAAAACTCAAACAGAAGCCAAGAAATGGTATGATGATTTTATAGCGAAACACTCGAAAAAAGCTATTGTACATGGTGCAACTTTAACAGTTGAGTTATTTTTGGAAAAGTATTTTGTACCTCACTATAAGAATAAAGTAACTGCTAGGACATTTATGACCTTTTCTTCCAAGTTGAAAAGATTGAAATATTTTTATCCTATGAAAATGGTTGATGTTAAGCCTATTCATATAAAAAAATGGCATACAGACATTTTGGAAGAGGGGTTATCTAATAACTATTTGAAAGACTTACATCAAACAGTAAAAGAGTTGTTTGATATGGCTCTTACTTTGGGTGTTGTGAGTGAAAATCCTGCTCGGCAGGTTGGAAATATGAAGAGGACTAGAAAAAAGGTTGATTTTTGGACAAAAGAAGAATTTGAAAAATTTATCAAAACATTTGAAAAAAATGATGTTGTAGAACATTTGAAATATACCTGTTTTCTATTTCTCTTTATGACAGGATTGAGGATTAGTGAATTACAAGCCTTAACGTGGGAAGATGTTGATTTTGAAAATAAAGCTGTACAAGTCAATAAGTCTATGTTTTATCAAAATAAAAATAATTGGCAAATTAACCCCACAAAAACTTTTTCAAGTAATAGAAAAATCTATCTTGATGCCATGACGATTAAGGCGCTATCCTCATGGAAAAATCATCAGAAACAGCTAGGAAAAATAAGTTTTGTCTTTTCTTATAACTGTTTACCTGTGACTAAGACAATGCTTGCTAATAGCATGAAGAAACATGGGAAAATGGCAGGTGTTAAAAGTATTCGTATTCATGATTTAAGACACTCCCATGCTAGTCTGTTGCTCTCTTTGGGTATGAATGACCTAGAACTTAAAAATAGGCTAGGTCATGCAGATATACAGACGACTTTGGGAGTATATTCCCATCTTCGCCCTTCTGCTATGAAAGAGGTAGCGGATAAACTAGAGGGGGTAATATCACTTTAATTTCAATCACGGCTTTCGTATCACTAGCGAAGTCTGTTATACGAAAACGGAGATTATAAAAAGGTAGCAAGATTGTATCTTACTACCTTTTTTGTTACCAAAATGTTCCCATTCGGCTATTATTAAGTGTTTAAACGTTGATTTAACGCTATTTTCACTAATTTAACTCTTATTTAACCTCTGTAAACACAACGTGTTTGCGAAGTTTTGGTGAGTATTTCTTCAATTGAAGACGGTCTGGAGTGTTACGTTTGTTTTTAGAAGTAAGGTACAAGCGTTCACCAGATTCTTTGTGTTCAAGTGTAATATTTACGCGCATGGTATCTCCCTTCTATTATTCAGCTGATGCAGCTTTAGCGATTTTACGTCCTTTGTAGTATCCTTTAAGTGATACACGGTGAGAACGTGAGTAATCTCCAGTAGTTTCGTCAAAGTTTACAGATGGAGCTGTTACTTTGTAGTGTGTACGACGTTTGTTTTTCTTCGCTTTTGAAGTGCGACGTGCAGGTACTGCCATTTTGATTTCTCCTTTAGGTATTTATATTCGATTCAATCTACTGATTTTCATCAACCATACTAGGATAACACATTTTTTTTGTAAAGTAAAGTTACTTGACAAAAAAAGATGAAAAAATTCTCCTGTCCGACCGAGCAGACAGGAGAAGGTGTTAAATATCAATCTCAAATGGTTCATCAATGGTTTCTGATACGTATTTTCCGTCTTTTTTCCGTTGCTTGACACATTCTGTGAGGAGATACTCGATTTGCCCATTGACTGAACGAAAGTCGTCTTCTGCCCATGATGCGAGTGCAGCGTATAACTTTGTTGAGAGTCGAAGGGGGATCTGCTTTTTTTTAGCTTCAGTCATCTTTAGTAAAGACTTCCTGTGTTGACAATTGGTTGTGCATCATGATTGCCACAGAGAACGACTAGGAGATTTGAAACCATGGCAGCTTTTCGTTCTTCATCAAGCTCTACCAATTCCCCTTCATTGAGACGTTCTAGTGCCATTTCAACCATTCCTACAGCACCGTCTACAATCATCTTCCGTGCATCAATAATGGCAGATGCTTGTTGACGTTGAAGCATGACAGCAGCAATTTCTGGAGCGTAAGCTAGGTAAGTAATACGTGCTTCAAGGATTTCCAAGCCAGCATCCTCAACACGACTTTGGATTTCTTCACGAATACGGTTAGCTACAATTTCACTAGAGCCACGGAGACTCCCTTCATCTGCTTGTCCATCACCTGTAGTATCTACATTGGGAGACACATCGTAAGGGTAGATGCGGACAATATTACGGAGGGCGCTATCACATTGCAATGAAAGATATTCTTTGTAGTTATCAACGTTGAAGACTGCCTTAGCAGTATCGACAACTCTCCAAGTTACCGCGATACCGATTTCTACAGGATTTCCTAGACAATCATTGATTTTTTGGCGAGAATTGTTCAAGGTCATAACCTTGAGGGAAATCTGTTTCTTGCCAATTTCAATATTTACATCATTGCCATTTGATGATTTCATCCCTGAAAAAGGAGATTTTGTGCTAACGTCACCACTTTGTCCAAGTCGAGTGTGGTTTGCAGGGTTAACTGCTACGCTGAAGGGATTGACAAAGTAAAAACCAGGTTCTTTGATGGTACCTGTATAGTTACCAAAAAGGGTCAAAACCAGAGCTTCCTGAGGTTTGACAACTTTTAAACCAGCATGAGCTAGGCCTGCAATTAAGCTTAATAAAAGTCCGATAATAATTCCAAAAATGTTTTCCGAACCAGCACCCATTATAAATATAAAGACACCAAGTACGAGTGTCAACTCAATGAGAATCAATGCGAATACACCATTTGGTTTTGAATTGATGAGTTTTTCAGTCATAAGAATGAGCTCCTATTGTTTGATATCTAAATGATATCACTTTGTATTTAAAAGTCAATAGAAAGTTGAAAAATAATCACTAAAAAGTTTCAGCCCAATACTTACTTGTAGGAGGTGAGATTATATTGGGCTCAAATACTCTTTTATTCTTATAGCTTTTACACTATAATTGTAGTTAGAAAGGAAGAGAAATGTTTGATTATAGAGCACTAGTTATTTTGATGACTTTGATGGATCATTGTGAGCTATCATTATATGAATTATCTGTTAAGGTGAGCTTACCTATAAAGGAAGTCAAAGAAGGAATAGATTATTTAGTGCCTTATCTAGCTAATAAAGGGATAGTGCTGGATAAAAAACAAGGTCGTTATCGTTTATCAAATCGTACGAAACAGTCTTTGAGAGATATTATTAAGTCGGATGAATTGGTTTTACCAAAGTCGACTCGCTTAGCATTAATCTATCTTTATACTTTTTGCCGATTAGATTTTATATCGAATAATCATTACCAAGACTTTTTGAAAGTAAGTAAGAATACAACCTTATCTGATATTCAATCATTAAGAAAGATTATGTTAGATAATGATTTGGAGCTAGGGTACAGTAGAGCAAAAGGTTATACTTTACACGGTTCTGAGTGGAATAAGCATCGTTTAGCTTTTCAAATGGTTAGTGAGTTGCTGGAATCCTCCATAGGGATTTGGGGGTTGGATTATGTTTTATCCAGTTGGGGCTATTCATTAACTTATGATTTGATTGATCAGGTGGTTAAAGATTATTATGAAAAGCTGCAGATAGTACCTATTGTTAATCAATTAAAAGTTTGCCTTTTCGGTTTAGTATTCATTATATGTAGGTATCAAAGGGATGTTGAAAGAGTATGTCTTTCAGAGACATTAGTATCTCCTATTATTCAAGATATAACGACTATTTTATTGGATACAGTGGTTGATTTGGGAATTATAGATACGGTGTTTTCAGAGGATGATTATCGCTATATCACAGTTTTATTATCAAGTTGCTTTGAAGGTGAAGTAGATGTTGCTCCGGTTTACTTTAATCAATTAACAGAGGCTATTATAAGTAGAATGGAAGATATTTCTTTGTTACATTTTAAACAAAGGGAAGCATTGAGAGAAAATCTTCGCCGCCACCTTATACCGGCTTACTATAGATTAAAGTTCGGCTTACCTAGTTCAAATGAATATGTGTTGCATGTTAAAGAACATTATCCTGATTTATTTGAACTAGTCAAAGATTCTTTGATGCCCTTGATGGACGCTATTGACAAGCCCATACCTGATAGTGAAACAGCATATTTTGTTATCCATTTTGGAGGCTATTTAAAGAAAGCAGATACTTTGCCTCAAAAATGTTATAAAGCAGCCATTATCTGTCCTAATGGGATTAGTTCTTCATTGATGATAAAAGAGAATCTATTAGCATTATTTCCTCAAATCGAGTTTATAGGAAGCTCAAAGATTGATGATTTACAGGCGAAAACTAGTAGTGACTATGATATGGTTTTTTCTACTATAAAGGTGGAAACAGAGAAGCCAAATTATCTAGTTTCGGTTATGATGACGGAAGAGCAAGCAATACAGCTAGTAGAACTGGTGTTAAAAGATTTTCCGAATTTAGAGTATGGGGATTTTGAGATTGAACAAATCCTGAATATTGTCAAAAGATATGGAATTATTACACAAGAATTGGAATTAAGATTAGCATTAAAGAGGTATCTCTATCAAGAAATGAATAGAAAGGAAGTGTTACCATTGTTAGAAGAATTAATTACAAAAGAAACTTATCAGGTTAGTTCGGAAAAATTAGGATGGAAGGAGGCAATTCGTTTAGCAGCTAAACCACTTTTGAATCAAGATAAGATAACTGAGAACTACCCTGAGGCAATGATTCAAAAAGTAGAAGAGTTTGGGCCTTTTATTAATTTAGGGAAGGGAGTAGCAATTCCTCACGCTCGGCCAGATGAAGGTGTGAATGAAATAGGAATGTCAATGTTAGTTTTGGAAGAACCGGTTTATTTATTGGATGATTCAGAACAAGAGGTAAGATTGTTGATTTGTATTGCAGCCATTGATAATGAGAGTCATTTAAAGGCTTTGTCACATTTAACAACAATTTTAAGAGATAAAAATCATGTTCAAACTTTAATATCATCAAAAAACTATGACGACATTGAAATGATAATTAAACAGGAGGATTAGATAATGTTAAAAATTGGTACAGCTTGTGGTTCAGGATTAGGTTCAAGTTTTATGGTACAGATGAATATTGAATCTGTATTGAGTGATTTGAATGTTTCAGATGTAGAAGTTGAACACTATGATTTAGGTGGAGCAGATCCAAATGCAGCTGATATTTGGATTGTTGGTCGTGATCTAGCTGATTCAGCTAGTCATCTTGGAGATGTTCGTATCTTAAATAGTATTATTGATATGGATGAACTACGAGAATTAATTACTAAACTTTGTGAAGAAAAAGGACTTATATAGGAGGCTAGCGTCATGATGAAGTTCATATTGGATATTGTTAGTACACCAGCTATTTTAGTAGCTTTAATTGCAATCCTAGGATTAGTTCTTCAGAAGAAGAAATTACCTGATATTATTAAAGGTGGAATTAAGACCTTTGTTGGTTTCTTAGTTGTATCTGGTGGTGCAGGAATTGTACAAAATTCTTTAAATCCATTTGGTACCATGTTTGAGCATGCTTTTCATTTATCTGGAGTTGTACCAAATAATGAAGCAATTGTAGCTGTAGCTTTAACAACATATGGCTCAGCTACTGCAATGATTATGTTTGCAGGCATGGTGTTCAATATCTTAATCGCTCGTTTTACTCGATTTAAATATATCTTTTTAACAGGGCACCACACTCTATATATGGCGTGTATGATTGCGGTCATTTTATCAGTTGCTGGCTTTACTAGCCTGCCTCTTATCTTACTAGGAGGACTAGCACTCGGTATTATTATGAGTATTTCCCCAGCATTTGTGCAAAAATATATGGTTCAATTAACTGGAAATGACAAGGTGGCTTTAGGTCATTTCAGTTCTTTGGGATATTGGTTGAGTGGTTTTACTGGTAGCCTTATCGGTGACAAATCAAAATCAACAGAGGACATTGAATTTCCAAAGAGTTTAGCTTTTTTACGTGATAGTACTGTTAGTATTACTTTATCCATGGCAGTTATTTACATTATTGTAGCTATCTTTGCAGGGTCAGAATATATAGAAAAAGAAATCAGTAGTGGTACAAGTGGTCTAGTTTATGCTTTACAATTAGCAGGTCAATTTGCAGCAGGGGTATTTGTTATTTTAGCAGGTGTTCGCCTTATTTTGGGTGAAATTGTTCCAGCCTTTAAAGGTATTTCAGAGCGTCTTGTACCTAATTCAAAACCTGCTTTGGATTGTCCGATTGTTTATACTTATGCACCCAATGCAGTTCTAATTGGATTTATCTCTAGTTTTGTTGGTGGTTTAGTAAGTATGGCAATTATGATTGCTTCAGGAACGGTTGTTATTTTACCAGGTGTTGTGCCTCATTTCTTCTGTGGAGCGACTGCAGGTGTTATTGGGAATGCATCTGGTGGTGTTCGTGGAGCTACTATTGGAGCATTTTTACAAGGTATTTTAATTAGTTTTCTTCCAGTCTTTTTAATGCCAGTTTTGGGAGGACTTGGTTTCCAAGGATCAACTTTCTCAGATGCAGATTTTGCTCTATCAGGAATTATTTTAGGAATGTTGAATCAATTTGGCTCACAAGCAGGCATTGTTATTGGTATTGTTCTTATTCTAGCAGTTATGTTTGGAGTATCCTTTATTAAAAAGCCATCTGCAAAGGAGGAATAAGTGATGATTTTAAGTGAAAATAGAGAAGATGAGTTAAGAAAATTTGCAACAAAAATCCGATTAAATACTCTTAGAACATTGAATCATCTTGGATTCGGCCATTATGGAGGGAGTCTATCTATAGTAGAAGTTTTAGCAGTGCTTTATGGTGAAATAATGCCGATGACTCCAGAAATATTTGCATCACGAGATAGAGATTATTTTGTTTTATCCAAGGGACATGCTGGACCAGCTTTGTACAGCACACTCTATTTGAATGGTTTCTTTGACAAAGAATTCTTATATTCTTTAAATACAAATGGAACCAAATTACCGTCTCATCCTGATAGAAATCTAACGCCGGGCATAGATATGACAACTGGCTCTTTAGGACAGGGAATTAGTGTTGCAACCGGACTTGCATATGGTCAGAGAATAAGAAAAAGTCCCTTTTATACCTATGCTATTGTTGGAGATGGTGAGTTAAATGAGGGACAATGTTGGGAGGCTATACAGTTTGCTTCTCATCAACAGTTATCTAATTTAATTGTATTTGTAGACGATAACAAAAAACAATTAGATGGTTTTACAAAGGATATTTGTAATCCAGGTGATTTTGTAGAAAAATTCTCAGCATTTGGATTTGAATCCATTAGGGTCAATGGTTCAGATATTAGAGAAATTTATGAAGGGATTATCCAATTAAAACAGTCAAATAATTCCTCCCCTAAGTGTATTGTATTAGACACTATTAAAGGTCAAGGAGTTCGAGAGCTGGAAGAAATGAAATCCAATCATCATCTTCGCCCTACTGTAGAGGAGAGACAAATGTTAACTTCAGTTGTAGAAAGATTAAGTCAGGAATTGGAGGAAACAGAATGATGAGAAGTACAAAAGAATTACGACATGTGTATAGAGATTTCCTTCTAGAGACTAACCAAAGTTATTCTGATATAGTAGTTTTAGAAGCCGATTTGTCAAGTTCGATGGCTACTAATAATCTTGAAAAGGACTTTGGAGACCGTTATGTGAATGTTGGAATTATGGAAGCAGAAATGGTCGGGCTTGCAGCAGGGTTGTCTATTCAGGGGTTTAGACCTTATCTTCATACATTTGGCCCTTTTGCCTCACGAAGAGTATTTGATCAATTATTTATTTCTCTTGGGTACGCACAATTGGATGCCACTGTGATTGGTTCAGATGCAGGAGTAACGGCAGAGATGAATGGTGGAACACATATGCCATTTGAAGAAATTGGATTGTTACGTTTAATTCCTAAATCGATCATTTTTGAAGCAACTGATGATATCCAATTTCGTGAAATCTTGAACCAGACATTAGAATTAAAAGGACTAAAATATATTCGAACAATTAGAAAAGCTCCAGAGGCTGTATATCAAGGTGGAGAAGATTTTTCTAAAGGCTACATTGAGTTAAGACACGGTGAAGATGTTGTAATAGTTGCTTCTGGCATAATGGTTGCTCCAAGTATTCGAGCTGCGGATGAACTGTCTAAATTAGGTTATTCAGTAGGTGTGATAGATTTATTTAGAATCAAACCGATACCAGAACAGATCAAAACAATGTTAAGTGGAAAAACTATATTTACTGTAGAAAACCACAATCAGATAGGTGGAATTGGCAGTGCTTTATGTGAATTATTCTCTGATGATGGAATAACAAAAATTCATCGGATGGGTGTTCAAGAAAGATTTGGTCAAGTAGGGAAAATGGATTATCTTCTTAATGAGTATGGTTTGAGTGAATCGAATATAAAAGAGAAAGTTCTAGAGTTTTATAATGCAAGATAGATGTTAAATACACTTATCTGAAAGAATTTCTGTAAAAATTACATTATGTTATTTAAAGCAAGCGGATTAAAAAGCATATTCTGGTCATCAGAAAGTGCACTAATCCGCTTTGTTGTTTTTAATTTTAAATATTTCATATGTATATAGAATTTTCTGAAAATTCAAGAATTTTCTTCTGTTCATTGCTTTTAAAATGTGCTATAATAGTAAAAACTGAAATGGGAGGGATAAGATGACTGAATTAGATAAACGTCACCGCAGTAGCATTTATGACAGCATGGTTAAATCACCAAACCGTGCCATGCTGCGTGCGACTGGTATGACAGATAAAGACTTTGAAACACCGATTGTGGGAGTGATTTCGACTTGGGCGGAAAATACACCATGTAACATTCATTTGCATGATTTTGGGAAATTGGCGAAAGAAGGTGTCAAATCTGCAGGTGCTTGGCCTGTTCAGTTTGGAACGATTACCGTAGCGGACGGGATTGCCATGGGAACGCCTGGTATGCGTTTCTCTTTGACATCTCGTGATATCATCGCGGACTCAATCGAGGCGGCTATGGGTGGTCACAACGTGGATGCCTTCGTCGCTATCGGTGGCTGTGACAAGAACATGCCTGGCTCTATGATTGCCATTGCTAATATGGATATTCCAGCTATTTTCGCCTATGGTGGAACTATTGCACCGGGAAATCTTGATGGCAAAGACATTGACTTGGTTTCTGTATTTGAGGGAATCGGGAAATGGAACCACGGTGATATGACGGCTGAGGACGTGAAACGTCTTGAATGTAATGCTTGCCCCGGCCCTGGTGGTTGTGGTGGTATGTACACAGCTAATACCATGGCGACAGCTATCGAAGTTCTCGGTATGAGTTTGCCAGGGTCTTCATCTCACCCAGCTGAATCAGCTGACAAGAAAGAAGATATCGAAGCAGCAGGACGTGCTGTTGTTAAGATGCTGGAACTTGGTCTCAAACCATCAGATATCCTGACTCGTGAAGCCTTTGAAGATGCCATCACTGTAACCATGGCTCTCGGTGGTTCTACAAACGCCACTCTTCACTTGCTTGCCATTGCCCATGCTGCCAATGTTGACTTGTCACTGGAGGACTTCAATACGATTCAAGAACGTGTGCCTCACTTAGCCGACTTGAAACCATCAGGTCAGTATGTCTTCCAAGACCTCTACGAAGTCGGTGGTGTGCCTGCGGTTATGAGATATCTCTTGGCGAATGGCTTCCTTCATGGAGACCGCATTACATGTACTGGTAAGACAGTTGCTGAAAACTTGGCTGACTTTGCAGACCTCACTCCGGGTCAAAAAGTCATCATGCCACTTGAAAATCCAAAACGTGCAGATGGTCCGCTTATCATCTTGCACGGGAACCTTGCCCCTGATGGAGCGGTTGCCAAAGTATCAGGTGTGAAGGTGCGCCGTCACGTTGGACCAGCTAAGGTCTTTGACTCGGAAGAAGATGCGATCCAGGCTGTTCTGACAGATGAAATCGTTGATGGTGATGTTGTTGTTGTTCGTTTCGTTGGACCTAAGGGTGGTCCTGGTATGCCTGAGATGTTGTCACTTTCATCAATGATTGTTGGTAAAGGTCAAGGAGATAAGGTTGCCCTCTTGACGGATGGACGTTTCTCTGGTGGTACTTATGGTCTGGTTGTTGGACATATCGCCCCTGAAGCTCAGGATGGTGGACCAATTGCTTACCTCCGTACAGGCGATATCGTTACGGTTGACCAAGATACCAAAGAAATTTCCATGGCCGTATCCGAAGAAGAACTTGAAAAACGCAAGGCAGAAACAACCTTGCCACCACTATACAGCCGTGGTGTCCTTGGTAAATATGCCCACATCGTATCATCTGCTTCACGCGGAGCCGTGACAGACTTCTGGAATATGGACAAGTCAGGTAAAAAATAAACTCATACTCTTCGAAAATCTCTTCAAACCACGTCAACGTCGCCTTGCCGTAGGTATGGTTACTGACTTCGTCAGTTCTATCTACAACCTCAAAACACTGTTTTGAGCAACCTGCGGCTAGTTTCCTAATTTGCTCTTTGATTTTCATTGAGTATCAAAAAGCAAGCCAATTTCGGCTTGCTTCTTTTCATCTTCAAAAGTGATTTGCCTGCTTAACGAGGCGGCAGTCCAAGGGCAATACGGCCGTAGCGACTGATTCGTGTGATCTTCCAGGCAGGCGACCAGGTAACTTCAACCTTGACATCTTCGATCCCCTCGATTTGTTTGAGCCCTGCGACGATTTCAATAGGCAGGCTTTCGGCGCAATCACAGGCGGTGTCGGTGAAGGTCATGACAATCTTGCAGAGACCCGTTTCATCCAGATTGATTTCATAAATCAATCCTAGATTGTAAACATCCAATTCCACATCTGTATCAAAAACCTTCTCTAGTTTTTCGATAATTTGGTCTTGCAAGGCCAAAGCGCGGTCATTGATTTTGATATCGTCTCTCATAACAGTCCCTCCACCTGATAAATATCCTCTATTTTCTCATAATTCTGACAATTTGGCAAGTTTTTGGTGAATTTTCTGAAAAATATGATAAAATGAAGAAAATACGGAATCGAGGGGAAGTCTATGGAGCAGATTGGAAAAGTCTTTAGACAATTACGAGAGTCAAGAAATATCTCGCTGAGACAAGCAACTGGGGGACAATTTTCGCCGTCCATGTTGTCCCGATTTGAAACTGGTCAGAGTGAACTTTCGGTGGAAAAGTTTCTATTTGCCCTAGAAAATATATCTGCCAGTGTGGAGGAAATCCTCTTTCTGGCAAGAGGTTTTCAGTATGATACAGATTCTGAGTTGAGAAAAGAAATCACAGATGTCTTGGATCTAAAGAACATAGCACCTCTTGAAGACCTGTATCGCAAGGAATATCAAAAACAAGCCCATTTTCAAAACAAACAGAAACATATTCTAAATGCCATTATTATCAAGTCTTATATGAAGAGCATGGATGAAACGGTAGAGTTAACGGTAGAGGAATCGAAAGTCCTTCATGACTACTTGTTTTCTACTGAGATTTGGGGAATCTATGAACTCAATTTATTTTCAGTTAGTTCTCCATTTTTATCTGTTTCTCTTTTTACTAGATATGTACGAGAAATGGTCCGAAAATCTGATTTTCTAATGGAAATGTCTGGAAATCGAAACCTTTTTCATACCATGCTTTTGAATGGTTTTTTAGCTAGCATTGAGTGTGAAGAATTTACCAATGCCTCTTATTTTAAACGTGTCATCAAAGAGCATTTTTACAAGGAAAATGAGACCTATTTCCGAATTGTCTATTTGTGGGCGGAAGGTCTCCTTGATAGCAAGCAGGGCAGAGTCAAGGAAGGTCAGAAAAAGATGGAGGATGCTGTCCGTATTTTTGAGATGCTTGGCTGTAACAAATCTGCCGAATATTATCGAAAAACGACCGATTGTTGAATATCTGCAAACCAAGAAAATAATTTAAAATTTGAAGCGATAGAACTGTTGACCTCTCTCATGTCACTGGAGAAATTCTATCGTTTCTTTTTTCTCATTTTATTTGTTGCATATATTCAAAAGTTCTTCCTCTATAATTTCTAAGTGCTATACTATAGTCATACTTCATATAGGGATTATAACAATAAGGGAGATTACCTATGAAACTATTGTTCAGAAATCAAGCTTATCGACTCTTGACTTTGTCACGCTTCTTCAATGCTTTTGGTGCTTCAATTTTTAACCTGGTATTTATCGTTTATGCATCGACCTTGCCACAAGCTTCGTTTGCGGTTGCTATGGCGAATATTGTCATGATTCTTCCAACTCTCTTTACAGTTTTTGTAGGGATTCGGGCAGATTACACAAGGGACAAGGTCAAATGGATGGTCTATAGCGGTTTGTTTCAGGCGGTTTTATTTTTTCTGGCAGCCCTAGTTGTTCAGCAAGCTAGTCTCTTTGCCTTTTCTAGCCTGTGTTTGATCAATGTCATCAGTGATTTTGCTGGTGGTTTGCGAATGCCTCTCGTTAAGGAAAAAGTGGCTGAAGAGGATCTGATGGAAGCTTATTCTTTTTCCCAGTTTATCACATATATTTCAGCTATTGGTGGTCAAGCTTTTGGAGTCTGGCTCTTAGGTCTATCGGTCAACAATTTTTCCCTCGTTGCGGGAATCAATGCCTGTTTTTTCCTCGTATCAGCTGCTGTTCTCTTTTTAGGAAGAAGTAAATTGAGCCTGTCAATTTCATCCGCTGATGGTGAATCACTGAAAAATGAGAAGCTATCTATCAAAGAGCAGTTCCTAACAATTTACCGGAATTTACGTCTTGTTTTTCTAAAAAGTGGACAGAAAAACTTTGGTTTTATGCTCTTTGCTGTCTTGCTTATCAATGCCTTGGGTGGCGCTTTAGGAAGCATCTATAACATCTTCTTTTTGAGTTATTCTCTCTTGAATTTTTCTTATACAGAGGCACTATTTATCAGTCAATTCTGTGCTTTGTTAGCAATCATCATCAGAAGCCTTACGGGCAATGATTATTTTGGGAAGCAGTCTTTGCCTAGATTGATGATGTGGGCGACCGTAGGACTTAGTCTAATTGGTCTAGCTAATGTATTCAATCAAGTCGTACTTGGTTTACTATTTCTCTTTTCAACTCTGTATGTGTCTGGTAAAGTTTCACCAAAGATTAGTGCTATGCTCATGAAAAATCTAGCTCCAGAGGTTCTAGCTCGTACCAGTAATTTTTTAGGTTTATTGTTTACCTTATCCATACCTGTGGGAACAGCTTGTTTTTCACTTATAGCTGTATGGAATATACAGTTGACTTGGATGCTATTTGTTGGTCTTTCCTTGCTAGCTATTTTTTTGACAATTCTTAATCTCAAAAATGATATTTGAATCCTAAATTTTTTCTTACTGTTTTAATCCCTCTATTTATGGTAAAATAAGACTATTAAGTCTAAAGAGGATTCCCTATGAAATTACAAAAACCAAAAGGAACGCAGGATATTTTACCTGCTGAGTCTGCTAAGTGGCAGTACGTTGAGGGCTTTGCCCGTGAAATTTTCAAGCGCTATAACTATGCAGAAGTGCGCACGCCTATTTTTGAGCATTACGAGGTCATCAGCCGTTCTGTCGGAGATACAACGGATATCGTAACCAAGGAAATGTACGATTTCTATGACAAGGGTGACCGCCATATTACCCTTCGTCCTGAAGGAACTGCGCCCGTTGTCCGTTCTTATGTGGAAAATAAACTTTTCGCCCCAGAAGTGCAGAAGCCAAGTAAGTTCTATTACGTGGGCCCAATGTTCCGTTATGAGCGTCCGCAGGCAGGGCGTTTGCGCCAGTTCCACCAGATTGGTGTTGAGTGCTTTGGCTCAAGCAATCCAGCTACCGATGTGGAAACCATCGCTATGGCAGCTCATTTCTTGAAAGAAATCGGCATCCAAGGTGTCAAATTGCACCTCAACACTCTTGGAAATCCTGAGAGCCGTGCAGCCTATCGTCAGGCCTTGATTGACTATTTGACACCGCTCAAGGAGACCTTGTCTAAGGATAGCCAGCGTCGCTTGGAGGAAAATCCTCTCCGTGTCTTGGACTCTAAGGAAAAAGAAGACAAGGTGGCAGTGGAGAATGCACCGTCTATCTTGGATTTCCTTGATGAAGAAAGCCAAGCTCATTTTGATGCTGTGCGTCAGATGTTGGAAAATCTTGGAGTAGACTATATCATCGATACCAATATGGTGCGCGGTCTGGACTACTACAACCACACCATTTTCGAGTTTATCACGGAGATTGAGGGCAATGAGCTGACAGTCTGTGCGGGTGGTCGCTACGATGGTTTGGTTGCTTACTTTGGTGGTCCTGAGACTGCTGGCTTTGGTTTTGGACTTGGTGTAGAGCGCCTGCTTCTCATTCTTGAAAAGCAAGGTGTGGTCCTCCCTATCGAAAACGCCCTAGATGTCTATATCGCAGTCTTGGGCGAAGGAGCAAATGTCAAGGC
The DNA here is from genome assembly GCF_005844455.1 of Streptococcus mitis. Classification (GTDB taxonomy): domain Bacteria; phylum Bacillota; class Bacilli; order Lactobacillales; family Streptococcaceae; genus Streptococcus; species Streptococcus mitis_BF. The sequence goes on along the minus strand of NZ_SPGF01000027.1, from coordinate 6,181 downwards.
CTTGGAGTTGGTACAGGCTCTTCGTCAACAAGGTTTCAAAGCAGAGCGTGATTACCTCAACCGTAAACTCAAAGCTCAGTTCAAGTCAGCCGATGTCTTTGCGGCTAAGACCCTCATCACGCTAGGAGAGAGCGAAGTCGAAAGCGGGCAAGTGACGGTTAAGAACAACCAAACACGAGAAGAAGTGCAAGTGTCACTTGATGCTATCAGCCAAAACTTCTCAGAAATCTTTGAAAAATTAGGATTTTAATGACAGATAAACTGGTCAGGATCTTATTCCTGACCCTCTTTTTCCTAGGATTAACATTGCTTTCGCTTGCTCAAAAATATCTTTATAAAACCATTACTGCCGTTTCTATTTTTGCAAGAGGAATTTGCTTATTAGCCCTTTTAGTTACGACTGTATTCCACATTTTTATCAAAATGATGTGAATAAAAATTCTAAGTTTTCATTCCAAATAGGAGTTCTTTATGAAACTACTTAAAAACCTTGGCTGGTTTTTTCTAGCCTTTCTATCTTTTTTGTTTATCTATGGGACTGTTCAGAGTGGGGCTGTAGAAGCTTTGAATCTAGGCGCTTCACCCTATGCTACTACCTTGCTCTATGTGGCCTTGGCTGGAGTATATGTGTACGTCATTTATAAATGGTACCAGAAAGCTCCTGTCCATATTGAGAAGAGTGGCTTTAACCGATTTATTTGGCTCCCTGCCTTGGTTTGGTTCTTATCTCTGGTTGTCCAGTTTTTCTTGCCAAATGATCCTTCAGTAAATCAACAAACAGCGACAGATTTGACCTTGTCTCAACCACTTTTCTCATTCTTTGCTATTAATATTTTTGCTCCTTTGACGGAAGAACTCATCTTTAGAGGAATGCTGGCACGCTATCTCTTTCCTAAACAGGACAATAGCAAACAAACTCTGCTTTTCCTTCTGGTAACTAGTGTTCTGTTTGCCTTGATTCATTTCCCAGGAACTTTGCAACAGTTTTTAGTTTATGCTAGTCTAGGATTGAGTTTGGGTCTGGCTTATGTAAGCCGAAAAGGTCTAATCTACAGTATTTCTCTCCACGCTTTGAATAATTTAGTCGGCTTTTTGATGATTCTCATGCTATAATAGAGTCAGGAGGTCACATGAAACGAGTAATTTTATTAGCAGTGATACAGGCGGTCGTTCTCTTCTTTATCATCGGGGCACTTGCCTATGCCTTTAAAGGCGACTTCTTTTACAACTATCTAGCAGTTGTCTTTGCGCCTATTGCAGGTGTCTTGCGTTTTGCTTCGGCTTATGCTACGGAGATTGTTCTACCTAAAAAGGCAGCTGAGATTGCTGAAAAGCGTAAAAAAGGTTAAGAATCATAATCAGAGAATCCGATGACGTTTTCATCGGATTTTTTGTCTGTTCGTTTTGATTTCTAAAGGCAATCAAACTTTTCTGATGATTTTCATGAAGTGCCTGCGCTTTTGTGGTAAAATAGTAACAGAATAAAGGAGGAGAGAAAACATGAAACGTAGTATGTATGCTGGTCGTGTTCGTGAGGAACACATCGGACAAGAAATGACCTTGAAAGGCTGGGTTAGCCGTCGTCGTGACCTTGGTGGTTTAATCTTTATCGACCTTCGTGACCGCGAAGGAATCATGCAGTTGGTTATCAACCCTGAAAAAGTATCTGCAGAGGTTATGGCAACAGCTGAAAGTCTTCGTAGCGAATTTGTCATTGAGGTGACTGGTCAAGTCGTTGCGCGTGAGCAAGCCAATGATAAATTGCCGACTGGTGCGGTTGAATTGAACGTGACAGCTCTTACAGTGTTGAATACAGCCAAAACAACACCTTTTGAGATTAAAGATGGGATTGAGGCCAATGACGATACACGTTTGCGTTACCGTTACCTCGACCTTCGTCGTCCAGAGATGTTGGAAAATCTCAAACTTCGTGCCAAGGTAACCCACTCTATCCGTAACTACTTGGACGAGTTGGAGTTTATCGATGTGGAGACACCATTCCTTTCTAAGTCAACGCCAGAAGGGGCGCGTGACTATTTGGTGCCGTCTCGTGTTAATAAAGGGCATTTTTACGCCCTTCCTCAAAGTCCACAAATCACGAAACAGCTCTTGATGAATGCTGGTTTTGACCGTTATTACCAAATCGTTAAATGTTTCCGTGATGAGGACTTGCGTGGAGACCGCCAGCCTGAGTTTACTCAGGTCGACTTGGAAACGTCTTTCTTAACTGAGCAAGAAATCCAAGATATCACAGAAGGCTTGATTGCGCGCGTGATGAAGGAAACCAAAGGCATCGAAGTGACGCTTCCATTCCCTCGTATGAAATACGATGATGCTATGGCTCTTTACGGTTCTGATAAGCCTGATACGCGCTTTGACATGTTGCTTCAGGACTTGACAGAAGTGGTCAAAGGTGTTGATTTCAAAGTCTTCTCAGAAGCACCTGCCGTTAAAGCCATTGTGGTCAAAGGGGCTGCGGACAACTATTCACGTAAAGACATTGACAAAATGACTGAAGTGGCCAAACAGTACGGTGCCAAAGGTCTTGCTTGGGTCAAGGTAGTCGACGGAGAATTAAACGGACCAGTTGCCAAGTTCTTGACAGGCATCCAAGCAGAGTTGACAACAGCACTTGCTCTTGAAGATAAGGACTTGGTTCTCTTTGTGGCAGATACGCTTGAGGTAGCCAATGCAACACTCGGTGCCCTTCGTGGACGTATTGCCAAAGAGCTTGGTTTGATTGATAATGATAAGTTCAACTTCCTTTGGGTGGTTGACTGGCCAATGTTTGAATGGTCTGAAGAAGAAGGCCGTTACATGAGTGCCCACCATCCATTCACTCTTCCACAGGAAGAAACTGCTCACGAACTAGAAGGTGATTTGGCTAAGGTTCGTGCCATTGCTTACGATATCGTCTTGAACGGTTATGAGCTTGGTGGTGGTAGCCTTCGTATCAATCAAAAAGACCTTCAAGAGCGTATGTTCAAGGCTCTTGGTTTCTCAGCCGAAGAAGCAAATGATCAGTTTGGCTTCCTTCTTGAAGCCATGGACTATGGTTTCCCACCACATGGTGGTTTGGCTATCGGGCTTGACCGTTTTGTCATGTTGCTTGCAGGAGAAGAAAATATCCGTGAAGTTATTGCCTTTCCTAAGAACAACAAGGCAACTGACCCAATGACACAATCTCCATCAACAGTCGCTCTCAAACAACTAGAGGAACTCAGCTTACAAGTAGAAGAAGATGAAACAAGCAAAACGAATTAAGCGGTGGCGCTTTTATCTGCGTCGCTTTGCTTATCAGATAAAAATTTTACGTGTCTTACAAAGCATCTCTCGGGAAAAATATGACGAAAAGATTTCGGCCTCTCTGGTCTATGGTTTTTTATCAGCAGTAGCGGTCAATTTCTTTTTCCAACCAGGGCATGTGTATTCGAGCGGTGCGACAGGTCTGGCACAGATTATCTCTGCCTTGAGTAATCACTGGTTTGGTTTTCATATCCCGATTTCGCTGACCTTCTACGCCATTAACTTCCCTTTGATGGTCTTGGCCTGGTATCAGATTGGCCATAAGTTCACCGTCTTTACCTTTATCACGGTATCCATGAGTTCCTTCTTTATCCAGTTTGTCCCTGTGGCAACCTTGACGGAGGATCCCATCATCAATGCCCTTTTTGGGGGTGTTGTCATGGGCTTGGGTATTGGTTTTGCTCTTCGAAACAATATCTCCAGTGGTGGAACGGATATTGTCAGTCTGACCATTCGTAAGAAAACAGGTAAGAATGTCGGCAGTATTTCTTTCTTGGTAAATGGGACCATCATGTTGATAGCTGGTTTAACCTTTGGTTGGAAATACGCTCTCTACTCTATGATTACCATCTTTGTCTCTAGCCGTGTGACAGACGCTGTTTTTACTAAGCAAAAACGCATGCAGGCCATGATTGTGACCAATCATCCAGACAAGGTAATTGAAAAAATCCATAAAAAATTGCACCGCGGAGCAACTATGATCCACGATGCAGAAGGAACCTATAATCACGAAAGAAAGGCAGTTTTAATCACTGTCATTACACGTGCAGAGTTTAATGAATTTAAACAGATTATGAAACAGGTGGATCCAAGCGCCTTTGTCTCTGTATCGGAGAATGTTCATATTCTGGGACGATTCGTTGAAACAGAAAATTAGTGATCAAAAAAACCAGCTCGGGCTGGTTTTTATTTTTCAATAATTTTGTGGGCAATCAATTGGCGGTAGCAAATTTGTTTATTGCTTTTAGCATCGTTGATAATCTGAAGAATGGTTTCAAATGATGTTCGACCAAGTTCTAGGCTATTAATATCGACATAGGCTGCCAAGTTGAGCTTGGGATTGACCGAGTCGAAGCTGAGAACAGGGACATCCAGTTGGTGCTTAGCGATGTAGTCACAGACCCCTTCAGCTAGGAGGCTATCAGTTGTGATGATAGCCTCAATTATAGGATCATGTTTAAACAAACGCTTACTGAATTGATACCCTTTTTCTTCTAGAAATTCGTTCGCAAAATAGGTCAAGTTACTATCAATAGGCAGTTGGTACTGTTTGAGTGCTGACTCATAGCCTGTTAAACGGTCTTGTGTTACGAAGAGTCTCTTAGCCCCTCCAATAAAGGCAATTCGTTTGCAGCCTTTTTTGATGAAATATTCAGTCGCATCAAAGCCAGCTTGAACATTGTCATTATCGACAAGTGGAATAAAGTGGGACAGAGATTTTCCTAGGATGAGGAAGGGGAACTGCTCATCAGCCACCAGTTTGACTAAAGGATCTTCCTCTTTGGCATAAAGGAAAATTAAACCGTCTACACGTTTACCATAGACCATTTGTGAGATGGCAGTAAGACGCTCCTTCTCATCTTTCCCTGTTGCTATCTGAATGGCATAGTGGTTTTCAGATGCAACTTGAGAGATGCCGCGTAGGACTGATGGAAAGAAAGGATTCTGGTAGAAGGCATCTGAGTCGTCAGGAAGCACCAAGCCAATAACTTGGGTATAACTGCTTACCAAGCTACGAGCGTTGAGGTTGGGATGGTAATTAAGCTCCTTCATAGCCTTGCGAACGCGTTTTTTAGTTTCGTCGCTAATGGTTGATTTATTTTGAATAACACGGGTTACGGTTGAAGGCGAAACACCAGCAGCCTTGGCCACGTCTTTAATCGTAACGGGCATAAAAATCTCCTATTTATGGTAATCTGGATCACGGAAATGCGTTTTATAAAAGATAGTGACCAGATAAAGGACAAAAAGAATGTTTTGTATAGTGATGAGGTTTGACATATTTTGGCCAAACAATCCCAAAATAAGCGTAATCAGAGTCGGCAATCCTAAGCAGTTCAAGATAAAATGGTAGCACTCTTTAAAGGTCCTAAATGAAAAGAGGCGTGATTTCTTAGTGATATAAAGGAGAAGACTAGCCCCTAGAGAGACGATAAAGAAATTCAAACCAAAGAGGGAGCTCGCACCGAGAACTAGGAAGAGACTGATATGGACACGATTTTGTTGGTACCAGTCTTTAGAAATGGCTTGGATCAAGCTGTCTTTACTTTTGAAACTCTCAGTCTGAATTGCACGGTAAGAGATACGAGTCAGTTCCTTACTTTCCTTGCTGATGACAAGCTCATTCGTATCGAAATGCAGTTGCAAGTCCTTAGGTAATTCCTTGCTTTGACTTGGACCGATTAAAAGAGAAGGGGCTTGACTAGCTGTTCCTGTATAAGTTAATTTACCATCAACAATTGTAGCATGTTCAGAGAGATCCTGGACAACCTTATCTGTCAATGGTTCATAGACATTATCGATAAAGGTTTCTAGCGGATAAGTCTCCTGCGAGCTGTTTTGAATGGCAATCGGAACCATAGACAAACTGATGAGGAAAATGCTCGTAAAGAGAAGCTGAAACCAGTTAAGTTCGAAACGTTTTGATAGGGGCTTACGAAATCCCCAGATACTGGTAAAATACGAGAATGGATATAGGAGCATAGGCATCTTTCTAAAAGTATTTTCTATATGAGTATTATTATATAGCAAAATGTGCTTTATTTCAAGTCTAGGAGAGAAATTGCTTGTTGAGAGAATAGACTTCCTGCGAAACAAAATATGGTACAATAGTTCTATGAATTATGAAGCAAGCAAACAATTAACTGATGTACGA
>NZ_SPGF01000026.1 GCF_005844455.1 Streptococcus mitis | reverse complement strand
AGACAATCAAGCATCAGTTGAAACGTCGCTTTTTTAACACCTATCAACAATTTGAAATTCTCTGAGTTTAATTTTAAGGCTTTTTCGTATGTTGTTTCCATAGCTTTAGTATACCACTTTTGAGTTACCGAACAAGTCTAATACTTTTCATAATCAAAGTCAATAATATTGTGAAAGATTAGACAATATTACCAATATCTACGGATTGTATTTTGAGTAATACCGTATTGATCCATATAAGAAACATATTGACCCGGATATGGAGCATGAACTACCTTTCCACCACCAACATAAATACCTACATGGTCATTTGTCTCTTCACTATTATACAAAATCAAATCTCCAGCTTGTTGAGAACCATTACTTACATAACTTCCTCCTGTTGCTTGACCATAGGTCACTCTAGGAATACTAATATCAAACTTAGCATGAATAGCCATCGTAAATCCTGAGCAATCTACGCCACTATTCAAATCTGCCCCACCCCAAACATATGGGATTTTCCCTACAAATGTCTCGGCATATTCACCAAGTGCCTGTCCACGATTTTCTACCCATACACCACTTTCTCTAAAGAAGTATGGTGTACCATTCACACGTTGATAACCAGTGACCATAGCACCACTAGCAGATAAGTAGTAATAATTACCATCAGGTTGAATCCAAGTATTTTCTTTCATCCATCCTTGGTCATCAAAATAGTACCACTTACCATCTAATTGTTCCCAATTTTTAGCATACCCACCTGAACCGTATTTAAACCACCATTTACCATTGGTTTGCATCCAGGTTCCTTTCGGATCACGATATTGATTGAAAGCTTTCTTCTCTTGATTTCCCTCTGCTTGGGTTTCTTTATCTTCAAAACCAATCAATTTTACTTAATCAGCTTCTTCAGCTTTTATCTTGCCTTGATTAACTAATTGAGTAATCGCTTCTTTCTCACTTGCTGATGGGGAATCAGCGTAGGACACAGTAGTATTTGCTAGGAGAACGCCTCCTGCAAGAACTAACAAACTAGAAAAAAGATATTTTTTCATCGTGAAAATCCTTTCTTTTTTCTCCTTTTTGGAGATTGATTTTTCTGATTTCATTATATCTCTTATTTGTCCTCAGATTTCTCCTGTCCCTAGAAAGACTAAATCTGTTCCTAAACGGTCACTTGTACTCAATGAAAATCAAAAAGCAAACTAGGAAGCTAGCCGCAGGTTGCTCAAAGCACGGCTTTGAGGTTGTAGATAGAACTGACGAAGTCAGCTCAAAACACTGTTTTGAGGTTGCAGATAGAGCTGACGTGGTTTGAAGAGATTTTCGAAGAGTATTAAGCCAAATAAAAAATTCCAAAGCAAGTGCCTTGGAACTCCGATTTCTATTTTGCTTGAATGATTTTAACCACATCTCCTACGCTCTGCAGTTGATCAATTTCCTCGTCACTGATTTCGATACTAAATTCATCTTCCAGTGTCAAGATAAACTCCATCAAGTCAACTGAGTCAGCATCCAAGTCGTCTTTCAGACTCAAGGATTCTGTCACGACAAAGTCCTCTCCCTGTCGCTCTTGGATAATGGTCACAATACGGTCAAAAATTTCTTTTTCTGTCATCTCTTTTATTCTCCTGAAAATTCACGCGCAGTCTGGGCAACTACGTCTGTTTCTAGCATGGTACGAATCTGGCGAATCGTACTATAAACAGCCTTGGCATCGCTTGAGCCATGAGTCTTAACAACCGGTGCCTTGACACCAAACAAGACCGCTCCACCAACATCTGAATAGTTGAGCTGTTTTTTCAAACCTCTGAGGCTATCCTTGAGAAGGAGGGCGCCTAGTTTCGCTCGAAGACCACCACCTGTAATAGCTGTCTTGAGCAAGCCCATGATTCCCATGGCTGTCCCTTCAATGGATTTAAGCACTGCGTTTCCCGTGAAACCATCTGCCACGACAACATCCGCAACGCCATTCATCAAATCACGCGCTTCCACGTTTCCGATAAAGTTCAAACTTTCATCAACTGCTAATAATTCATAGGTTTCCTTGCGAAGTGGGTCGCCCTTACTACTCTCTGTTCCATTGTTAAGCAAGCCAACACGTGGTTGCGCAATTCCGCGGACATTTTTAGCATAGAAGGAACCTAGAACCGCGTATTGATGGAGGTGCTGGGCTGTATTTTCCGCATTGGCACCGAGGTCCAGCATATCAAAACCCTTCCCATCTACAGTCGGCAAGGTCGACATAAGCCCAGGACGGTCGATGTTCTTGATACGACCCACGATGAAAAATCCTGCTGCCAACAAAGCACCTGTATTCCCAGCCGAGAGGACAGCGTCTGCTTCACCCTCTTTGACAGCCTTGGCCGCCAAGACCATACTGGCATTTTTCTTCTTCCGAATAGCTCTCGTAGGTTCATCGTCTGAATCAATCTTCTCATCCGTATGGATAATGCTGACGCGCTCTGTCGCTGTCAGATATTGCTTGATTTTACTTTCATCTCCGTAGAGTTGAACCTCAATATCTGAAAAGTCAGCCAGGGCTTGATTGACACCCTCAACGATAGCCTGAGGTGCATAATCGCCCCCCATGGCATCTACTGCGATTTTTTTCATTTGTTTTCCTCTTTTAGTAATTGACCCCAGTCTGCTAGGGAATCAATAAATTTCTTTGATTTTAGGTGAATCCCAACGTACTCTTCGTAGAGTTGATCCATAAACTTTCGCAAGTCTTGCTTGATTTCAGGCTTGAGCGAAATGGTCTCCAAGGTCTCAAAATCAATGGCTTGAAATTGATTGAGCAGATAAGGGATGTTGGGATTGAGATGGCAACGTCTCCCATCCTCATGATAATGATCTGGACAGAGGCAGGCTCCATATTTGAAAGAAAAGTCAAAAGCCTGACCAACCCGATGACAAAAGACACACTCATTAAAATTAAGGCTGATTCCAAATCGGGTCAAGATTTGAATTTCAAAAATATTGGTCAAAACCTGATAATCCAAGCCTGCTTCCATCAACTCCAAAGTCTTTTGTAAAAAAGCAAACAAGGGAGCATCCTGCTGATTGTCCTGCAAACTCGCATCTGCAAGAGCTGCTACATAGGTCGCATAGGCCATGACAAAGAGGTCGCTATTAATCTTGGGAAAGGTCATGACCTCATGATAGTCCACGATGTAGCTGAGCCCGTCATCATTGATTCGCAAGAGAAATCGTGCCAGCACCAAGGGTTGAATAACAGGAGCTAGCTTAGACTGACCAGCGTGTTTAACGAAAAACATACGTTTGCCAGCCTGCTCTGTAAAAATCTTGACTAGCTTATCATCCTCACGAAAGTTACGATTGTAGAGCACTAAGCCTTGACTCGTGATAGACTGAATCATGCTTCTCTCATGTACTCCTCAAGTCGTTTCATGGCTTCTTTGATAGTCTCCATGCTGGCCGCATAAGATAGGCGAACATAGCCTTCCCCGTAACGCCCAAAGGCTGCACCAGGTATAAAGGCAACGGCCTTCTTCTGAGCAAAATCCTTCAAAAAGGCAAAAGAATCTTGATTGTAGCCCGCAGGAATCTTAGCAAAGATATAGAAGGCCCCGTCTGGTTTGATAATCTCAAAACCAAGAGCAGTCATTTTCTCAATAATATAATCTCGACGCTGGATGTATTCCTTCTTCATAGGTTCCGCATCGTTTTTACCAGCGGTCAAAGCCTCCACCGCAGCGTGTTGAGCCATGGTATTTGCGGCAGTAACCAAGTACTGGTGACTCTTGATCAACTGGGCTGTGAAAGCTGCAGGAGCAAAGATAAAACCTAAACGCCAACCTGTCATAGCATGCGATTTAGACAAACCATTGATAATGATAGCCTGATCTCTCAACATAGTTCCTAGAGATACATGGGCTTCGCCTGTGTAGGTCAATTCTGAGTAAACCTCATCACAGACAACGAAAATCTCATACTTGCGTAAAACAGCTGCCAAGGCCTCCAACTGCTCCCGACTATAGGTAATTCCTGTCGGATTGGCTGGATAGTTGAGAATAACCGCCTTGAGCTTGTCTCCTTGCTCCAAAATGGCCTTTTCCAACATTTCAGGAGTCAAGACAAAACCATTTTCAGTTGTATCAATCTCGATAATCTCTGCCCCAACTAGATTGACAATTGGCTCATAACCTGGATAGGCAGGAGCTGGCAAGAGCACCTTATCTCCCTCTTCCAAAATAGCTGTCAAAGTAGCCGATAAAGCCTCTGTCGCCCCAATTGTAACCAAAATTTCATTTTCAGGATTGTAATCTAGCTGGTATTTTTCTTTTACAAAATCACTGGCTGCCTGACGTAATGTTAACAGACCACTCATCCCTGTATAGTAGGATTGGTCCTGGTCGATGGCCCGCTTAGCTGCTTCCTTAACATGATCTGGCGTTGTAAAATCAGGTTCCCCCAAGGTCAAACGCAAGACCCCAGGAATCTCCGAAATAGCCTGGTCAAACTGGCGAATCAACGAAACTTGAATCTTATCTAATTGTTTATTAAAGCGTTTAGTTAAGTCCATAGATACCTCCTACTCTCAAAACGTATCTCTATTATACTACAAAAGCCCCCCGACCGCAAAAATACATTATAGAATAGCTTTCCACTTTCTATTTTACTTTTCTTATTTATAGGTCTATAATGGTAACAGATTCTATTTGGAGGTTTTTATGTCATTTCTATCAAAAAATGGAGCAGGTATCTTGGCCTGCCTTCTCATTTCTATCGTATCTTGGTACCTAGGAGGATTCTTCCCTGTGATTGGCGCGCCTGTTTTTGCGATTTTCATAGGCATGCTTCTCCATCCCTTTCTCTCATCCTATAAACAACTGGATGCGGGATTGACCTTTAGTTCTAAAAAATTGCTCCAATATGCCGTTGTCTTGCTTGGTTTTGGTCTCAATATCTCGCAGGTCTTCGCAGTTGGGCAATCTTCACTCCCTGTCATCCTATCCACCATTTCAATAGCTCTGATTATTGCCTATTTCTTCCAGCGCTTCTTTACACTGGATACAAAACTGGCTACCTTGATTGGAGTAGGTTCTTCTATCTGCGGAGGCTCTGCTATTGCGGCGACAGCGCCCGTTATCCATGCTAAGGAAAAAGAAGTCGCCCAAGCCATCTCCGTTATCTTTTTCTTCAATGTCTTAGCTGCGCTCATCTTTCCAACTCTAGGAACCTGGCTTCATCTATCCAATGACGGCTTTGCCCTCTTTGCAGGAACTGCAGTCAATGACACTTCCTCTGTAACAGCCACAGCCAGCGCCTGGGACAGTCTCTACCAGACCAATACCCTCGAATCCGCAACCATTGTCAAACTCACACGTACTTTGGCCATTATCCCTATCACGCTCTTTCTATCTTACTGGCAAAGTCGCCAGCAAGAAAATAAACAAGGCGTACAACTGAAAAAAGTTTTCCCACTTTTTATCCTTTATTTTATCCTGGCCTCTCTCCTAACCACCCTACTGACCTCTCTTGGTGTGTCCAGTAGCTTCTTTACCCCTCTCAAACAACTCTCTAAATTCTTTATCATCATGGCCATGAGTGCTATCGGACTCAAAACCAATCTGCTAGCTATGGTCAAATCCAGCGGAAAATCCATTGTTCTCGGAGCCGTCTGCTGGATTGCCATCATCCTCACCAGTCTTGGTATGCAGACCCTTATCGGCATTTTCTAACACAAAAGGTAGCCCAGCAGCTACCTTTTTCTTATACTTCCTTAATCAAGCGAGTATGTTCTCTCTTGATGCAGCGATTCATCACGATATCATCACATCCACCAGCACGCAAGATTTCTTCCGCTTCTAGACTTTCAAGTCCTAGCTGTGCCCAAAAAATCTTAGCATCAGTCTTGAGAAAATCGCGCGCCACATCGGGCAGAAATTCACTGCGACGGTAAACATTAACAATATCTACAGGAAAAGGAATCTCAGCGAGGCTGGCATAAGCCTTTTCACCCAAGATTTCGCCACCTGCCGCCTTGGGATTGACTGGGATGATTTTATAACCCCGAGCCTGCATTTCCTTGGTCACTCGATTGCTAGTTGTTTCTTCACGGTCTGACAAGCCCACCACAGCAAGGGTTTTACTCGTTGCTAGATACTGACGAATCACACCATCACTTGGATTGATAAATTCTTGACTCATAGAAATCCTCCTTTTTCATCAGTATAGCACAATTTGAAAAGGCTTGCAGAATTCTACTACAAAAAAGGAGGACTAGCCCCCTTTTTATTTAGCCTCGTACCAGGTTGCCCCTTCATTCTCATCCGCGATGAGGGGAACACTGAGTTGAATGGCTTCTTCCATGGTTTGTTTGACCAATTTTTTCATCTCTGCTAATTCAGATTTAGGAACTTCAAGGACGATTTCATCATGCACTTGCAGAAGCATCTTAGTCTGATAACCACCTGCAACCAAGGCTTTATCTAGCTGAATCATGGCAATCTTGAGAATATCTGCCGCAGATCCCTGAATAGGAGAGTTGATAGCAGTCCGCTCCGCAAAACCACGAATGTTGAAGTTGCGCGAATTGATATCTGGCAACTCACGACGACGCTTGAAGAGGGTCTCTACATATCCCTTATCACGCGCCTCACGCACCACTTCATCCATGTAATTTTTAATGCCCGGAAAGCGTTCAAAATAGGTATCAATGTAGGCTTTGGCCTCCTTACGGCTGATGCCCAAATTATTAGACAGACCAAAATCTGAAATCCCGTAAACCACTCCAAAGTTAACTGCCTTGGCATTACGACGGTCGTTTGCAGTCACATCCTCAGGAAGTTCAATGCCAAAGACACGCATGGCTGTCGAAGTATGGATATCTGCCCCCTCTTGGAAAGCCTTAATCAAGTGCTCGTCCTTAGAAATATGCGCCAAAACGCGCAATTCAATCTGCGAATAGTCCGAGCTGAGCAGCACACTATCCTCCCACTCAGGCACAAAAGCCTTACGAATGAGGCGGCCTTGCTCCAAACGCACAGGAATATTTTGCAAGTTTGGATCCACACTAGACAAACGCCCAGTCTGGGTCAAATCCTGCACATAGCGAGTATGAATCTTGCCATCAGCCAAAATCCAGTCCTGCAAGCCAATTACATAAGTCGATTGAATCTTAGCAATCTGACGGTAATCGAGGATTTTCTTAACAATCGGAGCAATAGGAGCCAGACGCTCCAACACATCCACCGCTGTCGAGTAACCTGTCTTGGTTTTCTTGGTATATTCTAGAGGAAGTCCCAATTTTTCAAAGAGAAGGACACCCAACTGCTTAGGCGAGTTGATATTAAACTCCTCACCAGCCAGTTCGTAAATCTCTTGAGTCAGTTTTTCAATGACAAGCTCATTTTCAGCCTGCATCTCAAGCAAGGTCTCTTTCTTAACCGTAATCCCAGCAATTTCCATTTTAGCAAGGACAAAGGCCAGAGGTTGCTCTATATCATAAAGAAGCTCTAATTGCCCATTTTCACTAAGTTTTTCAAGCAAAATAGGCTCTATTTCGACCAAAACAGCAAGTTTACGCGCCAAATGTTCCAAGAATTTCTCGCGTTCAGGAATGGCCTTTTTGACACCTTTGCCATAGAAAGTCTCATCATCGACCAAACATGTCTGACCATAAAGACTCGCGATGGTCGCAATTTCATTGTCCTCCACAGTCGAAAGGAGGTATTTAGCCAAACGACTGTCAAAAGCAGGCGCCTGCAAATCCACATCAAAACGATGCAAGATAACTTTAGCCTTCTTAAAGTCATACACTCTCAGAGGTGTTTTTTCTAGAAAGTCCTTGAAAATCGGCTCTTGCAAAAGGTCAAGCTTGTCTGTAGCATAAAGCTTATCCCCACAAGACCAGGCAACACCAACCAAATCATCCGTATGGTAATTTTCACCAAAAAGCTCAAAGTGGAAGATAGAGTCCGCACTCAGCATATCTTGACTAACTTGGTCAACGATAGTAAAGTCCAAACTCTCAGCCACATCAGCTGACGATGCATTTAAAGCCTGCTTAAGCTGTTTGAAGCCCATCTCATCATAGAATTTCCCAAGATTTTCAACATCTGGACCACTATAAACCAAATCCTCCAAACCAATCTCAATCGGTGCCTTGGTATCAATGGTCGCTAGTGTTTTAGACAAAAAGGCCTGTTCCTTATCATTGATGAGATTTTCCTTCATCTTAGAAGCCTTCATCCCATCGATATTTTCATAAATACCCTCAAGCGAGCCATGCTCCAGCAAGAGCTTGATACCCGTCTTTTCACCGATTTTAGTCACCCCGGGGATATTATCCGACTTATCTCCCATAAGCGCCTTGAGATCGATAAACTGAGTCGGTGTGAGCCCCATCTTTTCCATAAGATAGTCCGGCGTAAAGGCCTCAAACTCAGCCACACCTTTCTTGGAAATCTCAACCACCGTATGCTCATCCGTCAGCTGAATCAAGTCCTTGTCCCCACTGACAATGGTAATATCAAAACCATCCTGCTCAGCTAGTTTATCCAGCGTCCCAATGATGTCATCCGCCTCATACTGAGCCAACTCATAGTGACGAATCCCCATATGATCCAACAACTCACGAATGAAGGGAAATTGCTCACGAAACTCATCAGGAGTCTTAGCTCGACCACCCTTATAGTCCGCATACATTTCTGTACGGAAGGTCGTCTTACCCGCATCAAAAGCCACCAAAATATGACTCGGCTCAACCCGCTCCAATAAATGACTCAACATCAACTGGAAACCATAAATCGCATTGGTATGCAAACCAGCCGCATTCTTAAACCGGTCCAACTGCTGATAGAGCGCAAAAAACGCCCGAAAAGCAACAGAAGACCCATCAATCAATAATAATTTTTTCTTATCCATACACCCATTATAAAGGAAAGCACCAAAAAATACCATTGGGAAGAGCCAGACCAAGTATTTTTCAAACTTTTCCCGAATAAATAGATAGAGCCAGTGAATCTAGGTTTACTAGATTCACTGGCTCTATCTATTTATTCGGGAAAAGAGACGAAAAAAACCTGAGAATTATCTCAGGCTTGGTCATTAAATCTTTTTCTCAATACTGAAAAGTGGAGAAAGTGGGCGTTTTTCATGGATACGCACGATAGCATCCCCCAATAAATGAGCAATTGAAATCTGCTCAATCTTATCAATCAAACGCTCTTCTGGCAGATAGATGGTATCCAAAACAACCAATTTCTTAATAGCTGATTTTTGGATATTATCCATAGCAGGACCAGAAAGAACTGGGTGCGTACAGCTCGCATAGACTTCAACAGCACCAGCTTCCGCAAGAGCATCTGCAGCATGACAAATCGTTCCAGCAGTATCAATCATATCATCAATCAAGATACAAGTCTTGCCTTCGACCTTACCGATGATGTTCATGACTTCACTGGTATTCATCTTATCAACGCTACGACGTTTGTCAATGATAGCGATAGATGTTTTCAAAAATTCTGCCAACTTACGAGCACGAGTCACCCCTCCATGGTCTGGGCTGACAACCACATAGTCAGAACCAACCATACCACGACGCTCAAAATAATCCGCAATCAGAGGAGCTCCCATCAAGTGATCCACAGGAATATCAAAGAATCCTTGAATCTGTGCAGCATGCAAGTCGATTGTCAATAAACGATCCACCCCAGCTACCTCAAGCATATTTGCGACAAGTTTTGAAGTGATTGGCTCACGCGCTCTCGCCTTTCTATCCTGACGTGCATACCCATAGTAAGGCATGACAACATTGACAGATTCTGCACTCGCACGCTTCAAAGCATCTACCATAATCAAAATTTCAAGCAGATTGTCATTTACAGGCGAACTAGTTGATTGTAGGATAAAGACGTGTTTCCCACGGATTGATTCTTCGATGTTGACCTGAATCTCTCCATCTGAAAATTGGCGAACACTTGATTTCCCCAACTCTATCCCAATCTCCTGCGCCACACGTTCTGCCAATTCTTTATTAGAAGAAAGGGCAAACAGCTTTAAATCAGAAAAAGACATGATTTCCTCCGGTATATATGTATCGCTTGTGCTTTTCACAAGATTTTCCATCTACCATTGTAGCGCTTTTTGCACTATTTTTCAATCAAAAATAAAAGAAGGGCACTATATTTGTACCCTTGCATCATTCTTTTGAAAAATATTCTAGTTCATCAGCTCATTGTGCTTCTCAACAAAGCAATAAGCCTGATAAAAACCATAGAGAGTAATAGCCGTAACCACTGGAATCGCTAAGGGCAACTCTGTCTCCAACTCCACAAAAGGAGAGTTAAACAGGAAGTGAGTTCCCAAGGCTAAACCTAGAAAATAAGCCCCTGTTTCTTGCCAACCTTCTGCCCTTTATAGGCTCTGTAAAGCAAGTAAACACCCACTACAGCTAGACCTGAAAAAGTCCAGTGAGAGGCAATTCCTGAGATGATACGCTCTAAAATTCTCGAAATAGTAAAGTCAAATCCCTCTGGCAAATCCGTACGAATGTAGCCAATATCCTCAATCATTTGGAATCCCAAACCAGAAGCAATCCCTAGTAAAAACAAAGATTTTAATTTTCGTACAGGAACCAAAACTAAAACAAAAACTAGAGGCAACAATTTCAGCGGTTCTTCTACCAAAGGAGCCACAATAGCACTTTCAAAGGCATTTAAAAAGGCACTATTTGGGAAAAGAACACCCAGTAAATCATGGATATAAGTATTCGTAAAGCTAGACAACCAGCCTGAAAGGAACATCCCACCCAATAAAGACAAGATCAAGGCATTCTTTGGCAATTCCCATTTTTTCCCAAGACGGAAAAGGAAATAAAGAGCCGGAATCATGTAAAAGAGAACTAGAAAGATAGAAACTCCCATTAGTCTATATTCCGCACCTGACATCGAACCATCCGTATAGTAGATGGTTTCATACTGTAAACCAATACATAGCAATAAAATAAAATAAAAATAAATGAAATATTGTTTTTCTTCATACACTTTCTTTCTAAATAAAGTATTTACAATTCTACAACTGTCATACTTCCTGTATCTACATCGTAAATGGCACCAGAGATAATGACATCGTCTGGTATTAAGGGAGATTCGATAAGGAGTTGCATATCCTCTCTCACACTCTCTTCTATATCTTGGAAGGGCAAAAAGTCCTGGTCTGACACATCGACACCTAGTTCCTCTTTCAGATACTCCTGAAAAGGACCATTTTCAAAAGTCTGGGCACCACAGTCTGTATGGTGCAACACCACAATCTCTCTTGTTCCCATTTGTTGCTGGGAAATAACTAGCGAACGAATCATGTCCTCAGTCACTCGACCACCTGCATTCCGCAAGATATGAGCATCCCCAAGTGCCAAGCCCAGAGCTTGCGCAACGTGCAAACGTGAATCCATGCAGGTCACAATAGCTACTCTAGTTTTGGGTTTAATCGGCAGATTTAACTGCCCATGCAGGGCAACATAAGCCTGATTGGCTTGCATAAACTGTTCAAAATACGACACGATTCCCTCCTTTAAAATTTGATAGTCAAATATTTCTCCTATCTTATCATTTCTAAGAGGATTTGTCACGGATTATGCAAAGACCTTTTTCAAAACCTCCTGAATCGTTGTCACTCCAATGACCTGAATTTCCTTAGGCGGAGTGATTCCTGTCAAAGAATTTTTCGGTACATAAATCTTAGTAAAGCCCAGTTTAGCAGCTTCATTGATGCGTTGCTCGATACGATTCACGCGCCGAATTTCTCCTGTCAAGCCCAGTTCTCCAACAAAACACTCCTGAGGATTAGTTGGCTTGTCTTTATAGCTCGAAGCAATGGCAACTGCAACGGCTAAGTCAATGGCAGGTTCATCCAATTTGACACCGCCAGCAGATTTAAGATAGGCATCTTGATTCTGCAAGAGAAGTCCTGCCCGCTTTTCCAAAACAGCCATAATCAGACTCGCACGATTAAAATCAAGCCCTGTCGTCGTGCGCTTAGCATTTCCAAACATGGTTGGTGTTACCAAAGCCTGGACCTCCGCCAAAATCGGACGGGTCCCTTCCATAGTCACAACGATTGACGAGCCAGTAGCCCCATCCAAACGCTCCTCTAGGAAAACTTGACTCGGATTGAGCACCTCAACCAGACCACCCGACTGCATCTCAAAAATCCCAATCTCATTAGTGGAACCAAAACGGTTTTTGACCGCTCTCAAAATACGAAAGGTATGGTGGCGCTCTCCTTCAAAGTAAAGCACTGTATCCACCATATGCTCCAACATACGAGGCCCAGCCAAGGTTCCTTCCTTGGTCACATGACCTACGATAAAGATAGCAATGTTGTTGGTCTTAGCCAACTGCATGAGCTCAGCCGTCACCTCACGCACCTGAGAAACTGACCCCTGCACCCCTGAAATCTCAGGAGACATAATGGTCTGGATAGAGTCAATAATGAGGAAGTCTGGCTGGATTCTCTCCACCTCAGCTCGAACACTCTGCATATTGGTCTCTGCATAGAGATAAAACTCACTATCAATATCTCCCAAGCGTTCCGCTCGCAACTTGATTTGCTGGGCAGACTCCTCCCCACTGACATAGAGAACAGTTCCCACTTGGGATAACTGGGTTGAGACTTGTAGGAGAAGCGTTGATTTCCCGATTCCAGGATCCCCACCAATGAGGACAAGACTTCCCGGTACCACTCCGCCTCCAAGTACACGGTTGAATTCCTCCATCTCCGTCTTAGTTCGATTGACGTTGATTGAAGTTACCTCAGCCAATTTCATAGGCTTGGTTTTCTCACCTGTCAAGGACACACGCGCATTCTTTACCTCGGCAACCTCAACCTCCTCTACAAAAGAAGACCAAGACCCACAGTTGGGACAACGCCCCAGATATTTAGGGGAATTATACCCACAATTTTGACATACAAATGTCGCTTTTTTCTTTGCGATGATAAACCTCTTTCTATATCTCTAACTCACACTCAATCACCTGGCAAAAATCAATCTTCTCATTTGGCACAAACTGACGCATGAGCATTCCGTGAGTTACAATGATAATAGTTTTATAATCTTTATATTTTTTCAAAGCTCTTAAAAAACGATGACGCATCTCTAGATCAGTTTCATAGCGATAAGGAGAATCTTCAGATAAAACTCCTTGATGTTTTAGATAATATTCATGAGCTACCAATACACTAGTTAAATCAGAGTTAGTGCCATCTAAGTCTGGACGCCACTCATGAAAAAACGGCTCCACAAATAAGTCCAATCCTGTTTCAACTGCTATATAATGGGCTGTTTCTAAAGCCCTCGTCACAGACGATGAAATAATAATCTCTGCCTTTCCAAAACATGCAGTTTTAGCAACTTCTTTTGCCAGACTGCGACCTTTTCCTGTCAATGGCGCTAAATCACGACCAAAACCACTATAGAGTTGCGGATTTTCAAGTTTATCAAGCATACTATAATCTGGCTCTCCATGACGTACAAAGATAATCTTCATTCTAGTGCCCAGTAGATCCAAATCCACCAGTTCGCACGCCATCAGCTGCATCTCCATCTGCAATTAAGAAAGGAGCAAAGACAGCCTGAACAACACGTTCCCCAACTTCAAGAACAACCTCTTGATCTGTGATATTCTTCATCTGCGCAAAAATATGCCCTTCATTCCCAGGATTTCCATAATAATCCCCATCAATAACACCAACCGAGTTAATCAAGACCAAGCCCTTCTTACGAGGATTTGAAGAGCGATCATAGAGATAGAGAACCTCAGTCGGCTGCATATAAGCCTTAACCCCTGTCGGAACCAAGACAATCTCTCCTGGCGCAATAACTGTACGCACAGCAACCTTTAAGTCATAACCAGCCGCATGCGCCGTCTCACGCTTGGGCAATAAATTTTCATCTTTAAAACTCGAAACCAATTCAAAACCACGAATTTTCATAATCTTCTCTTTTCTATTATCATTTATTCTAGATTATTCTATCTTATTTATTCGGAAAAAGCACGAAAAAAGAGCACACAATTCACATCGCTTAGGGCTGCTGGATTCCTCCCCTGACCCACTTCACGCAGAACTGTTGCTCCACTATTTATTATATCACATTCCTATTCATTTTAAAAGCAAAATTATTTTTTCCGTCTATTTCTAAAAAAGTCCTGCATGATAGCTGCGCATTCATCTTCCAAAATTCCCATTTCAACCTCCACACGATGATTCAGACGCTCATCTGTCAAGATATCGTACAAACTCCCAGCAGCGCCAAATTTCTGGTTTTTAGCCCCATAGACCACGTTTGGAATACGGGCAAGCCCAATCGCCCCACTACACATGACACAAGGCTCAATAGTCACAAAAAGCGTACAATCTAGCAAGCGCCAGCTCTCCTCACTCAGGTTCGCATTCTCTATGGCCATAATCTCCGCATGCATAACCGCTCGCTGCAACTCCTCACGTGCATTATGCCCACGACCAATGATTTCCCCATCTTTGACAATCACACAACCAATTGGAATTTCATCGTGTTCAAGAGCAATCTCTGCCTCTCTCAAAGCCTCCCTCATAAAGACTTCTTTTTCTTCAACTGTATAATTCATCAATTTCCCTTTTCCTACTTATCGATTTTATTATTATATCATGATTCCCAACACAAAAAAAGCCACCGAACGCGGTGACTCTATAGGGAGATTATTATGAAAAAGAAAAGTTTAGGATATTTGTTACAACAAGTTAGGAGGTCTTCTTGTAACTGTCTATAGTATACCCGACCTATCTTAAACAAATCTTAAAAATCTCTTATGACCAAACACTTTCTAAAATATTTGTTTGTTCACGACCAGGACCTACTGAGAAAGTAGAGATACGAACGCCAACCAATTCGCTCACACGACGAACATAGTTACGCGCATTCTCAGGAAGCTCTTCCAAATTACGAACTCCAGTGATATCTTCTGACCAACCTGGCAACTCTTCATAGATAGGCTTACAACGTTTCAATTGCTCAAGACTAGCTGGATAGTAGTCAATACGTTGACCATCAAGATCATAGGCCACACAGATTTTCACTGTATCTAAACCACTCAAAACATCGATAGAGTTCAATGAAAGGTTAGTGATACCAGAAACACGACGGCTATGACGCATCACGACTGAGTCAAACCAACCCACACGACGTGGACGACCAGTTGTTGTCCCATATTCATGACCGACTTCGCGGATACGTTCTCCTACTTCATCAAACAACTCAGTTGGGAAAGGACCGTCTCCCACACGACTCGTATAGGCTTTACATACACCTACAACCTTGTCAATTTTACTTGGACCAACACCAGAACCAATGGTCACACCACCAGCCACAGGGTTTGATGACGTAACAAATGGATAGGTACCTTGGTCGATATCTAGCATAACACCTTGTGCACCTTCAAAAAGAACACGTTTACCATTATCAAGCGCATCATTCAAAATGACAGATGTATCTGTCACATACTTCTTGATTTGTTGACCATATTCGTAATACTCTTCAAAAATATCATCAAAAGCAATCGCTTTACTGTCATACAATTTTTCAAAAAGACGATTCTTTTCAGCAAGGTTACGTTCTAAACGCTCACGGAAAATGTCTTTATCCAAAAGATCAGCAATACGAATTCCCACACGAGCAGCCTTGTCCATATAAGCTGGACCTATTCCCTTAATTGTAGTACCAATCTTATCGTCACCTTTAGCTTCTTCTTGCAAACGATCCAACTCGATATGATAAGGTAAAATAACATGCGCACGATCAGAAATACGCAAGTTATCAGTTGTCACACCTTCCTCATGAAGATAGCTCAATTCTTTCACAAGCGATTTAGGATTTACAACCATTCCGTTACCAATAACAGAAATTTTTTCAGGGAAGAAAATCCCAGATGGAATCAAGTGCAACTTAAATTTCTTACCATCAATCACAATCGTGTGCCCTGCATTATCACCACCTTGGTAACGTGCAATCACTTCTGCATTCGCTGAAAGGAAGTCTGTAATCTTCCCTTTACCTTCATCACCCCACTGGGTACCTACAACAACAACTGAAGTCATAATCTTGTCTGAGCCCTCAGGCTCTTCCTTTCCACATACATGGCAGGAATCTCACCTGCAATTATATCTTACAATTTATTATAAGAAAAAATCGCCTTTTTATCAAGAAGAAACAATACAAAGATTTACTATTTCCAACTATTAAAAAATGATTTAGAAAAATTACCAGCTATTTATTGTTATATTGCCATGAAAAAGTAAGTTTGTTCGGAAATTTACTAAAATTACCTTAACAAGAAATAAAACCCCGATTCATTATCATCTTTTCAAGATACAAACGATAAGCAACACGATAATGGTAAACGATAAAATCCCTACGACACCCAATGCCATATCGAACTAAATAATAAATCAAAAATTTAAAATGAAAATGTTCCCATTCCCAACTATTATCAAAGAAAGTAGCATACTCTTCTTCGATACTGTCATAGAAATCAGTCATCTGATCATAAATACTTTGTATCATAAGCATACACCTCTTTTTTCTATTTATGAACTTATTCTAACAAAAAATTTTAATTAATCATTAATAATTCCTGAATTGTACAAATACCAACCTCAATAAGATAAAAAATAGGAAAAGTTGACAGAATAGAATAAATACCTTACATCAAAAACAAACTATTAAATCCCTAAAAATAAAAAATTCCTATAAATGATTTAAAAAATTATCCTGTTCTGTTTCAATAGTATAGTGGATTGAAACAAGATGTGAACAAATCGATTAGGAAAGTCAAATTAATTTCTAGAAATATTTTAACAGCATAACGTACTATTCTAGATTCAATCTACTATAATAAATATTTCTCAAGAGTTCTTCAACTTATCACAAAATTACTCGACATTAAAGACCCTAATATCAAAATTATGGATGTCATTAATAGGGGTACACACTGAGATTCCTTACCTCGAAACGACTGGTATGTCTACTAGAAATCTTCTAATAAAGCGACGTTTTAAGTGCTATCAGTGTTAGAAAATGATGGTAGCTGAGACTTCTATCGTCAAGAAAAATATCACTTGTCATTAGGTGCAAGACAGATTATTAATTACATAATCATGACCACCCGTCTAACGGGTGGTTTGAACCAGGGCTATAAGCCCAAATTACCAGCCAGCGCCTAAAGACGCTGGCTTTCACGTTGTTCAAGCCTTATTGCTCTTGACTCGTCACTTGCCTCTTAAAGAGGCTTTAGTATTACTTACCACTATCCCTAAAGGGATCCTCATATTCTTTTACACTCAATTTATCTAGTGCTATATCATGCTTTTCCTGCTCTTGAATATATTTCTTAATTGTGGCTTCATTGAGCCCTACTGTGCTCACATAATAACCTTCTGCCCAGAAATGTCGATTCCCAAACTTATACTTGAGATTGGCGTGTTTATCAAATATCATGAGTGCACTTTTGCCTTTTAAATACCCCATAAAACTCGAAACACTTATCCTCAGCGGAATACTTACTAACATATGTACATGATCAGGCATTAAGTGACCCTCGATAATTTCAACACCTTTATAACTACATAAGCGATGAAATATTTCGCCTAAACTACTTCGATATTGATTATAGATAACTTTTCGTCTATACTTAGGGGTGAACACAATGTGATACTTACAGTGCCACTTTGTATGCGATAAACTATGAGCCTTTTGTGCCATATTTTTCTCCTTTCGCTTTACAATTGGCTTGAACACCTTTATTGTATCGCGTTCGGAGTTTTTTTGGTATAACCTTCGACGCGCACCCGCATAGCGGGTGGTTTTTTTGTCTCGCACCTTAACGGAGCGAGACGGACTAATAGTCACATAACAAAAATAGGGTTGCCCGTCGACAACCCTTTTAAAATTTCACCATAGATAAAGTTATGTAAATCGAATAATTTGTTTGATAAATTACTATAATTTATTAATCTTAAACAACGATATATTCTAGCATAAGATAAGATTTGTATCACTCCAAATTTGAATGTCTTTTCCTCATTGATTCAGATGTTTCTATGTTTAGATTCATTAGAAACAAAATGAAAGCATCAGTCACAAGCAAAGCTGCTTGTTCAAATAAACTACCCATAGGCTGATTTGATTTATCAACATCCTTTAATACCAATGAATCATCGCTAATTTGAAAAATTTTAGAATCTTTATTGGATGTTATACTTAATATTTTAGCTCCATCTTTTTTTGCCCTTTCTCCTATGGTATACAATGAATTTGTATTTCCTGAATTAGATATAAGTAATACAACATCATCTTTTCTAGCTAAAGGAGTGCTAATCTCTCCTATTAAATGTGCAGAGTATCCTAAATGAACAAGTCTATTTACGAATCCTCTTGCTGCCATACTTGATCTTCCGACACCACCAACGAATATCCTTCTATCTTTCTTAAAATATTTAGATAATTCTTCAAAATTTAAGAGAGTATTTGATTTGCAAAACTCAATAATTTCGCTCTCTATTAATTCCAAGTAAGGCTGATTATTCATAACTTTTTCCTATCTTTTTTAATATTTCAATGTTGTCTAATATTTTTTCATTTTTAAAAATATATCCACCAGATACAACAGCCTCAGCACCGCTTTTTAGTATTGGTCCAAGTGTTTTATCATCAACTTTTCCATCTACCATAATCCTATATGAGTATTCTTTTATACTTTTTATATCATGTAATTCCTTAATTTTACCATACATTTCAGTAATTATATGGGAATTTGAAGTACCAGGCTTTATCGTTAAAACTAAAACTTGATCTACAAAAGGTAAAATAGATTCTATGCTTGATATTGATGTATGTGGACTAATAGCTACTCCAACTTTTTTATTGAATTCTTTAACTTTTTGAATTATATTCATTACATTGAATGTGCTTTCAACATTGAAAGTTATACTGTCAGCCCCAGCTTCTATAAATTTTTCAATTTTTCTTTCAGGATTAATAATCATAAGATGTAAGTCTAATTTCAGATCTGTATGTTCTCTTATAGTTCTTACAAACTTTGGCCCAAATGCCATATCTTCAACAAAATTTCCATCCATTATATCTATATGGATTTCTTTTGTCTCGCTATTATTTAGAATATTTAATGTTTCTTTGATATTCCAAAAATCACTATTTAGAATCGAAGGTAAAATATTAACCATTTTTTTCACCCAACAATAAAATGCTAATATTTCTATCTCTTTCTCTCAGATGATCCCAGTCAACAAAAAATACTTTACCAAGTTTTCCTAATAAGATTTTTTTATCTTTTATTATAAGAGTCATCGAATTGTTGCCAAATAGTGAAGATTTTAGATGGGCATCCGTATTTAACATGGTCCATTTTTCTGGTGGAAATTCCGAATCACATAGATTTAATCCAAACTCTACATGTTTTTCTCCAGGACTATGGTAATCGCCCTCAGACCTCATCGGTGGGGCGATTTTATCCATCATTTTAGCTATATCAACATGTAGAAAGTCATCTCCAAAATAATTTCTATCATGCATATCCTCATCAAAAAATAATGAACATGTTGTATGAGAGCTTGATATAACAATTATTCCATCTGTTATAGAATTTTGCTCTACTATTTCTTTAATATCATCTGTTATATCATGGAAGGATGGTCTTCCTGCAACTGTTTCTAACTTAATAAAATCATGTATAATCATTATTTTTCCAATTCTTTGCGTATTTGTTCAAATACCTTATCTATACCAACACCAGTTAATAAAGCAACTCCATTAATTACTTTTTCCTTTACTGAATCTGGTACAACTGTTGTACTTACAACGACATCATAATCATCAAATTTATTTAGTTCATCAGCTATTTTTGATTGATAAATTTTTGCATCAGAATCCAAATTATTGTCTTCTAACCACTTTTTTATTTTAGAAACAGCTATGGTTGATGTTGCATGACCGGCTCCACAAATTACTAATATTTTTTTCATTTTTATCTCCTTTATATTTTATATTTATATTCTATGTTCTATTGAAAATATGAAATTTTCTTAATCTTGTTGATGTAATACATTATTAGTATTACTAATATTCCTATTGCTACGACTCCAAATATGCCTAAATATTTTAAAGCTAATACATATAAAGCAACTGGCCATAAAGCAGCGAGTAGCATTGTAACCAATCCTGCTGTTCCAACGTCGAAACTAGCTAAATTAAATACATCTGTCATTACTGGAGCTAACCATGTTGATAAATATAGACAAGCTACAACATATATAGCACTTCCTAGTACAGTTCTAATAACATTTCCTTTAAAGAAAGGAACCATCATAGCTATAGCAAATGCGAAAAATGCTAAATCTCCAAAAGGTAAAACTTGATTGCCCGGTAATACTAATGCAAGAGCCAAAGAAATTGGAACTAGTAATATTGATGTAGACATAACTGCAGAGTGTCCTACTACTAGTGCAGCATCCATTCCTATATTAACTTGTCTACCACCTAATTTATTATTAGCAAAATCTGAAGCAGCTTCTGCTATTGGTCCCAGACCTTCCATAAACATAGCAACCATTTTAGGCATTATTTTCATTACCGCTGCTGTAGATATAGCAAGATTTCCGATCTTAGATACATCATATTTAGCAAAAATACCTACTAGTGCACCTATAACTAATCCTATAAAAACTGTATCCCCCAATATTCCAAACCTTTTAGTTAAAGATTCAGCATCAAGATCAATTTTATTTAGACCAGGTATTCTATCAAAAATCCAATTTAAAGGACGGGCAATTATTGCACCTGAATTAACCATCATGTGGCTTATGGCTATACCAGGGTAGCCAAAAAACTCACTATTTTTTTTCTGATTTATATCTGCAAGTAACCACTGAATCATTACCGCAACGGTTCCACCTAGTATACCAAACACAAAGTTACCTGTAATAGATTGGGTAATCATTCCCATAAATATAGGAAACCAAAAATTCCAAATATCTACATTCAAAGTTCTAGTTAAGCCTAAAAATACGAACAATATATTAACTACAAGTGAAATAGGTATCATCAGCAAGCCTAAAGATGTAGAGAAAGCTAAAGGTCCTCCAACTCCAACACCCATATCTAATATATTAAGAGAGCTTCCATAATGATTTCCCATATCTTGAATTGCACTTCCCAGACTACCTGACAATAAATTCAATACTAGTCCAAGACCGATTGAACCAATTCCTACTGTAATTCCTGACATTAAGGCCTTTCCTGGTTTTAGACCAAAAATAATCCCTAAAATAAATATTATAATTGGTAAAAAAACATTTGATCCAAGGCCTATGAACCATTGAAACGAATTAATTAAAACTGACATTTTATCCTCCTAATAAATTTATATTTTAGTCAATACCATTTTCTTTTAAAATATTAAGAATTTCATCTTTATTATCTGTTTCTAAAAGAAAACTTATTACTTCTTCATTAGCAAATATTTCCATCAATTTTTGTAAAGTTTTTATTTGATCACCTGGCTCTTTCATAGATAGCATAAATACCAAATTTACTGGAAATTTATTATTAATATCTGTCATATCTGCAAAAAGTATTGGTTTTTTTAAAGATACAAAACAAATCTGAGACTCCAAAACATGTTTTGAATCCGTATGTGGTATTGCAAAACCAACATTTCCTATTTGTATTCCTGTTGGATATTCAGATTCTCTACTTACTATCCCATCATAAAAAGAATCTTTTACACAACCACTATCATATAAGCTATCTGACATAAATCTAAATAGCTCCTCCTGATTATCAACATTTACAAACGTATTTATTAATTTCTTATCGAAATACATATCCACCTCATATACTTCTAATTTCTTCTATTAATTCCTCAGGTTTTTTACACCCTACCAACTTATCAACTTTTTCTTTTGAATTTATCTTTTTATATATTTTATCAACTATATATCTAATATTTTCTACTTCGTCATCTTCAAAATTCATAAAAATAACTAGGGACGTTGGAATCCCATCCCAGTCTATAGGGTGACTGAGAGTGCAGATTGCTATATGTGTTCTGTTGACAGTTTTTGAACTTGCATGAGGTAATGCTACTCCATATTCTAGTGCTGTAATCCCTATAGCCTCCCTAGCAAAAATCGACTTTAAATATGAATAGTCAACAAATTTATTTTTATTTAATGAATTGCCAACATATTCAATTAATTCCTCTTTGTTTTTGAATTCTTTCCTCAAAAATATAGTTTCTAAAGATATTAAATCATCAATCTCTATTGCACTTACATCTTCATTATTTTTTTCATTTTTCCTTATTTGATATCGCTTGCTAAATATTTTTGTATATTCAGAAATTATTTTTATATAATCATCATTATTAATTACAGGATTAACAAAAACATATGGTATATCCAAATTCAAATAATCTAAATTTATTGATGATATGATAAAATCTACATCGCTTAAATCACTATTACTCAATTCGTCTAATGTTCGTATCAATAAGTTATCTTTTTCTGGAAGAAATCCTTTTACTTTATTATAAATAAGCTGAGCACATGAGATTCCGTACTGACACACGATCAATATATTGTTAGCTTTATTTGATGCTTCTATCTGAATTTGAAAGTATATTAATATCAAAGCCACTTCATCATCATTCATTTTTATCTTAAAGTAGTCTTCAAGTATATTAGTTGAATACCAAATTATGCTAAATAAAGTTTTATATTCTTTGCGCAAACTTTTCAAAAGAGGATTCTGTATGTGAATTCCTAGTTTTAACCTTTCAACCATAGCAGAGATATGATATGACATTGCCTTAACTAACTCTTCGTTGTTACTAAAGTCAACACCTTCGATTTTGCTAATCCTTCCGATAAATTTATTTACTATGAAATTATTATCAGATTTATCATTTATTGGTTTATCTACCAGTCTATGAGCATATATTTGTTTCTTAAGATATGCGATATCCTTGGCTTTTAGGTTTAAATCCAATTCATCTATTAGAAAATCAACAAAAGTTTTTACAGTTTCTGAGTCATAATTATTAAACTTAGGTGTAACATATTTAAAATCGTCTCCAATATGACGGTCTATCTTAACTCTTGAACACAAAGTAAATACTAATGTTAGAAAAGATTGAATATAATAATCCGGAAGATTTTCTATTAAACTTTTATTTTCTAAAAATAATTCTTCGTATATACTATTAACTATATTTTTATCAAAGAACACTAACTGTGCTTTATTTATCGAACTTGAGTAAGATACTTTATCTGAGTAATGAAATATTAGTTCTATTAAAGAACGTTGTATATTTATCTCATCTCCGATTAATTCAATTCCAGATATATTCGAAACTATTTTTGAGCCATATCCTTCTATAACTTTATTAATAACCTTTATATCGTTATATATGGAAGTCTTACTTACAAGATATTCTTCAGATAAATAGTCTAAAGTTAAATCATTATTTGTTAAATAAAGCTGCTTGATGATGTAAAGTCTCCTATTTTCAACAGAGTAATTATCACGATATATCTTCTCTTTAATCTTATTTTCTAAATTTAAAATATCTTGTGGATTATTTATTTTAAGTTCAATTCCTTTCGAAGGGATGTTAATAATATCAATATTATATTTATTTGCTATCAATCTTAAACTATCAATATCTTTAAAAACCGTTCTCCTAGATACTTGTAAATAGTCACTCAACCTTCTAGATGAAATTGGTCCATCGTGCTTAGATAGAATTTTTAATATCTTATATTGTCTTTCGATTGTATCACCCCTCCTATAAGTAAATAGATCATCTATTTGACCTAATTATATAATATGTGAAAATAATCGTCAATTACATTTATTTCAACATTTATTGTTAACATTTATTGAAATTATTGCAAATATTATAATTCAAGCCCTGATATATCAATATCAACATTTCATTTACACCATCTAATAATGGCTATAATAACAATAAACTACACTTTTAATTAAATTATTAACTACCCGTTGTGCTAGTTAATTCTAGCCAAATAAAAAAACTTTGCGTATCATAAACTCAAAACAACCACGAAATGAGGGAATGATATGCAAAGCCAACATTATTATCTCGCAAATCCCAATCAAACACAAGTTATTTTTTCAAAAATCTTGACTCAAGTTATCGCTTTATATGAGCGATTTGTTCCCCATGAGGTTCGAAATCGGCGAAATATCCACCTACAAAAACAGTCTGATGTCGTTGTTATCGCTAGTTATCTTTGGGCAATTCAAGAGGGCTGCAGGACGCAAGTGCTATTTACCGTGCGATTCGTCATAATCTCTTCCCTGACAACTTCCCTGAACACTCACTATTTTGCCGTATCTGTCAAAATCTTGCTCAAAGTATTCAGCGTATGCGCTATTTTATGGTCTTAGATCTTTGTCAAACCTGCTCGTTCGGCTTGATTGACAGCTTTCCTTGTGCCCTATGTCACCCCATTCGCAACATGAGAGCTACATTGTTATCAGAGGTGGCAGATATTGGCTATAATGCGACTAAGAAAATCCATTATTATGGCTTGAAATTTTCAGTTCTTGTCAGCGACAGTGGGTTTCCTATTGATTATGTTGTCACACCCGCATCTATTTATGATGGCGATGTTGCTTTGGAGCTACTTGAAAATAGCCCATTTCCAATCGTTTATGGAGATAAAGGATATGTGGATAGACAGACAAAGGCAACGTTAGCAGACTGTGGTATCCAGTTAATTTCTCAACTCAGAAAAAACATGGTGGGTTATTCATGGCTAGAAAATTACAAAATAAGTCGATTGAGGAAACCAGTGGAGACTGTATTTTCTAGTTTAGAGCAGTTTGGAATGGAGGCTTTACGTTGTCGAAATATTCAGGCGCTTAAATTTAAGACAGAGTCAATATTACTTATCTATTCTCTTTTGCTTAAAAGCAGTCATACTGAATTTGGTATCAGTTTAAAATATTCCCTTGCTTACGCTTGATTAACTAGCACAACGGGTTATTAACTATAAAACCCCATCTTCACAACATAAAATGGTTATGCTAAAGATGATTACAGGATAGACTATCTCAGAGACCACATCAAGGAAATGCGAGATGCAGACACCCTTGACGGAATAGACCTACTAGGCTACACGACCTGAGGAGCAATTATTTAGTTTCTGCAGGAACAGGTGAGATGACTAAAAGATATTGCTTTATCTATGTAGCCCGTGATGATTATGGCAATGGCACACAAAAAAGAAGCAAGAAAAAATCATTTGACTGGTACAAAAAAGTGATTGCTTCTAATGGTGAAGATTTAGATTCCCAATTTGTAAAATTAAGCTAGACAGAAAAAGCCATCTATGTTAGGCTCAGATAAACTACCACATTTGTCTGAAAGGAACTAACATAAATGACCTATACTCATCTTACCACAGAACTAATTGGAATCAAAGACAAAAATATCAAAATTCTCTTCGTTTTGAAACATCAGACCCATCTAGAAATCAGGGCAAAGCTAGATTACGACAGCCCTCGTTGTCCTCATTGCCAAGGAAAGTGTATCAAGTACGATTTTCAAAAGTTGTCAAAAATCCCTATTTTAGATTGTCAGGGGTTTCCAACCTGCCTCCTGCTTAAAAAACGCCGGTTTCAATGCAAATCTTGCAAAAAAGTGACCGTAGCTGAGACAGCTCTAGTCAAGAAAAACTGTCAGATTTCCCAACCTATTTGGGAGAAAGTCACACAACTCCATACAGAAAATATGACCAATATAGCCATCGCTAGGAGACTACATATCTCCGTGTCGGTCGTCCAGAGGAAACTGGCTCAGTTTCAATTTGAGCATGATTTTACGAAATTACCAAAAGTCTTGAGCTGGGATGAATTTAGTCGGAACAAGGGAAAACTCGCCTTTATTGCTCAGGATTTTGAGACAAGACGGATTGTGACCATTCTTGAAAATAACCGCCAAACCACCATCAAGAACTATTTCTACAAGTATCCTAGGGCGGTCAGAGAAACTGTCGAGGTCGTAACAGTGGACATGTCGGGTAGCTATATTCCTATCATCAAACAACTATTTCCAAGGGCTAAAATTGTCCTTGATAGATTTCACATTATCCAACACCTGAGCCGTGCTATGATGACAACTAGAATTAATATTATGAAGACTTTCGATAAGCGTTCCCTACCTTATCGATCCATGAAAAATCACTGGCGTATTCTCCAAAAAGATAGTCGTAAACTGTCTCTGAATCGCTTCTTTTCTCGCACTTTTGGGCAAACAGTAACACCGAGAGAGGTTGTCCAGAAGACATTGAATTTCTCAGATGAACTGAAATTCTATTACGAACTCTACCAGATCCTTCTCTTCCATTTCCAAGAGATGAACTCGAAATATTTCTTCGAGCTTCTAGAAGACAATCTGGATCTTGTCAATCTTGCCTTTAAAACTGTTTTTAAAACTTTTCTAAAGTATAAAACGTACATCACGAACGCCATGGAGCTTCCATATTCCAATGCTAAACTGGAAGCGACCAATAAACTCATCAAAGACATCAAGAGGCAAGCCTTCGGCTTTAGGAACTTTACGAACTTTAAAACTAAGATATATATTTCTTTAAACATCAAAAATGAGAGAACGAATTTCGTCCTCTCTAGGTGTTAGCTTTTCGGGCTCTATAATATTTGTAGTGGGTAAATCCCCTATAGATCTTATGGAGCCTATTTTTGTGTAGAAAAAAAGTTCCATATAACCTATAATGAAAAGCAACCAAACCATCATTAGAAAGATTCATATGGAACAATTACATTTTATCACAAAATTACTAGACATTAAAGACCCAAATATCCAAATTATGGATGTCATTAATAGGGATACACACAAGGAAATCATCGCTAAACTGGACTACTACGCTCCTTCTTGTCCTGAGTGTGGAAGTCAAATGAAGAAATATGACTTCCAAAAACCGTCGAAAATTCCTTACCTCGAAACAACTGGTATGCCTACTAGAATTCTCCTTAAAAAGCGACGTTTCAAGTGCTATCAGTGCTCGAAAATGATGGTCGCTGAGACTCCTCTAGTAAAGAAAAATCACCAAATTCCTCGTATCATCAACCAAAAAATTGCTCAGAAACTGATTGAGAAGGCTTCTATGACCGACATTGCCCATCAGTTGTCTATTTCAACTTCAACTGTTATTCGCAAGCTCAATGACTTTCACTTTGAGCATGATTTTTCTCGTCTGCCTGAGATTATATCCTGGGATGAGTACGCTTTTACAAAGGGAAAGATGAGCTTCATTGCGCAAGATTTTGAAAAACTAAATATCATCACTGTTCTTGAGGGGAGAACACAAGCTGTCATTCGTGATCACTTTCTTAAGTATGATAGAGCTGTTCGTTGTCAGGTGAAAATCATTACGATGGATATGTTTAGTCCCTACTATGACTTAGCTAGACAACTTTTTCCAAACGCTAAAATCGTTCTGGATCGTTTTCACATCGTTCAACACTTAAGCCGTGCTATGAGTCGTGTGCGTGTCCAAATCATGAATCAGTTTGAGCGAAAATCCCATGAATACAAGGCCATCAAACGTTACTGGAAGCTCATTCAACAAGATAGTCGGAAACTGAGTGATAAACGATTTTATCGCCCTACTTTTCGTATGCATCTAACCAATAAAGAAATACTAGACAAGCTTTTGAGCTATTCAGAAGACTTGAAACACCACTATCAGCTCTATCAGCTCTTGCTTTTTCACTTCCAGAATAAGGAACCAGAGAAATTTTTCGGACTTATTGAGGACAATCTTAAGCTGGTTCATCCTCTTTTTCAGACTGTCTTTAAAACCTTCCTCAAGGATAAAGAGAAAATCGTCAACGCCCTTCAACTACCCTATTCTAACGCAAAATTAGAAGCGACCAATAATCTCATCAAACTTATCAAGCGCAATGCATTTGGTTTTCGGAACTTTGAAAACTTCAAAAAACGAATTTTCATCGCTCTAAATATCAAAAAAGAAAGGTCGAAATTTGTCCTTTCTAGATATTAGCTTTTCTTCAACCCACTACAGTTGACAAAGAGCCGCTTTTCGTCTACCCACTACAGTTGACAAAGAGCCACAAAAAAAGAGGTCGAAACCTCCTTTAATTAACTACTCCGCCAGTAGGACTCGAACCTACGACATCATGATTAACAGTCATGCGCTACTACCAACTGAGCTATGGCGGAATAGAGCTAAGCGACTTCCATATCTCACAGGGGGCAACCCCCAACTACTTCCGGCGTTCTAGGGCTTAACTTCTGTGT
>NZ_SPGF01000025.1:23227-29088 GCF_005844455.1 Streptococcus mitis | reverse complement strand
CGGAATTCAACCGATTGTCTGATGTGTTTTCTAAGGAACATATCTATTATGCGCACCCCTATGCCTCTTGGGAAAGGAGAACTAATGAGAATCACAACAGGCTCATTCGTAGATGGTTACCTAAAGGAACTAAGAAAACGACTCCTAAAGAAGTCGCCTTAATCGAAAATTGGATTAATAACTATCCTAAAAAATGCTTGAACTACAAGTCACCCAGAGAAGACTTCTGGATGGCTAACTTGAACTTGAAATTCGCCCTGTTTGCGAACGATTGAGGCAATGTAGATTTAGTTAATTCACTCTTGACAATAGTTTCGAATCACATACCTAACTTATTTATTCAAAATAAGAACATCTTAGTATTATTTCCTACGGCTTTTCAGGTATAGAAAACCAAAGAAGCTTTCATAGAGAGCGAAAAAGAGGAGGAAGGCATGGAGGAAGAAGGTCTCTGGCAAAATCAGAATCACTGGATCCTTGGCTGGATCAAAAAGCCAGGTATTATCTCCCACAAAGAGAATTTGATGGAAAAGAGTAAAGAACTGGTCAAAACCAATCAACACTCCCCCAAGACCAATCAGTAAAGGTAAGACCACTAGAGCCAAAAGCCCTTTACTAAATAGAGACAAGAAGCCCTTTTTTACAATCCCTTTGACAAAGACATAGAAACTTGGCAGTGTCACTAGGGCAACTAGCTGTACCAAGTGAAAGAGATTCTTCACAACCGCAAAATGGTGCAGACCAG
Source organism: Streptococcus mitis (assembly GCF_005844455.1). Taxonomy (GTDB): domain Bacteria; phylum Bacillota; class Bacilli; order Lactobacillales; family Streptococcaceae; genus Streptococcus; species Streptococcus mitis_BF. The sequence continues at coordinate 28,343 of NZ_SPGF01000025.1, read as the reverse complement.
CTACTGACGAACGAAAATCAGGCATCTCTAGGACCTGACTAAAAGGATTGGTCAGGTAATTCATCAAGATATGAAAATTGTACTGAATGGTTTCTGTTTTTAAATAGACCCGATCTGTTAAATTCAGCCACTGAATTTCCAACGGATAGAAAATCCAAACCAGATAAATAGTCAGAAGGATTGAGAGGGAGAGGAGAAAGAACATAGAGCCCCAAAAAGTCAGTTTAGTTTTCATCAAAGTTCCACTCCGCAAGGCTAGAAACCACATGAGTCGGTGCGATTGGCAGGTCTGCTACTTCTTCTGCCTTAGTGAAACCTGTCGTCACCAAGAGCGTTGGAATGCCATTGTCAATCCCTGCTTGGATATCAGTTAAATAGTTATCTCCAACCATAATCAACTCTTCACGTTTCAAGCCTAAGTGCTCAACTGCCTTGTCCATAATGATGGCATTTGGTTTTCCAATATAAACAGGCTTCACTCTTGTTGCCACTTCAAGCAGGGTAATCAGTGAACCAGCACCTGGCAAAAGACCTCGTTCTGTCGGGATGTTGAGGTCAGGATTGGTTCCAATAAAGTGAGCACCCTTTTGGATAGCCAGAGTTGCTGTTGCAAATTTTTCATAGTCGACCTGCCAGTCCAGCCCTACTACCACATAGGCAGGATTTTCCTTGTCTTCCACATAACCAGCCGCCTTGATGGCTTCCTTGAGCCCTGATTCTCCGATGACATAGACCGTCTTTTCCAGTCCCAAGTCATTCATATAGTCGATAGTCGCCAAAGTCGCTGTGTAGACAGTCGATAGGGGCGTATCAATATTAAAATTCTGAGCCAACATCTCTTGAACACTCTCTGGAGTGCGGGTTGTATTGTTGGTCACAAAGAGATAGGGGATATCCCGCTTTTGCAATTCATGGACAAAAACCTCTCCTGCTGGAATTCTATCTTTCCCCTTATAAATGGTTCCGTCTAGATCAATTAAATAGCCTTTATATTTCATCTATTTCTCCCTAATCCTTTTCTATTTCTTGCCAAGTGATAATAGCCTGTGCATTGGTAACACCGTCGCTTGTAATCTCATGCTTGCTTTCCAGTCCAGTCCGCTCAACAGCCGATGTAATCACCCCACCTGGTCGAACTTCCTTGACATACTTGAGGTTGATTTTCTTGGGAACATATTGGGTCAAAAAATCTGCTCCCATGACCTCAAAAATCCAGTCCAGGTATTTACTGTTATTAACATGACCATTCATATCCAAATCGTAAAAACGAACATGGTAATCCTTACTGATTGGATTTTCCAAACTTTGATATTTAGGTCCTCGAAGCAATTTTTTGGAAAACTCAGATTGGTAAGGACCCACAATCTCAAGTTCAACAGCATGGACTTTTCGACTGTCTCGGTCCATGAGAACAAAGGTCGCCATCATGTGGATAAGCTCCTGCCCCACCTCATCATAAATAGTAAAGCGACGGTAGCAAAAAAGTCGATTGTAGCTCAAAGCTTCTGTTTCGATGGTAATTTCTTCCCCAAAACGAGGTAAACGAATCACCTCAATATCATAATCTGTGATAATCCAGACCAGATTATAGTCTTCCAAAATGGCCTTATCACTAACTCCCAGTTTAATAGACTGCATCCCTGAAACTTGTAGGGAAAGCAAAATCACATCTGGAAGTTTGAGATGACCGTTCATATCAGCCATATCAAAAGGAATTTTCATTTTCATTTGATAAGTTAAGCCCATGATCCTACTCCAAAATAAATCGTTCTGCTACGGTGTCTCCTAAAAAGAGACCTCTTTTTGTCATGCGAACTCGGTCACCCTCTATTTGCATGAGACCTTGTTGAACCAAGTCTTTAACAATTTCTCCATAAAGTCCATCAAAAGACCGGCCAAATTTTTCCTCAAATCGCGCCATAGAGACTCCTGATTTCTTTCGGAGCCCCAGGAACATTTCTTCTTCCATTTGCTCTTTTTGACTCAGCTGCTCTTCTGTGATACGAGCATCGCCTTCCTCAACCGCACTGAGATAATGACGAATCGGACCATGGTTTTTATAGCGAACACCGTTCACATAACCAGATGCCCCAGCACCGATACCATAGTATTCAGCATTGTCCCAGTACATGAGATTGTGGCGACTTTCAAAACCGGGTTTGGAGAAATTGGAAATCTCATAATGCTCAAAACCTGCTCGCTCCAGCTCTGCGATGATGTACTCAAACATCTCCGCTTCCAGCTCCTCCTTAGGTAAAGGCAATTTTCCTCGTCGCATCCGATTCATAAAGACCGTATGATTTTCCAAAATCAAACTATACAAACTCATGTGGGGAATATCCAGTCCAATGGCCTTAGCCACATTTTCCTTGACTTGGTCCATGGTCTGACCAGGTAGCGCATAAATCAAATCAATGGAGATGTTGTCAAAACCAGCCAGTTTCAGACGGTCGATATTTTCATAAACATCCTTCTCCAAATGACTGCGCCCAATCTTTTTCAGCATTTTGTTATCAAAAGTTTGCACACCTAGTGAAACACGATTGACAGCCGAGTTCTTCAAAACAGCAATCTTATCCGCGTCCAAGTCTCCTGGATTGGCTTCAATGGTCAATTCCTCTAAGACAGACAAGTCCAAGTTTTCAGTCAATCCCTTCAATAACACCTCTAGTTGTGACGCTGACAGGGCTGTCGGTGTCCCACCACCGATGTAAAGGGTTCGTAACTTTTGAATGTCATAAGAACGAAACTCTTCCAGCAGATGCTCCAAATAGCTATCTACCGGCTGATTTTTGATGAAAACCTTTGAGAAGTCACAATAATAACAAATCTGGGTACAAAATGGGATGTGCACATAGGCTGACGTTGGTTTTTTCTGCATAGTAATTATTATACCACAAAAGCGAACAATACTTAGAATTCCCTTTAACAAAATCCTAGTATTGTTCGCTTTCTTTATCTAAACATTCTTTTTATTTTATGACTAACACGATTCTCAGAACCAATCTAGTTTGTCTTTACAATACAAAAGAATGAATGTTTAATTGACTAAATTTTTAGTCTTCTTTTTTCTTGCGAGCTACAAGTCCAAATCCACTCAATAGTCCAAGAAGTCCTAGAGATGCAAGAGTCGCATTTGATTCTGTTCCTGTATTTGGCAATACATTTTGAGAATCATTTGATTTAGCTCCATTGTCACTAGCATCTGTAGTATCTTCATGATTTGCATTCGGAGTAACTGCATCTGGAATTGGAGTGGTTGGTTCAGGTGTATCTTGACCAGAACCTCCATTAGTATCAGGTGTGACTGGCGTATCAGGTGTCACTGGCGCAACTGGAATTGTAATTTCTGGTGTTACCTTAGCTGGAGTTTCTACTGGAACTTCAACTGTTGGTTGACCTGGTTCTGTAATCTTACCTGTTCCTGGAACTTTACCGTCTGGTAATTCACTGTTTGGTACTTTACCTTTACCTTCTTTATCGATTGTTACTGTGATTGGCTTACCATCTTTACCTGGGATTTCTACCTTAGTTCCTGTTGGGTATGTTGATCCATCTGGTTTCTTCGGTGTTACTGTAACATCACCTGTATTAGGATCTTGTTCAACATCTAGTGTTGGTGTCTTACGAGATGGTGTTGTTACATCTACTGGTTTCGATGGTTTCTTGTTAGGTTCTGTTACTGTTCCTGTACCTGAGACATCTTTCTTAGGAAGGTTGTCGTTTGGCACTTCTCCTGAACCATTGTCTCCAATTATTACTGTGATTGGTGTTCCATTTTCACCTGGAATTTCTACCTTAGTTTTTGGTGGGTATGGTTTTCCATCTGGTTTCTTAGGCGTTACAATCGCATCTCCATTTGGTTTACGAGTAATTTCAATCTTACCTGGTTGTTCAGTTACTGGTGTATCTGGTGTTACCTTAGCTGGAGTTTCTACTGGAACTTCAACTGTTGGTTGACCTGGTTCTGTAATCTTACCTGTTCCTGGAACTTTACCGTCTGGTAATTCACTGTTTGGTACTTTACCTTTACCTTCTTTATCGATTGTTACTGTGATTGGCTTACCATCTTTACCTGGGATTTCTACCTTAGTTCCTGGTGTATATGTTGACCCATCTGGTTTCTTCGGTGTCACTGTAACATCACCTGTCTTAGGATCTTGTTCTAACTCTACTTTTGGTTCTTTTGTTGTTCCATAAGTTCGAACGGTTGTTGGAGTTACCTTACCTGTTTTTGAATCAACTTCATAGGTAGTGGTATCAATCACATCGCGACCTTCAGAATCTTTAGATTGTTCAACCTTAGTTTTCGCACCAACTTTAACAATTGTCTTACCTGCTGGGGTAACGACTGGATTACCAACGTGTTCTGTGATATGACCATCGTTTGAATCTACATCGTAAGTAGTGGTAGTAACTGTTTTACCTTTAGCTCCTTCAACGCGTTCATTAGGTGTGTCAACTTCTCGTTCACCATCTCTAACATACTCAACTTCTGGTTCAATCGGAGTTTCTACTACTTTGTCCTTCGCGGCGACTTTAACAATAGTATTAGTCGGTTCTTTCGTACGAACTGGTTTACCTTCACTTGCTGTAATCTTTCCAGTATTAGTGTCCACAGTGTAAATGGTTGTGATAGCGTCTTCACCATCTTCACCTTTAACAGCAGTTGAGGCTGTACCTTTTTCTTTCGTATCATCTTTTTCATAAACTACTGGAGATGGTACTACTCTCTTCTCAACTGTCGGTTCTTTCGTTGTTCCATAAGTTCGAACGGTTGTTGGAGTTACCTTACCTGTTTTTGGATCAACTGCATAGGTAGTGGTATCAATCACATCACGACCTTCAGAATCTTTAGATTGTTCAACCTTAGTTTTAGCTCCTACTTTAACGATTGTCTTACCTGCTGGGGTGACGACTGGGGTACCTACGTGTTCTGTGATATGACCATCGTTTGAATCTACATCGTAAGTAGTGGTAGTAACTGTTTTACCTTTAGCTCCTTCAACGCGTTCATTAGGTGTGTCAACTTCTCGTTCACCATCTCTAACATACTCAACTTCTGGTTCAATCGGAGTTTCTACTACTTTGTCCTTCGCGGCGACTTTAACAATTG
>NZ_SPGF01000025.1:0-23131 GCF_005844455.1 Streptococcus mitis | reverse complement strand
GTTCACCATCTCTAACATACTCAACTTCTGGTTCAATCGGAGTTTCTACTACTTTGTCCTTCGCGGCGACTTTAACAATTGTTTCTGTTGGATTCACTACTACTGGTTTTCCTACTGTTTCTGTAATAGCGCCTGTAGTAGGATCAACACTATACGTTGTTGTGGTAGTGCTTGAACCTGCTTGTCCTGCTTCTTCCACATTTGGTTGATTTTTGTCGCGTGTATCATCTTTCACATATTTCTTAGGTGATGGGAGTTCAGTTGTCTCCACTTTATCCTTCGCGGCAACTTTGACAATAGTATTCGTTGGTTCTTTCGTACGAACTGGTTTACCTTCACTTACTGTAATCTTTCCAGTATTAGTGTCCACAGTGTAAATGGTTGTGATAGTGTCTTCACCATCTTCACCTTTAACAGTAGTTGGGGCTGTACCTTTTTCTTTCGTATCATCTTTTTCATAGACAACAGGTGATGGTACTACTCTCTTCTCAACTGTTGGTTCTTTCGTTTTCCCATAAGTTCGCACGGTTGTTGGAGTTACCTTACCTGTTTTTGGATTAACTTCATAGGTAGTGGTATCAATTACATCGCGACCTTCAGAATCTTTAGATTGTTCAACCTTAGTTTTCGCACCAACTTTAACAATTGTCTTACCTGCTGGGGTGACTACTGGGTTGCCAACGTGTTCTGTGATATGACCATCGTTTGAATCTACATCGTAAGTGGTTGTAGTAACCGTTTTACCTTTTTTACCCTCAATACGCTGATTTGGTGTACCGAAGTTTTTTTCCACATCTTTAACATACTCAACTTCAGGTTCAATTGGCGTTTCTACTACTTTATCCTTAGCTCCCACTTTTACAACTCTAGCTATTGGTATATTTACGACTTCTGGTTCGCCTTTTGATGGAGTTAGGGTTCCATTTACTGGATTTACGCTATATGTTGTGGTGACTTTAGTTTTCCCTGCTTTCCCTGGAAATTGAACGGTATTAGTACCTTTTGGACTATTCACATCTTTTAAATAAACTGTTGTGGGTTCAACTGAATTATACTCAACTATATCCTTCGCGCCGCCTCTATTGACTACTTCTTCCTTCTCACCCGAAGTAAGACTGCCAGTTTTTGAGTCTACTGTGTAGCTCGTTGTCTTCTTAACAACGTCGTCTCCTTTTTTAATGTATTCTACTTCATCCTTGGCTGCGACTTTGACAACTGTTTCTGTTGCCGGTTGCTTAACTACCGGTTGTTCCACATGTTCAATAAGATCTCCAGTGTTAGGATTGACACTATAAGTTGTTGTTACCGTCTGTTCTCCAGTTTTACCAGATACTTCAACATTAGCTTGTTCTTTTTCGCGACTTTCATCTTTTACGTATTTCTTAGGTGATGGGATTGCTGTTGTTTCTACTTTGTCCTTAGCTCCATCTTTCTTGAAGATTTCATCAGTTGTATTCTTAGTAATGTTTCCTGTATCAGGATCTTTCATACTAACAGTTGTTGACTTAATGATGTCATCTCCGTGTTTACTATATACAGCAGTTTCTCCAACTTTTTCTAAAGACTTAGCTGTAGTAATCTTAGGATTTTGAAAACCTATCCCATCTAAGGAAATTCGTTTCCCAGAAATAAACTCTGGTCGTCTATTAATCATATCGGCTTCAAAATAAGAACGGGAACTATGCCCTCCTTTTGTATCCCCAACATTTATAACAACATCACTATCATTACTGACACTTTTTCCTATAGTAGAATCGTTATTAACTATATAATGTGTCATTTTCCCAGACTTAGCTATTTTTTTACTATCTAAACCTTTTTGCCAAAACGCAGATGATGAGAATAGACTTGTCCTCACTTTTGGAGCATTAAATGTCGTTCCTTTTTTTAATATATTTTCATAAAAGTTTTTATAATCTAATTTTTCTTCAGGAGATATACCTCTGTTATTAGAATATGCTAATTGGTAGGCCTCGACCATGGCCCGTTGTACTAAATATCCTCCCAAAGAATGTCCTGTTAGATAAAGATTGGTGATACTCTTATCCTTAGCTAATTCACGCATGATATTTTCTGCATCTATCCCTTGCTGAGGATTGCTACCTGTTCCAAGTACTCCATCAGCCACAATATCTTTCCCATCACTTGTTCCTCGAAACGCTAATACTTGAGCAGTCCCATTTGGTAAATATAAGAAATCGCTCTTGGTCTCAAATAACACAGCATCCAGTCCACTGGATGTATGATAACTTTTCTTTCTTTCCCAATAAGGAGCTAATTCCCTATTCATCATCATATATTCGTAACGTGGTCTACTTTCACCTTTCTTTTTGTATAACTCTGACTCTCTTAAGGGGTTCTTATGATCCAGTACTCTGTCAATATACTTATCGTCACGGTAGGACAATTCCATGAACATAATCATATCACGTTCACTTACATTCCATTTTAATTTTTCATCTGACTTTTCGTCACTATCAATAATACCATCACCATCAGTATCTTCTAGTAACGGATGACTGTTATAGCCTACATACTTTTTCCCATTTTTTTCATAAATATAGATTTCATCTTTATCACTCAAATAATCGTTATCTGTATAACCATTCGGTTTTAACTGTTCTCCATCTAGTAATAGGCTATCATACTTATCCCCTTCTGAACCGATTATTCCTGCTTTGATTTTTTTAGCATCTTCCTCAGTCAATTCATATTTTTTAATCTCAGTAGGATTTGATGCTGTTCTAACCTCTGGAGCACTTGATCTGTCTTCACCAGCCACGAAAGTAGTTGCCGTTGAATTGATATTTTCCTTACCACCGGAAGTATCTAAAACTGTCTCTTTTGTAGCTACTGTTGAAATCTCTTTAGCATCTATCTCAGAAGAAGCATTGTTTCGATGTTCTGAGATACTTTGAGCTTCTTCTTTGATCTTCACAGTCGGCAGAGAATTGTCAGTTTCAGAATTAACTTCTATCCCTGTATTATTATCATTATTATTTTCTGTAGAAGCTAAGACTCCTTGAGTTGGAGCAAATAAGGAAACCCCTATTAGTACAGATGCCACTCCAGCAGAAAACTTTCGAATCGAAAAACGTTGTCGCTTATTAAAAATATCTTTCATTTAATCAAATTTCTTTCTAACTATTTTTCATACACAATATAGAAAACGTTAACATTTTCTGTTAACAAAATCATAATTTTTTCTTCTCATAAACTTTAGGAACTTTACTAGACTTTAATACATCACATTTTAAATCCTTTCAATTTTTAAATAACTATTTGTTGTAATAGCTAAACCCAGTCCCCCTGTTAATCAGGCGGGTTATTTAGGTTACGGACAGAACCACTTATTTTAGACTACCAAACAACTCTGTAAAAAAGAACCAAGGTTATCTTTTCTCTTTTATCATCTAGTTCCATCTTCCCATCCGTATGACAATCAATAACCTGCTGTTAAAATTTTACTATAGTAGATTGAAATAAGATGTGAACAAATTGATTAGGAAAGTCAAATTAATGTATAGAAATATTTTAGCAACCATGGCGTACTATTCTAGATTCAATCTACTATACATTATGGAAGAAATCAAAATATTGCACGCTCTATATTGCCATTATATCACAAAGATTTCATTAAAGGAAAAAAATCACCATTCTTGATTCTCTAGAAAACCAAGAAATGGTGATTCTATGTTAATTTTCTTGAAGCTCGATGACAATTTCTTGACCATTTTCTTTTTCTTCCACAACCACTTTGTCTTCCAGTTGTTCTTTGAAACTGTTCAAGGTCTCTTTAGAAGCTTCTGTTGCCTGCTGAGCGCAACATTTTGCTTTTTCAAGGATAGTATCAAGGGTGATTTCACCTGACTCAACCTGTTCTTTGGTTTTCAGAACAAAATCTGTAGCCTGCTCCTTAACTTCTGTCAGTTTTTCACAGACTTGCTCCTTGGCATACTCAGGATCTTCTCTCAAATCATCTAGAAAATCTTGAGCCTGACTGCAAACTTGTTTGCCCTTGTCGCTTGTTAAAAACAAGGCAAGAGCTGCACCTGAAACGGTTCCTAAAAGGATTGAGGATAGTTTACCCATAAGGATTCTCCTTTTTTATTTTTTGAAAAATTTACTTGCAAGACGAAGAGCTGACAGACTTGCACCAGTCTTGAGTGTTTTTGAACCTGCTGATGAAGCTTTCTTACTCAAGACACGCGCATGGTCATTGAGGTCTGAAACAGATAGGGATAAATCTGCAACAGCACTGAAGAGTGGATCAATCGTTGCCACCTTGACATTGATATCATCTGCCAAGACATTGACCTTAGCCAGCAATTCATTGGTGTGATGCAAGGTCACATCCACATCTGAAGTCAAGGTTTTAATCGTCTTCTCTGTTTCATCGATAACACGACCAAGCTTTTGTACAGTAATGATTAGATAGACTAAAAAGACAATCAAAGCTAGGGCAACAAGAATATATGCAACTTCTAACATTTAGTTTTCCTCCTCTGTAACATAGTAAGGGGCCTTCTTTCGATTTTGATAAATAACGATCATTATACCGAGACCGATAAGGACAACTGAAAGCCATTGAGACACTCGAAGTCCAAAGAACATGAGACTATCTGTCCGCATGCCTTCAATAACCATACGACCGAAACCATACCAAATCAAGTAGAAAGCAGTGATATGACCTCGTCTGAGACTTTTCCATTTTCGTCTGAATATCAAAATCAAGGCAAAGCCAAGTAGATTCCATAGAGACTCATAAAGGAAGGTCGGTTGACGGTAGCTCCCCTCAATATACATCTGGTCACGAATAAAGCCAGGTAAATAATCCAGATTATCCACTGCTGCACCATAGGCTTCTTGGTTAAAGAAATTGCCCCAGCGACCCAAACTTTGGGCAATCATGACGCTAGGCGCCGCAATATCTAGAAAATCCCAAGTATTGATAAGTTTACGATCAGCAAAGATATAGAGCACAAGGGCCCCAGTTATCAAACCACCGTAAATGGCCAAACCACCATTCCAAATGGCAAAAATCTCTCCTACATTCTGACTATAGTAATCAAAACGGAAAATGACATAGTAGAGACGAGCTCCTAAAATAGCCAAGGGAAAGGCTATCAAGATAAAATCTAAAATATCGTCTGGTATGATCTTCTTTCTAGGCGCTTCTTTCATGGTCAAATAAACCGCAAGAATCAAACCTGTCACAATACACAAGGCATACCAACGAATGGCTAGAGGACCTAGATGAATAGCAATTGGATCAAGCATTAGGCACCTCGTTTTGAGCAATGAGATTTGTCAAACGTTCTTCGAACAAACGCGTCGCATCAAAGCCCATTTCCTTGGCACGATAATTCATGGCAGCAGCCTCAATCACGACAGAGATATTACGACCTGTTTTAACTGGGATGCGGATACGAGGAATAGATACGCCAGAAATTTCAAGTTCCTCAGCATTATTTCCAAGACGATCAAAGGTCTTATGTGTATCGTAATTTTCCAAATAAACAGCCAGCTGGACTTGTGAAGAGTCCTTGACAGCACTGGCACCGTAGAGGCTCATGACATCGATAATCCCAACCCCACGAATTTCAATCAGGTGTCTCAAGATTTCAGCCGGTTCACCCCAAAGAGTAATTTCATCCTTGGCAAAGATATCGACACGGTCATCAGCTACTAAGCGGTGACCACGTTTGACAAGCTCTAGACCTGTCTCACTCTTACCGATTCCACTATCTCCCTGAATCAAGACACCCATACCATAAATATCCATCAAGACACCGTGTACACTGGTCCGTTCTGCCAAACGAGAATCCAGATAACTAGATAATTCTCCAGACAAACGACTAGTAGCTGTACGGCTAGTTAAAATGGCAATCTTACATTCTCTAGCAGCTTTTAACATCTCCTCTGGAACCACCAAACCACGGGCAACAATGACCGCTGGTGTCTCAGGTAGAAACATTTTTTTCAAAACTTCATAACGGCTGTTAGAAGGCATACTGACCAAATAGGACCACTCCTTCATTCCCAAAAGTTGGATCCGCTCTGGCGTATAGTAGTCAAAATACCCCGTCATTTCAAGACCAGGTCGTGTAATATCCGCTGTATTGATTTCCTTTTCAAGCAATTCTGGTTCGCCATAGACAATGTCTAGTCTAAGCTTTTCAATCACTTCTTTTACTAAAACCGACATCATTTCCTCCTTCAATCGAGTTCTTTTTACTATTATATCAAATTGTGGGAGGAAGTTTCAGATTTTTGCAGGCTTTGGAGTATTTATTTAAAAGAAAAAGACTAGATTTCTCTAGCCTTTCATTTCTAATTAGAATTTTTTACGTTTACGAGCTGCTTCTGATTTACGTTTACGTTTTACAGAAGGTTTTTCATAGAATTCACGTTTGCGTGTTTCTTGAAGAGTACCAGCTTTAGTAACCGCACGTTTGAAACGACGAAGTGCGTCGTCAAGAGATTCATTCTTACGTACTACTGTTTTAGACATTTTTTTCACTCCCTTCAAGTTCAAGATCTATTCTATTTTACACGTAAAAGGAATAATTGTCAAGAAAAAATGCGGTTTAATTTTGATTATCTTCAATTTTAATCTTGTTAAAATTGATTAACATTTATTGATTAACATTTATAGATGGAAATGATATAATAGTGACACATATTGATTAGCAAAAATTAGTATTATTTAGAAGTGAATCTATAACATGAAAAGAATCATAAAAATTTACCCTGTGGTCAGTATTTTAGTTGTAATTTGTTTATTGCTAGGAATTCTTACTACCTTTTGGGGAAGTGTAATGTATGACTTATTTGCATTTCATTCAAAGCCAATTTATTGTTGGCAATACTTTAGTGGTACATTTATGCATGGAAGTAAAGAAGCACCAGTATGGTTTATATGGTTTCATTTAGTTTTAAATACTTTAATGTTACTTCCTTTTGGTGGGCTATTGGAGTATAAAAGGGGATCAAAATATGTATTTTTAGTTTTTATTACTTCTATGGTAATATCTTCAATTGTATTCCATATATTAACACAGAATCAAGAAATTCAGGCATCGGGTATCTCTGCTATTGGCTATGCTTTTGTAACGGGTGGGGTGATGAATATGTTTAGTATATGGAAAAATTTCAATTTAGGATTAAAACTATTTTATATCCTTCTAATCGTTCTATCTCTCACCATGCTTCTACCAAGTATAACAGGCTGGATTTCAACCTTTCTTCACATGTCAGGAATTGCCAGTTATATCATGGTTTCCAGCATCAACAACTATCGACTGTCTTAATAAAAATCGTATAGTATCATAAAAAATAGTCAATACGATTATATCAAAGTTTACAGACATTTAAGAATTTTCTATTGGATGCCTTTTTATATGAAATATCGAAAACTGTTATGGTGAATTACAGAAAAATTTCTTTTAGCAGAATAGTGAACATTTGAAGTAAAAAGCCACTCACTCCAAAGAGTAAGTGGTTCTTATACTTTTTTATTTTTCTAACAAGCTGAGCGCTTCAGCATCCGCAATAATGGTCACATCAGGGTGATTTTGCAGGCTACTTGCAGGTAGGTTCTCAGTCACTGGACCAGACACGGTGCCGGCAATAGCTTCTGCTTTTGATTCGCCGTAAGCAAAGAGAATAATTGACTTGGCATCCAAGATGTTTTTAATCCCCATTGAAATAGCTTGGGTTGGGACATCTTCAATCTTGTCAAAGAAGCGAGCATTGGCTTCGATAGTAGACTGGTCAAGCTCCACAAGGTGTGTTTGACTGTCAAATGGAGTGCCAGGTTCATTAAATCCAATGTGTCCATTGCGACCGATTCCCAAGATTTGTAAATCAACAGGATGGTCAGCCAAAATTTGATTGTAGCGTTCAACTTCAGCTTCAGCATGATCCTTAAACCCACGAGGCAAGAAACTTTCTTTAAATGGTTTTTGGTTGAACAAGTTTTCTTGCATGAAGTGGCGGTAAGACTGAGGATTGTCGCCATCAAGACCTACATACTCATCAAGGTTGACACTGGTTAGATTTGAAAAATCAAGGTCACTTTCAACGATTTCCTTGTAAAATTCAAGCGGGCTGCTTCCTGTCGCAAGTCCCAATGTTTGAGCGCCATTAGCCAATTTTTCCTTCAAAATCTCAAACGCAACTTTTCCACCTTCAACTTGGTTTTCAACTTTAATGACTTTCATCTTTTCATCCTCCATTTCTATCTATATTCATTATATGGTATAGACCAATTTTTGTCAAGTAAAAACGATTTAATTTCTAAAAAAAGAGCGCCCAAACTTAAAACGTGTTATAATGGATAAGATTAGAACTTAGAAAGAATGATGAAAAAATGAATACAGCTGATTTTGATTTCCACTTACCTGAGGAATTAATTGCCCAAACGCCCCTTGAAAAACGAGATGCCTCCAAACTCCTTATCGTTAATCGTGAAACGGGTGAAATGCAGGATAAACACTTCCACTCTATTATCGACATGCTAGAACCCGGTGATGCCCTCGTTATGAACGATACCCGTGTTCTCCCTGCCCGCCTCTATGGTCAAAAAGAGGAGACAGGAGGCCATGTGGAGCTTCTCCTGCTCAAAAATACTTCTGGAGATGAGTGGGAGGTTCTGGCTAAACCTGCCAAACGCCTCAAGGTTGGCACTCGTGTTAACTTTGGTGATGGTCGTCTCAGCGCTGTCGTCACGGAAGAATTGACCCACGGGGGCCGCATTGTCCGCTTCGAATACCAAGGAATTTTTCTAGAAGTCTTGGAAAGTCTGGGAGAAATGCCACTACCACCCTACATCCATGAAAAACTGGATGACCGTGAACGTTATCAAACCGTCTACGCTAAGGAAAGTGGATCTGCTGCAGCACCAACTGCTGGATTGCACTTCACCAAAGAACTGCTAGCAGAAATCCAAGCCAAAGGTGTTCATCTAGTCTATCTGACTCTTCATGTCGGACTCGGAACCTTTAGACCTGTTTCTGTGGACAATCTGGACGAACACGAAATGCACTCAGAATTCTACCAGCTCTCTGAGGAAGCGGCTGCCACTCTTCGCTCTGTTAAGGAAAATGGTGGTCGCATCATCGCTGTCGGAACCACTTCTATCCGCACCTTGGAGACTATTGGTTCCAAGTTTGATGGGCAAATTCAGGCTGATTCTGGCTGGACCAATATCTTTATCAAACCAGGCTACGACTGGAAGGTTGTGGATGCCTTTTCAACCAATTTCCACCTGCCAAAATCAACTCTGGTCATGTTGGTTTCTGCTTTTGCAGGCCGTGAATTAGTCTTAGACGCTTATCACCATGCCATCCAAGAACACTACCGTTTCTTCAGTTTCGGTGATGCCATGTTTATCTATTAATTTACATAATCAAAAAACGCATATTATCAGGCATGAAACCTTGATAGTATGCGTTTTGTAATTAAATTAGTCAGTTCTCAAGCTCGTATCTTTCAAACTCTGAACACTGGCATTGATTACCGCGCCGACAATCAAAATCTTAGCGATGAGAATAAACCAGAACATCATGACCACCACGACAACGGAACTGAAGAAACGAACGTCCACGAGGTGATTAACATAGTTGTTGACATAGACTGAAAAGATATTGAGCAGGAAGACCAAGGTCAACAAGACAAAGGCACTTCCTGGCAATACATGTCGAATTCGTCGCACCTTGACATTGGGCAGGAAATAATAAAGCATGACCAAGATGGCAAAAATCAAGGCATAGGCCAAGGGACCTGTTAGGTCTTGCAGATAATCAAAGAGAGGACTATCTGATTTCCAGTAGCTTTTGATAAGGTTGAGGAGCATGCGGCCAAAAACACTCAGAAAGAGAGCCAAGGCAAAGAGAATCTGCAATCCGAAACTGACAAACAAACTCATGAGCTGATGGGAAATCATTCCACGATTTTTTGCTACTCCGTAAGCTTTATTAAAGGCTTTCTGTAGGAAATTCATGGATTTTGAAAAGGTCCAGAGGGCTGACAAAACCGCAAAACTCAATAAGCCTGTTGAAGGTTGTGTCAGCACTTCTGTAATAATCTTTGCCACCACATCATAGACCGTATCCGGCAAAAATTCATTGACAACCTTCAAAAAATTAGAAACTGGAATCTGAAAATAGGGGAGGATATTGACTACTACCAAAAGCAGGGGAAAAATCGAAATCAACCAATAGTAGGCTACTGCGACACTGGTCAATTCACTATCTGATGCTTGATAATAATGCAAAAAAGCTTTTACTAACGGCCTGTCTATCAGCTCTTTCCACCACTTCTTCATGTCACACTCCTTCACTTATAATCTTGATTAATTTCTTCTTACCAATTCCATCATATCATAAGGCAGGGTATTGGTAGCTTCCTTTAGAGAATAGTTCTCTAAGTTATTTACATTTTGCCGTAACTTCTTGGCATACTTGGTCGTAATCAATCGTTTCTCTTCATATTCGAAAATCAACTTACGCTCTAGATAATAACCTCTCAGCATTTCATCGATATTGTTTGGTTTGACACGATTGATAACCCGTTCTACAAAGGCACCACTGGTGATAATAGCTGTTTCTCGGAGACGAGAATCCTGCATGAAGCTGATTAAAGAACTCTTATAAACCCCTTTAAGGTTCTCCAAACTTTCGATAATCATCTCTGTATTTTCTAGATAGAGCTCAGCAATTTGGTCATAGTCAAGGGCTCTGAGTTTCTGTGATTCTTCATTTTTCCAACTGCGGAAGGTTTTGCCAAAGGTAAAGACTTCGTGAAGGAGAAAACGTAAAATCCGCAAGGAAACAAGGAAATAATAGGTCACTCGTGAAGCAAACTTGCGATTGATACCTTGTTCCATGTTTTTCAGATAACGTTGGTAAACTCGATAAGCACGCTCACTCATCTTGCCTTCCTCGTAAGCCTGTTCCAATCCATCACTTTCAATACTGAGGATAAGAAGTTTCAAGGCCTCCCAGTCTTCTTGAGCCCCCTTATTTTCCTGACTCAGGATGAGATTTTCAATACGTCCATGATAATTATCAATAGCCGCATAGAGGGGAAGTTTATTTCTGGTGTCTTCCAACTCTTTTTCCAATTCTATCGTTACTTCATTCAAAATGGCGATATGCATAAGATAGTCCTTGCTTTCTTCTTGTTCATCAGAAAGATGAGGCAAGACCAAAAGACCTGTTAAAAAGCTGACAAGCGTTACACCTGCGACAAGGAAAAGTAAGAGAGGATACTCCTGCTTTAAATTACTTGGTATCAAAAGAATTGTAGCAATCGACACCGTTCCCTTGACACCTGAGAAGGTCAAGAGAAGCATATCCTTCATATACTTATTTAACTTTTTCTTGAGACGTCGTGTCCTGTAGGTATAATAGCCATAAATCATGACAAAACGAATAGCAAAGAGGACAAAGGTAAGGGCGACAAGCGATACTAGCAATAGTAGGGGACTATAGATTGGATTGGTCAAGATAGGCTCTGCTATCATTTCCAACTCCATCCCTAAAATCACAAAGACAGAACCGTTGAGCATAAAGGTCACTGTATGCCAAACCGTCTCGGTCACCGTATCCACTTGGGCTTCGAGGAGCGTAATTTTCTTAAAGCGGCTTGCCTTTAAAATCCCCGCAACTACAACGGCAATAATCCCTGAAACGTGTACTTCTTCTGCTAAAAAGAAAGTCACTAGAGGCAAACTCAATTCTAATAAAAGTTCGCTGGCAATATCCGTTGCGCGTACACTTAACAAAAAAGTGTGGAGGAAACGATTGGTCATGGCTGTTAAAAATCCAATAAAAAAACCACCTAGGATTGAAAAGATGAGCGAACTACCAGCTTGCCCAAGGGAAAAGGCTCCTGTTGTCCAAGCCACCAAGGCAACCTGAAAAGCCACCAAGCCAGAAGCATCATTCAAGAGTCCTTCACCTTTAAGGATATTGGACACGCGCTTAGGAAAGCTAAAACGCTCCGAAAGAGAGGCGAAGGCCACCAAGTCCGTAGGCCCAAGCGCAGCCCCAACAGCTAAACAAGCTGCCAAGGGAAGGCTGAACCAAAGAAGGTGGGCCAAGCCACCCAAACTCAGGGTCGAGATAAAAATCACTGGAAATATGAGATAGACAATGATTCGCCAGTGTTTTAAAATAGCAGTGATATCCGCTTCTTCGGATTCTCGGAAAAGCAAGGGCCCAATAACCAGTGCCAAAAACAACTCCGTATTAAGATGAAAGTCGGCATTGGGTAAAAAGAGTCCAATCACAATCCCCAAAAGAATTTGCACCAAGGGAAGAGGCAAAAAGGGCAGGAGCTTATTGGTTGTACTTGAGACAATCAAGACCAGTAAAAATAGGATAAGGTAAATCAGTAATTCCACGCACGTCCTCCTTAATCTTTTTTACAACAGGATTCAAAAATCTCCTTCTGCTCTTTAATTTTTTGGTCAATCTTGGAACAATCCTTGTGCTCAATTTTTCTCTGGCACCGTTCCATTTCAAGAGCAACTAATTTTTTCTTGATTTTAAGCATTTTTTTGCTCATGTGTGCTTGGTCTAAAACACCCACCGCACGTTCGTGGTGGGTTGACTCGACAAATTTCTGGCGCATAGTATCCAGCTTTTCACGTAGGTATTGTTTATCCATGTCTATATCTCTCTAATTTTTCAATCATCACTAAAAATGGTGGGTTGTTGACTTGGTTTAAAGTTCGGTAAATGGCAGCTGTGTACTTTTGTTGCTTCAACTGGCTAACAAAATCCAAGACAGCGTCCCGCTCAATATCTCCTCCTTCATGACCATAGTAGATCATAATGGCAATCCGTCCCCCTTTAACAAGCAAGTGACATAGTTTTTCTAACGCCTCAATAGTTGTCTGCGGTTGGGTGATGACGGACTTATCAGCCGACGGCAGATAACCCAGATTAAAAATACCTGCCTTGGCTTCTGTCACAAACTGGTCTAGTGTCTCATGGCCTTGCAAGATTAACTGGACATTTGTGTAGCCAGCCTGGTCCAAACGCTCTTGGGTCTTTTCCAAGGCTTGTTCCTGAATATCAAAGGCATAGACTTGCTTGGCTAGCTTAGCTAAAAAAAGGGTATCGTGACCATTTCCCATAGTCGCGTCCACTACGATATCATCCTGAGTTACAACCTCAGCCAAAAAATCATGTGCCATCTCAAGTGGTCTTTTCATTATTAAACTCCTGTTTTACAGCCTTACATCCTTGCACACTTCCACGACGTTGCATTTCAATTTCAATAGCATTTAGCACTTCCCATTTATTGAGGCTCCACATGGGACCAATCAGCATATCTCTAGGTGCATCTCCCGTGATTCGGTGGATGACAATATGTTTGGGAATAATTTCCAGTTGGTCACAGATGACCTTGACATATTCGTCCTGGCTCATCAACTGTAAACGTCCTTCGTGATAATCCCGTTGCATACGTGTATTGGTCATGAGGTGAAGCAAGTGCAGTTTAATTCCTTGAATATCGTTATCCGTGACACAACGGCGGACATTTTCAACCATCATCTCATGGGTTTCACCAGGAAGTCCGTTAATCAAATGGGAAACAATCTCAATCTTGGGATACTTTCTCAAACGCTTGACCGTTTCCACGTACAAGTCATAGGAATGGGCACGGTTAATCAGGTCAGAGGTTGCTTCATAAGTGGTCTGCAAGCCCAATTCTACCGTCACATGCATGCGCTCCGATAACTCAGCCAAATACTCGATGGTGTCATCAGGCAAGCAATCTGGGCGTGTTCCAATATTGATTCCTACTACACCTGGCTCATTGATAGCCTGCTCATAGCGCTCTCGAATCACTTCCACCTTTTCATGGGTGTTAGTAAAATTTTGAAAATAAACCAAATACTTCTGCACATCCGGCCACTTGCGGTGCATAAAGTCAATTTCCTTATAAAATTGCTCACGGATAGGCGCATCTGGTGCTACAATGGCATCTCCAGAACCTGAAACCGTACAAAAAGTACAACCCCCATGAGCCACAGTTCCATCACGATTGGGACAGTCAAATCCCGCATCAATAGGAACTTTAAAAGTCTTTTCTCCAAAGAGTTTTCGATAATAATCATTCAAGGTATTATAAGATTTCATAACCTTCATTATAACAAAAAATACCCACAATCTCAAAAGCCTGACTTTCCAACAAATTCCCTTGTTTCTCATTTCCTTTAGCGTTTTTTTATGATACAATATGGGTATGATTTTAATGAAATTAGCATCTATTTTATTATTGATACTGACCTTAGTAGTCTGCATTATCCTAACCAAACTTTTTAGATTAAAAAAACTAGGACGAAACTTTGCGGATCTGGCTTTTCCAGTCTTGGTATTTGAGTATTACCTGCTCACAGCTAAAACCTTTACCCATAATTTCCTTCCTAGACTGGGCCTAGCCCTCTCACTCCTAGCCATTATTCTCGTTTTTTTCTTCCTTTTGAAAAAACGTAGCTTCTACTATCCTAAATTCATCAAATTCTTCTGGCGTGCAGGGTTCTTATTGACTCTTGTCATGTATATTGAGATGATTGTTGAATTGATGGCTCAGAAATAAAAAAATGAAATCGAAAACACCTCAATCAAACTAAAATACAATGATTGAAGTGTTTTTCTTTATATCTTTTTTAATAATTCTTATTTTCCTTCTTTATCAGGAAATAGATAACCAATACCTACACAAGCTAGCACGCCTGCACCAATTACTAGACCACTTGAAATTGGCAACAGATCCAAAATTGCATTCGCGATGATAAAGGTAATAATCAAACACATCAGACTAGCCTTGTAATCCTTTTTCAAAAGATTCTCTAGTGTGAAAAAGAGAAACAATCCTACCGGAATCAGTGACCATAGGTTGACATCCAAACTTGGCCAGCCAACAGAACCAAAATACACTACTGTCGCTGCTGCTATTAAAAATACAAGCCCCAATAATTTTTTCATTTGTTTATCTCCAATTTCTTTTTTAGGAACTTGAGTTATCTGATATTGACACCTCACGTCCCTTACAAAAATCATTATAGCAGAGGAGTTTCTCAAGAACAAGGTCTTGTGCCTATCTGGTCTATATTACGATCTAAGTGCTTAAATAATAGCCATAAAATAAGGAATCCGGTGAAAAACTTCCTTCCAAATAAAAAGGAATTAAGCAACCAAACGCTACTTAATTCCTTGAAATTGTCTCATCACCTCTATTAGCCTTTAAATTTTGATAGACTCTATTTTCTAATTAATATGACCAATATTGTCAATACTAACCCTTTCAATCAATTCATTAGTTGTCGAAACTAAGTCCATTAATAAATCCAAAAAGAGTATCACTATCAAAGCAAACTAAATAATTGAGTTATAAATGGCTATTTTCACAAAACTGTTTCATCATCACACTATCTCAGTACATAAACCATTTTTTTCATCTATAGCTTTTGTCCTAATCTTGATTTTTTTTCTTCAATCCAAGGAGTGATCCTACTATAAACAATATTCCAGCAATGAATGGTGTAAAACCTTCTCTAACTGTTCCGGTTTTTGGCAATCTATCAGAATTGTTAGTATCCGATTTACTATCGATATTGGTATGTTTATTAGCTATGTTCTCTGGTTCATTAAGATAAACTTCCTTCTCATTTTCAAAGTTTTTATCATTTCTATCAGGAACTGTAGCTGTAACATCCTTAGTTGAATCAGGTTTTTGTGAATGATTTACTCTTTGTAAGTCCTCTTTTCTATGACTTTGATTTAATTGACTAGGATTTACCTGTAGGTTATCTTTCTTTTTCGATACATCAAAAGTAGGTTTATTTTCCTCTTCCTTTTTGTTCTCT
This sequence comes from Streptococcus mitis, assembly GCF_005844455.1. Lineage (GTDB taxonomy): Bacteria > Bacillota > Bacilli > Lactobacillales > Streptococcaceae > Streptococcus > Streptococcus mitis_BF. The sequence goes on along the minus strand of NZ_SPGF01000025.1, from coordinate 7,242 downwards.
ATTTTCTTGAATACAGGTTTTATGAGGGTATCTTTTGATAGATTAAGAACATAGCCAGTGTCTTTTTTCCCTTCGAAACCAGCAATTTCCCAGCCATCAAATTGATAGCCTTTTTCTAATTCACCCTTATAGACAGGTAAAATAAAATCTTCTTCCGACACTATCGTTGAACTCATTTCTTTTCCATTTTGAATGGTCACAGTTACTGTATGAGGTTTTAGTTCACTTACCTCTCCCGTATCTTTGTTTAAAATGAATTCTTTTACGGTCGTATTTCTTGCAAAATCTTTTACAAGAATCTTAATGTTTAGTGTCTTATCTGCTATTTGTTTAATATCATCAAATGATTTATATTCTTTTCCATTTACATAAATATGTTTGTCTTGAATCTCACCATCGAATCCATTATTTCTTTTATCATTGATATTAAAGACTACAGATTTTCCGTCAGCATATTCGATACTAGTATTTCCCTTAGGATCAATGTTTACTTCTGGTTTTACATTATCATATAAAAATTGATAATGTACTCCAACCGCTTTCGCATTCAAATCACTATAGCCAGTTTGAAGATAAACATTTCCATCCATATCTGTTACCTTATCTGGAAATCCGTTTGCTTTATAGTCTTTCATCCCCCAGTCCATAATGTCACCGTCTTTAACATTAAGCTTAATGTTAAAATCTCTAGTGTTATCAATGTGTAAATCTCCGTAGATTAAATAATTATCTACAACCGATTCATTGACTCTCAATTCCCAGTTAAAACCACCCTTATCAGAAATCTTACCTCTTAAATAAAATTCTGGATTTCGTACATAAATTTTATTAGATTTAGATGGATTAAAGTAGTTCTTGTCCATTGAAAGGTTTACTGGTTTTGCATCAATAAATAACGTAGAACCATCTTCTTTTACAGCTTCTACATTGGACTTATCCTCTCCAGTGTACTCTCTACCATCCTTACCAAATAATACAAGTTTAGAAGAATCTGTTACAAGATTTCCATCTTTATCGATTGCTTCCCCTTTATCATTCATTTTAAATGTAAACACTTGATATCTTACAATGTTAAAGCCGTCCAAAGCCGACATTAATACGGATTGAGTACTTCTTCTACCTTCAACATTTCTACTATCAGAATAAATTGTTGTTTCTGAAAGGACTCTTAGATTAGGATTGGCCTTTTGTATTTTTGCTATATCTTCCTTGCTATAGACTCCATTCCCTTCTAACATATCCGTTTTTCCAGGATTATAGGTAGTCACTTTTAGTGCATAGCCTTTTCTTAGAATGATATTATCCTTTAACAGATATTGTTGTTTTTCTGAATCAGAATAGATTTTACCAGATTCCATTTCAGTTAAATTGTTTGGTTTATTTTTTGAAAGATCTCCTTCTCCTAATTCTATTACATTCCCATAACTTGATGCATAGGGATATTCTGTTTTAGTTTCCTTATTTTTTTCAGGCATTCTAATTTTAGTTTTAGCTTTTGTTTCACCCTTATCTTTTACAAGGATATTCATATCACCCGTAAAGGATAGACCATCGACTACATCATTTGTGTTTGCAAATAAGTCAAAGGTTAGAGTTTTAGTTTGTGGGTCGTATTTACTTGCCTTAATTTCTATTAATTTGAAGTCATTGCCATAGTAAGCCTTAGCATTTTTGGATACATTACTTACTTTTCCAAGAATTTCAAAATGTCCATCCTTTGATGGGCTTAATACTCCACCAAGCTTTGATTTAACATCATCAAGTTTCTCAGTTTCATATTCTAGAGCACTTTCATCTTCATAGGCAGTTATATTTCCTTTATCGTCATATTGATAATCAAGCTCTACTGTTCTTTTTCCACCAGTTACAAAGTCATATTCTTCCCTATATTTCTTTTTAATGAGTTTCTTTAGGTCTTTATTTTCAAAGTCTCTAATTGTTGAAATATTTTTATTTATTTCAAGGCTAGCTTCTCCCTCAACTGAACTTTCTTCAGCTGGTTTTGAATCTTCATCCTTAGCTTGATTATTATTGGTATTTTCCTCTGGAATCTTTGCATTTTTGAGTTTTTCTTCAGAAATTTCACCTAGTTTTTCATATTTAGAAGCATCTTTGTCAGGATCTACTAGGTAATAAGAAATCATTCCTTTTTTATCAGCTTGGTCATCAAATTTAATCCTATGGATTTTGGTGAAGTTGCTTGCACCATCTAGGGCGATTACTTCGATGATTTTTCCTCTTAAATCTCCTGCTCCGCTAATTTCGTAGATAGTATTTCCATCTTTATCAAGCTTCCTATTTCTTCCCTCACCCTCTCCGGCGTAAGTTACATCAAGATTTTTCTCAACATCTCCATACTCATCGACAAGAGCTGCACCTGCATACCATACTTCGTTGGCTACTTCTTCAAATTTCTCAGGATGTTCTTTTTGGTCTCTAGCAAACAAGTTTTCGTGTTTGTACTCATCCTTTACCTTGTGGTAGGTATCTTTTGTGATCAGCTTAATTTTTTCAGGATTTGAAAAATCAACCGAAACAATCTTAGGGGCGGTGTTATCAATTTTTACAGGAATATAGGAAACCTGCCATGGGTAATCTTTAGTTAATCTATATTTAAATTTATAGAAATATTGACCTTCCGCAATCGGTTCAAATTGACCTCTTATCTTAGTAGCAGGATCTTGATTATCCTTACTTTCTGGTGCATTTTCTTCTCTACCTCTAGGATTATAGATGAGTCCATCCCACTTCAAGTCACCCCAAACTTTTAGTTTAGATGATTTGATTCCCTTTGCATCATTGCTTTTAGAATTTAAAATTCCTCTAATAAAGTGTTCTCTCGAAATGACTTTTAAGTCTCTTTGATTTTCTCCCTCTTTATTTGTATTTACTATTGAAATCAATCCTTCTTCTGCACTTCTTAATACAAGTGGAGAAGGTGTTAATCCTCTTTCTAGTGAAACACTTTGTGGTTCTCCCTTTGAGTCAAGTGGATATACCCTAGCAACATCAGATCCACTAGTGGATTCTGCATGAATACCTTGGTTGTTAAAGGCAAATAAGTCTGGGTCTTGGTCTAGTGATGTAATATTTTTATCTTTTCTGTTTTGAATAACAGCTGCTGGATTAAATTTATCTATACCATGTTCTCCACCAATACCCTTGTTCAAGGTTCCAGGAATTTTCGGTTTACCATCATCATCATAACCTTCCATTGTTTTTGATTTTGATCCTTCTTCCCAAGCCCATTTATCAAGGATTGGTTCGTGGTTCCAATTCCCAGCAAATCCCATTAGAGGCATCGACAAAGAAGGTTGGAAGTTTATTTTCTTCCCGTTAGAGTTTAGAGCTTCCATTTCTTCCACTGACTCAAAACGAATAAATGATTCTACAAATTTATTTTTGTTTTTAGCCTCACCGACATTTATAACCGCATTTAAATCAAAGCTGGAATTTGGGCCTATAGTGAAAGTGTCATGCTCAAATGTGATATTTGCTCCTCTGATTTTTTCTGGGTGAATTTCTGGAACAATTTGCTTACCATCTGGAGATTTTTCGTCTTTATATGTTTCATCCAGTTTTAATCTGTCAGTTAGAGAATCTGTAGTTATCGCTGATGCTGAAACTTTAAAGGTTAAAGGTCTGTCTGATGTATTGTGAAGCTTAACTGTAAAATATTTTTCTTCTCCTTTTATTTCTTTAAGAGAAATAGAACCATAAGAGTTTACCAAACCTTTAGAATCCCTGTTTTTGAAAGTCGCTACAACTTCATTTCTCAAAGCATTGGCAACATTAATTAGCCCTGCTCCCTGTTGTCTAGGTGATGCAAAGTATTGACTTTTTTCTTTCCAAGAAGTTGCATCCATCATAGGTCGTGCAGTATTTTGTAGGGCTATTTTTGTAAGACTTGTAAGATCTATTTTGTCATCTCCCTCAAGATTTTTCAATACAGGTCTTTCAAGCATTTCCTTTAACTTCGGTCTAATCAAAACAGTAGAAGCTGCTACGATTGGAGTTGCCATACTGGTTCCTGACATATAGCCATAAGTTGATTTCCCATTAATGACATTCAGAGTGGATTTAATATTTTTACCAGGTGCTGAAACATCCGGTTTTAAAAGTAAATCTATTCTTGGCCCCCAAGATGTGGACCCTGCTGGAACTATGATATCTTCTTTATAAAGTTCTTTGTCTGTGTCAGGTGCAAACTTAAAGTCAATCTCTTTTTCGTCACCTACATTCGGCTTATTGGAATTAAAACTTGCCATATCAATTGGATAGTATTGCTCCAATTTATCTTTAAAATCTTCTTTATTATTTCTTTTGACTTCAGTTTTTTTACCAGGGTTAATCATGTTCCATAACTTTACACCATCATCTCCTGAAATTGAGAAAACTTGACTAGTAGTTCCTTCATCCTCCTCATATCCCATAGCTGGAAGCTCTGTCCAATTATCTCTATTGTAGTAATTTACAGTATTTACAACCATAATGGCGCGTGCACCCTTATCCGTTGCTCGTTTAAAAGCATTTTTTAAATCCTTTGTATAAATTCTATCCATTACTGCAATTTTGCCCTTAAGATCCAATTCTATCAAATCTTTGTCTTGACCTTTACCTATATATACAAATTTTAATTTACTAGGAGCTTTTGATCCATTTTCATTTGTTATGATTTTATTCTTATCGAAAAAGGCACCTATATTTCTGTATTTAAAACTTTCTCCACCTATGTTAACTTTATCAAACTCAACTGTCTGATTTTTGGCAGAAGCGACCGCTATCGCATCTTCATGTGCTGCAGTTCGTGTTACATTTCCAGTGTCTGTCATTTTCAGATGATTATTTGCTACTAAATCCCAAGAAGAACTTGAAGCAGAAGTCGCATAGTTACCTGTAGCGACAACCATTGGAATGCCTGCTTTTCTTAACGCTCTAATAGCTTGCCAATATTTCTCACCTACGAGGCCTGTTCCCGTAAAGCCAGATGATACCGAAACAACATCGACATTGTGTTTGATCGAATCTTCAATAGCATGAAACATTGTTTCATCCCCTGCGAATCCAGATCCAACGTCAGAGTACATTTTATAAGAGAATATCTGTGCATTAGGAGCAATTCCATCTATTCCGTTAAAGTTTTTGATATCTTGTTCAGTATCATTTCCCGCAAGAATCCCTGCAATATGCATTCCATGGGGATCAAAATAATCGCTTCCATCATCAGCTTTTTCTACAGTGATTTTACCGCCATTATAATAATTAAAAGCATGAGGAATTTTATCACTCAACCAGAAATTTTTATCAGTACCTTTTAAGTCTTCTTTTTTAAATTTCATTGAGCTTTTGGCATCATCATCGATTCTCATAGCTTTATGTCTATAATCAGTCCCAGTATCGATGTTTGAAATGACCATACCCCGACCATCAAAATTTTTCCCAAATTGAGCATTAATGGCCTTTAGGTAATCGATAGCCTCCTCAACTCCAATTTCCTTTCGGGCATGATTCATCATTGGTTGGACTTTTTGTGCCCTTTCAACCGATGAAATACCTTCTATTTGTTTAATTTTGTCCAAGTTATCTTGGGTTGTTTCAATCGCACTACCATTAAAAACCGTATCATAAGTATATAAAACTTTTGTATTCTTAAGATTCGATAGTTCCTTGATTGCTTTTTCTCCAGATTCTTTATCTTTAAATTCAGCAATATAGATAACTTTATCTTCTTTTTCCGGATTTTCTGTGTTCTTATTCACAAATGAGTCCGCATGATCTCCTTGGGATTGATTGGAATCTTCTTTTTTGATTGTTGCTTTTTCATTGTTAGTCTTATTGTCTATCACAGATTCTTTACTAACAACTTCTTTTTCCTCAATAACTGTTGTTTTCTTCTCTTCGGTATCCTTTGAAGTTTCTATATCATTATGAATATCTTCATGTTTTTCTTTGTTTTCGTTTTGTTTACCTACTACTACTTTTTCTTTATCAGAGATACTTAAAGCATCTTCAGAACTAGATGTATCTGCTAAGACTACCTCATTAGGGACATATGCTGCTAAAATAACTGCAGCTGTGGTTAGTGACAATACTGTACTTTTTTTCATTTTAATTCCTTACATATTTATTTAACTTCCAATAGATAGAAAACTTTAACTTTGCTAGCCTTTGTTATAAAAAGTTTTACTAAGTATTATCTAGGAAATAGAGTAGTACATTTATATATAATTGTTAGCTCTCTGAAAAATAGTATATCAATTAAAAAAATTTAAGTCAACAAAAAATTAACATGAGTTAATTTATTTTTTAACATATATTAAAATTATAGAGTCCAAAACTTTCGTTAACCGGGATACATTATAAGCACATTCATACCATCAAAAATAGTAGCAATCAACTTAAAGAACTAGCAACCTCACAAAGTCAAACATCATTGATGAAATATCAGCGCTATTAAACAATATAAATAACCGCTAAGAATAAGACTTAACGGTTATCTTCTACATATCTATTTTTTCAAATCCTCAGTCGTTTATCTACCTATAACCTAGGCTTTACTACCAACTGAGCTAAATCTGCCAATTCCTTATAGTCTAGCACTATAAGAACAGAAGGAAAGCAATTCTTAACTCATCTTTTTAATTAAAATCTGACAAGGATTCTGAGATCCCCAAAGTTGTGGAAAAATCTCTAACTTTTTAAAACCAAGACTGCGATAAAAGACATTCGTTCGGTCATAATCTTTATTAGAGCCCTCTGCCACTGTTTTCACCTGCAAATAATCAACCTTTTTGCGCGCTTCACTTTCTAAAGTAGCAAGCAACTGACTCCCAATTCCTCTACCTTGATAAGCTTTTTTTACGCCGAGACAGTCAATCTCCACACAATCTTCACTAGAGTATGCTAACACTCATCAAAAATCTATTCTGGACAAATCCGTTTTCTGTGAACAATCTTCCTCAGGCATTCTGTTTCCAAATTTTGAATCACTGTTTCTAACTTCAAAATGACTTCTTCTAAAGATTTGAAGGCCTTGTTTTTGAATCCACGCTTTCGTATCTCTGCCCAAACTTGCTCAATGGGATTCATTTCTGGAGTGTAGGGAGGAATAAATGTACACGTGATATTTTCTGGCAACTCCAAAGCCTGAGACTTGTGCCAGGTGGCATTATCCATGACCAAAATCAGATAATCATCCGAATAATAGGCGGATAATTGCTGTAAAAATTCGTTCATCCAAGC
>NZ_SPGF01000024.1 GCF_005844455.1 Streptococcus mitis | reverse complement strand
GCTTGGATGAACGAATTTTTACAGCAATTATCCGCCTATTATTCGGATGATTATCTGATTTTGGTCATGGATAATGCACCTGGCACAAGTCTCAGGCTTTGGAGTTGCCAGAAAATATCACGTGTACATTTATTCCTCCCTACACTCCAGAAATGAATCCCATTGAGCAAGTTTGGGCAGAGATACGAAAGCGTGGATTCAAAAACAAGGCCTTCAAATCTTTAGAAGAAGTCATTTTGAAGTTAGAAACAGTGATTCAAAATTTGGAAATAGAATGCCTGAGGAAGATTGTTCACAGAAAATGGATTTGTCCATAATAGATTTTTGATGAGTATTAGTCAAGATATTGTTCCCTCTGGCCTTTATAAACCTGCCAAAGAATCTCTATTTGCTCCTTGGTAATGCGTTTTTCAGATAAGGCTGGCAGGTGGTCAATGGCAAAAAATTGAAGGTCTGCAATTTCTTGATTTTCTTGGAATTGTCCATCGAGAAACTTACATTCAAAAACAAACTTTGCATATTGTTTACTCTGTAGTTGGAAACGATTGGTATCAAAAACAGCTAGCAGTCTTTCAACTTTGGCTTTAAAGCCAGTTTCTTCTTCAATTTCCTTGAGAATATTTTCGGTTGGAGAATAGCCGACTTCATCAAAGCCACCTGGTAAAGCCCAATCATTCTCTCCTTGTCCCCTAACCAGACAAATCTTTTCGTCCTCAACAATCCAAGCACGGACGTCCATTAAAGGAGTCGCATAAGCGGAAGTTGGCTTCAAGACTTCTGCCACTTCTTCGGCATCAAGGTATGATGCTTGATTCAACATTTCAGATAAAAGGCCTCGCAAGTCTTCGTAGCGCTCACGGTCAAACGGATCTTTTGTAAAGGTTAATCCAGTATCTGTAATGGCAATCATTCTTTGCAAATACTTGACAAAATCACTTGTCTTCATTTTCTAAACTTTCTACCAACTTGGCTAGATTCATAGAGTTAGAGCCTTTGAGCAGGATTTGGTCATTGGCACTGAGGCTTTCCTTAACCTGCTTAACTAGGTCTTCAAATTGGTCCTCGTCGGCTGTTTTTTTGAAGTAGTAAACGTGGCCAATTGGGAACATTTGACTGGCAAGTTGGGCCAATTCTGCGATATCTTCTCCATAAAAAATAACGGTATCCAGTACATCTGGCGAGAGGCTCAAAATCATCTGATTATGGAGTTGAACAGACTGGTCACCAAGTTCCTTCATGTCTGCTAGAACAGCAATTTTCTTGCCTCCTTCGTTTGCTGGAATGGCCGAAAAAGTCTCTAAAATCAGCTTCATAGCAGTTGGATTGGCATTATACACATCTGATAAGATATCTGCTCCATTGGCTGCTTTCTTCCACTCGGTACGATTTCGAGTCAATTCTAGGTTCTGGAAGGCCTGACGAATTTGTTCCTCAGTCACTCCTTCTTGCAAGGCAACATAGGATGCAATCATAGCATTGGTGGCATTGTACTTACCTGTCACTGGCAAATCAAGGGCTTGTTCCAAAAAATTAGCCTTAAATGTCAGACTATCCTTGCGCTCAATCAAGTCTGTTATTTCCAGCTCTGCTCCTTGCCCAAAACGGACTACCTTTTTATCTGTTGGCAAATAGGCCTCTACAATCGGGTCAGCTGGTGCCAAAAGCAAAGAACCCGATACCATACCATCTGCAATTTGCATTTTTCCTTTGGCAATTTCCGAACGGTCTTTGAAAAAGGCCAAATGTGCTTCTCCAACCAAGGTCACAATGGCTGTTTTTGGATGAGCCAATTCAGACAAGAGATGAATATCTCCCAAGTGATCCTGCCCCATCTCCAAAACCAACTTTTCTGTCTCCTCAGGCATATGGAGAACTGTGTAAGGAAGACCAATCTCGTTATTATAATTGCCTTGTGTTTTGTAGGTTTTGTAGGTTGTTGATAGCAAGTGAGCCAACATATCCTTGGTCGTCGTCTTACCATTCGAACCTGTAACAGCAAAGACATCAACAGACGTTTTCTCAAGATAGTAGGCTGCTAGGGTTTGAAAGGCTGTCAACACATCGTCTACTAGAATGTGAGGATGATTTGCGACCTCTTTCTCAGACAGGGTTACTGCTGCACCATTTTCAAAGGCTGTTTCGATAAAGTCATGACCATCACGCGCACCTTTGAGCGGCACAAATAAATCTCCAGTCCCAATCAAACGACTGTCAAACTCAGCCTTTTCTAACTGGATGTCCTCAAAGAGGCTAACATCATTTTTCGCTCCAACAGCTTGAGCAACTTCGTGAATTGTAAGTTTCATTTCTACTCCTTTAAAAAGGGTTGAAGCCCGAGAACTCTAATCACCTTACAGTGATGGTTCTGGCTTCTACCCTCTCTTTCATTTTTATAGCAAATGCGCTTCGCGCTTGTCAAAACTTTCCTTGGCAAGGTCAACCAAACGCTCGATCAGGTCTGGGTAGCTGATTCCCATATTGTCCCAAAGTAGTGGGTACATAGACCACTGGGTGAAACCTGGCATGGTATTGAGCTCATTTAGGAAAATCTCTCCCTTATCTGTATAGAAGAAATCGCAACGAGAGAGACCGAGGCCACCAATCGCACGAAAGGCCGTTTCTGCATTTTGACGCATGACAGCTACTACATCATCACTGATCTTGGCTGGAATATCCATAGTAATCTTGTTATCAATATACTTGGCGTCATAGTCGTAGAAGGCAACATCCTTGACAACTTCTCCTGGCAGCGTGCTCTTCACATCGTAGTTCCCCAAGAGACCAACCTCAATTTCACGAGCATTCACCCCTTGCTCTACCAAGACACGGCTGTCATATTGGAAGGCAAGCTCCAAAGCTTGGCGGAGTTCCTCTTGGTTTTCAGACTTAGAAATACCGACACTGGAACCCATATTGGACGGCTTTGTGAAGACTGGATAAGTCAATTTTTCTTCAACTTCAGCGATTTTAGCAGTCACATCATCACCTTCGACGATGGCCACATAAGGAACTTGAGCAATCCCTACAGATTCTAAAACACGCTTGGTCGTAATTTTGTCCATGGCAAGGCTTGATGACAAGATATTGCATCCGACATAGGGCATTTTCAAAACTTCCAAGAATCCTTGAACAGAGCCATCTTCTCCCATCGGACCGTGAAGAACTGGAAAGACCACTGCACCTTCTTCGTAGATGGCACTTGGCGCTATTTTCTTGTCCCAGTCAATAGTCGCATTGGTCATGAGACGATCCTCTTGACCTGGAGTCTGGCTAAATTCTTGTGTTTTGATAAAGTCACCTGACTGGCTGATGAAGAAAGTCTTGACTGTGAAACGGTCGTAGTTGACCGCACGCATGACACTTTCAGCTGAAAGGACAGAGACTTCGCGTTCCGCACTCCGTCCACCATATAAAAGAATAATCGTTTGTTTCATATTATTTGTCCTAATTCTACTAGAATACTCGCTCTTTAGTATATCATATTTGCTTGTTTTTTTAAAACTTGAACCTGACACTACTCATCACACTATACAAAAAAGGCCGATATCAACGATTTTCAGCCTCCTTGATTTTTTATAAATGAATGAAGTCCGTAAATTTGTCTACACTTACAACTCTGTTCGATTTTCAATAGCCCGTAAGAGGGTCACTTCGTCCGCATACTCGATATCCGCTCCGACAGCGAGACCTCTCGCCAGGCGAGTGACCTTTATCCCAGCTGGCTTGAGCAGACGCGAAAGATACATAGAAGTCGCTTCCCCATCTGCTGTAGCATTGGTTGCTACAATCACTTCTGAAACCTCACTATCCATAAGACGAGTCATGAGACTCTTGAGATTGATATCATCTGGACTAATACCATTCATAGGGGAAATGAGGCCATGCAGGACATGATAGAGTCCATGGTATTCTTGGATATTTTCCATGGCTGCCACATCCCGACTATCCTCTAGCACCAAAATCGTTGTCTGGTCACGAGTCGGATCGGTACAGATAGAGCAAGGATCGTCGTCTGTCAAACGTCCACAAATTGAACAGTAGGTCAATTCTCTCTTAGCAGAAAGGAGACTTTTTGCAAATTCATTGACATCATCATCAGACATCCCAATCGTATAAAAGGCCAGACGCGTAGCCGTCTTAATCCCGATACCTGGTAACTTAGAATAACTGTCAATCAGCTTGGCAATGGGTGTTGGATAAAGCATAATTTCCTTTCTAGTTCATTGGATGGTATTTTTGATACAGATTGATAATGTCACGTGCAATGGAAGGTCCTACACCATTTGTTAGATTGGTATTATGAGGAAAGACCACTGCCACAGCGATTTGGGGATTATCAGATGGGGCATAGGCCACCGCATTGGTATTGGTTGCTTGCTGACCATCTGCCACATAGCTTTCGGCTGTCCCCGTTTTTCCGCTAATGGATACCAAGGCACCATTTGAAAAGGCACGGCCAGTGGTCAACCCACTAGTTCCATGGGCAACCTGATAAAAACCTTGGTGCAAGATGCTCATATCAGAGTCGGATATATTGACCTTATTCATCTCTGTCGGTTGCAGTTGCTGAATCAAGTCACCCAGTCCTCCCTTATCATTATTACCATAAATGCCTTCAACAATACGAGGAGCCACACGAACACCATCATTTGCAATAGTTGCCACATACTGAGCTAATTGCATCGGCGTATAGTTATCAAACTGCCCAAAAGCATTGGTGATGTAATTGGCAAAATCATAGTCTTTGGGAATAAATCCAGTAGATTCATCTGGTAGGTCAATCCCGGTCGCAGACCCCAAGCCATATTCGCCAAAGGTTGAACGCAATTTCCCCATAGCAGACTCTAGATTGCTGGTACCGACAAACATATTGGGTTGATAGGTCTGCCCCATAAGACCTAAGGCTGTTTGGACCATATAAGTATTGGATGAATACTCTAGAGCTTGAACTGCCGTAATCGGCATTGGTCCAGAAAAGGCAGTATACCAAGAATTAATTGGAGCTGAACCTTGGAAGACAATGGACTGGTCTGTCAAGGTCTGGTTCCCTGACAAGACTCCATTTTCCCAACCAGAGCTGATGGTCGCTGCTTTGACAACCGAACCTGGGACAAAGACATTGGTTACCGTTCCCAAGGAATCAGGCGTCAACTCTCCCGTTTTCAGGTCATGTTTGATCCCTGACATGGATAACACAGCACCTGTTTTTGGATTAAGGGCGACTGCATACACACCTTCAGAATACTTGGCCCCACCATTTCCCAACTCTGAATTGAAATAACTTTTCAGCAAAGCATCCACGCTATCTTGGAAGGCCAAATCAATGGTCAGTTTAATATTATTCCCTTTAGTACCATCTTCGATATTTTCGACACTTTCCATGTTACCGTACTTATCTAGATGAATTTCCTTCACTGAGCGTTTACCTTGCAAAGTTTCCTCGTATTGCTTTTCTAGATAAGAGGTCCCCACACGGTCATTTAGAGAATAACCTTTTTTAAGATAAGCATCTGCTTCTTCCGCTGGGAGACCAGCTTTTTCACTGGATACACTTCCTACTATAGAAGAAAGGGAAGTCTCTAGAACTTTTCGATCCCACGAAGTTGAAATACTAACGCCGGGTAATTGTTTCGAAGCAGAGGCAATCAAAGCAATCTGGGTATCTGTCAAGGCATCTGTAACAATGGTTCCTGTCGCAAAGTTTCCAACGGCATTTAACTGACTAAAAAGATAGATTTCTTTCTTTTCATCCTCTGTATAGTTTAGTTGACTCGTTTGAACGCTATCGACCGCATTGTTATACAGTTCTGATTCGGATAGGCGATTGCCATCTGAATCCAAGCGTTTCTCACTTGGGAGAGCCTCCACCGTTTTTTTATAGATTTCAGGATCAGCCAAATAGTAATCAGCCAGCTGGCGTTCTGTCAAATTTGGCGAACTGATGCTTACATATTTCAGTAACTGACTAGCGATTTCTTTCAGATCTTTAGCCGTCATTTTATTACTTCGCGTAAAGGAAACAACCTGCTTTAAAGTATTTTCTACCAAAGGTTTTCCACTAGCATCATAGATTTCCCCACGGGCAGAACTGGTTGTGACCTTGGTCTGACTAGCTGAGGCTAGCTTTTTTTCGTAAAAATCCTTGTTCAAAACCTGCATATACAACAAACGACCAATAATGGTCATAAAGAGTAAAATGACGATTGAAAACAATAAATTAAGCCGAATCGGAATCGAATGGCTGTTAAATTTTCTCATATAAATCAGTCTCATTTCTAACTTAAAATCTCACTCTTCATTGTACCATAATTTGAGCAGAAAATTATGGAAAAGTAAGAAGCTTTTTTCGTTTTTACGGGAAGATACGTTTTTATTTATTCATCCCTATATTATATGTTATAATGAATGTAAAAGTTCAATAATCTAGTCTTTTTCCAATACGACTCATTTAAAGGAGCCTTCCCTATGGACAAACCAGATATCGCAACTGTCATTGATTCCCATTTTGAAGAAATGACAGACCTAGAACAAGAAATCGCTCGCTATTTTTTACAAGCAGAAACCATTCAAGATGACCTTTCCTCCCAACAGGTCACTCAAAAATTACATATCTCTCAGGCCGCACTAACTCGCTTTGCTAAAAAGTGTGGCTTTACTGGCTACCGAGAATTCATTTTCCAATACCAACATCAGGCAGAAAATCAAGCCAACCAAGTCTCAAAGCACAGTCCACTAACCAAACGAGTCCTCAGAAGCTATAGCAATATGAGGGAACAAACACAAGACTTGATTGACGAAGTCCAACTAGAACGAATTGCCCAGTTAATCGAAGATGCTGAGCGTGTCTACTTCTTCGGAACAGGGAGTTCTGGCCTCGTAGCTCGTGAAATGAAATTACGCTTCATGCGTCTAGGTGTGGTCTGCGAAGCTTTGACCGATCAAGACGGCTTTGCCTGGACAACCAGCATTATGGACGAAAATTGTCTCGTACTTGGTTTCTCACTTTCTGGCACAACTCCCTCTATTTTAGACAGTCTATTAGACGCTAAGGAGATGGGAGCAAAGACTGTACTCTTTACAAGTGTCCCAAATAAAGATAGTCAGACCTATACAGAGACTGTTCTAGTTGCTAGCCACAGCCAGCCTTCCTATATCCAACGAATATCCGCTCAGCTTCCTATGCTCTTCTTTATCGATTTGATTTATGCCTACTTTTTGGAAATCAATCGTGAAAGCAAGGAAAAAATCTTTAATAGCTACTGGGAAAATAAAAAACTCAACGGCTATCGTAGACAAAAACGCGTCAGAAAATCCTAGTTTGGCTGAACCAAACTAGGATTGTTTTGTTTTGAAATGATAGTATGCACCCAACATCCCTGCTGTATTTTGGTGATGAGCAAATTCTAATCGTGTTTTTTCAGCTAGGCTTGGTACCAAGGCCGCCTTCAAGGCTGTGCGGATCTTGGGTTTGAGGATAGCCTCTTGCCCCATGATGCCCCCACCAAGAATGACCACTTCTGGATTGGCCACATAGCAAATATTTGCCAGACCTTTTCCTAGATAGTCTACCATGCGGTCAATACCAGCCATACAAATCTTGTTGCCTTCAGTGGCTTCCTTAAAGATGCGTCGACCATTCCACTGATCAACATCTTCTCCATGTGCTTCAGCTACATATTTCACTAAAGCTGTTGTAGAAGCCAAATCTTGGAACGCTCCATCCTGCATATGCATATAACCGACTTCACAGGCCGAATTGCTAAAACCATGGAAGACTTTTCCATCCATAATCAAGCAACCACCGATACCTGTTCCAATAGTCAAGCAAAGAGTGACACTCGCTCCCTTGCCTGAACCAGATACCACTTCAGCCAAACCTGCACAGTTGACGTCATTTTCAATCTCGCAAGGAATATTAAAGCTAGTCTCGATTTCCTTCTTGAACTGAGTTCCTGCATAGTTGGGAATCTGAGGACCGGCATAGAAAATCTCACCCTTATCTGGATCCACCATTCCTGCAGAAGAAATGGCAACACCTGCTACTGGGCCTTTTTCTAAATAGCTGGTTACGATATCTTTGGTCTTTTGTAAGATATGAGGACCACCTTTATGCGCCTCTGTTGGCATTTCATGCGATTCAACAAGTTGACCTTCTTTGTCAATCAAACCATATTTGATGTTGGTTCCACCGATATCAATTGCAACGTAGTGTGTCATAAATACCTCCTTATGGATTAGAGGAAGCGCTCCTTGGTATCACGAATCAAGGCTGCAGCTGCTTCTACAACTGGACGATCTTCTTCGGTCACTGGAGTCAATGGTGAACGGACAGAACCAATGTTCAAGCCTTCATTGATCTTCAAGACTTCTTTGATGACACCATACATATTTCCATGTGCAGAAGTGAGTTTACCAATGATAGCGTTAATAGCATACTGTAATTCACGCGCTGTTTCTAAATCTTTATCCGCAATCAATTGGTTGAGTTTCAAGAATAGTTCTGGCATAGCACCATAAGTACCACCGATACCAGCCTTAGCACCCATGAGGCGACCACCTAGGAACTGTTCATCTGGACCATTGAATACGATATGGCCTTCTCCACCAAGACTCACAAAAGTTTGGATATCTTGAACTGGCATAGAAGAGTTCTTAACACCGATAACACGTGGATTTTTCAACATTTCTGTGTATAGACTAGGAGTCAAAGCAACCCCTGCCAATTGAGGAATGTTGTAGATAACGTAGTCTGTGTTTGGAGCTGCAGCACTGATATCGTTCCAGTATTTGGCAACTGAGTATTCTGGCAAGCGGAAGTAAATTGGTGGAATCGTTGCAATGGCATCTACACCCAAGCTTTCTGCGTGGCGAGCAAGTTCCATACTATCCTTAGTATTATTGCAAGCAACATGGGCAATAATAGTTAATTTCCCTTTGGCAACTGCCATTACTTCTTCCAAGATTAACTTGCGGTCTTCAACGCTTTGGTAGATACATTCACCAGAAGAACCATTGACATAGAGACCTTGAACACCTTTATCAATGAAGTATTGCACCAAGGCACGCGTACGCTCTGGACTTACTTCTCCTTGATCATCATAACATGCGTAGAAGGCAGGAATGACACCTTCGTATTTTTTTAAATCTGACATAGATTTTCTCCTAACTTATTTCCGAAATGAGGGGAGAAAATAAATTTTTCATCCCCTTTACATTATGTTTATTTTACAATTTCTGACAATTTTACTTTGCGATCTTCAAACATAGATTGGGTACAAGCATCTGCAGTAGCAATTGCTTCTAGAGCTGCTTCACCTGTCAATAGTTTTGCAAATTCTTCTGATACTGGAGCTCCTTGCATAATCTCATGCAGATAGCGCATTTCTTTATCAATGACAGATGATAGCCATAATGGAGTACGTTTACCTGGTTTACCATAAGCAATCGCTCCGTCCATCTCTGTACTATGATAGATACGAGTACGATCATCATCTTCTTCTTGTGATTCATGAATCAAGAAATAACTTTCTTGTCCATCTAGCTTAAGAGTTCCTTTACAGTTGAATAAGTCTAAGCGGATAGCACCTTTTGTTCCTTGAATCAAGACATAATGTTCACCCCAACGATAAGCTGAACCCCATTCTAACAAGGCAAAACGCTTATTAGAAAATTCCATATTGACAAAAATCATATCATCTTCATCACCGAAATTCTCACCTTCATGGGCTACATTCCCACCTGTCATGGTTACAGTTTCAGGCATACCACCCATAAGGAATTGAACACAATCCAATTCATGGATGTGGTGATACAAGTGGCCACCTGATTTTTCACGAATTTTTTTCCATGATACTGACGGTTGTTGTTCTTCCCAACCATTACGAGCAGTGTGACAATATAGAACGTCTCCGATAACTCCTTGATTAATCAATTCTTTTGCATGATGTACACCATTAAAGAAGTTCATAATATGCCCTGCCATAAAGGTTACATTGTTTTCTTTACAAGCATCTACCATCTCGCGACAATCTTGATAAGAAAGTGCAATAGGTTTTTCACAGAAAACATTTTTGCCATGTTGTGCAGCCTTAATAACTGGTTCTTTATGAAGATTATTTGGAGTTGCGACAATAACACAATCTACTTCATCGCTAGAAACCAACTCATCTAAGGAACTTGCTACTTTTGCTCCCAATTCTTCTGCAATTGCCTCTGCATTATCTGGATCATAAAGAAGAGTAATCTCTGCTCCATCATTCTTTTGCATATAACGAGCCAACTCAGCTCCAAAATATCCTGTTCCAACAACACCGTATTTAACCATGTTTTTTCTCCTTTATTTTGTTAAATCATTAATTTCCAAATCTATATACTGAACTACATTGCTTAAATGCAATTCATTTCTCGACCACGAATCATATTTTTCAAACAGCACACCTATGTGATGATTTGGCAATTCTGTAATCGCAGAATAGGCATAACCATACGAAGGCAAATCAATATCATAGTGGTATTTCCAATCAATACTATCATCTTCTTTATTGACTAAACCGACAACTAATTGACCTCCCTTACGGCCACTTCTAGAATTTGGTGTACTCAAAATAACTGCTTCTTTTCCATCAATTAATTGAGAGTATTTAATTGCAGATACTTGTGTGCCATATGAAGTTTGTTGGATTCCATCAATATACGAAACTTCCGACCATGTTTCTCCAGAATCTCTACTAGTCATATAAGCTATCTTACCTGTAGTGGTTCTAAAGAATGTTCTAACCACACCATCTCCCAGTTCAACCATTTGTGCTTCTGCTGTTGCATTCTTAAACGGAATTGAAGCTGAGGATTTCTTCCATGTTTGGCCACTATCATCAGAAATGAGATAGGTTAGTTCTCCACTAGTATATGTTGCAAAAATCAATCTGTTACTTGATTTTAATGCTAAACCTTGTCCAGGACATAAGTAAGTTCCATTATGTTTTTCTCCTAAGAACGGAGGCAACAACTTAAATTGTTCCCAACTCTCTCCTCTATTCTGACTAGTTGTCATTGCTATATAATTAGTAGGAGTCACTTTAAATAACGAATCTTTGTAGAAAACATTCATAGGAACCTGTTTCCTATTATGCCTTTCTCTTAAAGAGCCACTATCAAAATCAACCGAATATTGTTCGACTGTTAAAGACTTTCCTCCCTCCAAAACTTCATACTTATCATTTATAGTATAATTTGTAGGTTTATTAGTTGTTTCATCGTAAACGACACCATTTTCTCTAACTGTATAACGGAAATCGTTATCTCCACTCTTCTTTAGTTTTAAATAATAATGACCATTTATTTCTTTAAAACCTGAGTCGGCTTTATTTGCATTATTATTTCCAATACCCGCAGGCATAACATCAGCTAGTAATAGCGTTTTCCCAGATTTTTTATCTTCAACAATGGATGAATCTATGAATGAAGCACTTCCACTAATTTGGCTATTCTTTAATTTATTATCTCGTGGCCAGTAAACTAACTGCTCCTCATAGTCATTAAACTTCATAGCAAAAGTTGGCTCACTCCACGTTTTCCCATTATCATCACTATAAGAAGTGGCAATATTAATCTTACTTTTAGAATCATGAGTCCCACCATAACGTGCATCAATACTTGATAGAACTCTTCCACTACTTAATGTATATAGTGTCGGTATTCTAAAATAGTTAGCTTGAGTAGAGTCTCCTGATTGGAAAATTAACTGAAATGGATTTGACAAGGGAATATTTGAAACTTCCTGATCACTAATTGCTTTGTTAAATAGACTGATTTCATCAATACGTCCTTTTGCGAGGTAATGTTCCTTACCTTCACGATTAACAGCTCCTAGTGTTGCCTTATCTATACCATTTATATTTGAAATTGGCAAAAATGTATCAACTGTTTCAGAGAACACTTCTATTCCATTAACATACATTGTGTATGTTTTATCTTTAGAATCAGATACAAATACTAGTGTATTTTCAACTGCCTGTCCTTTATGCTTTCCCCATAATGAAGCTGGTCTAGAAAATAAATAATTTATTCCCTTTTGGGCGTCTCTTATTTCTACACCTATCTCACCAGAATCTCTCATGAAAATTGAAAAGTAATTATTTTTAAAGCCTGCTTTACTATTAGATAGGCCAAACAAAGCTTGAAGCGAGTTTGGTTTATCTGCTTTAAATTTCATTACTACTGTCTGACTCTCTCCAGACAATTTATCTAATAACAAAGGGCTGATATCTATACTCTTATTGTTCAATTGATATGAACCTCCTTGAAAAATAGGAGATATGGACAGTTGACCATAGTTTAATTCATTCGCATGAATCAAAGTGGAGACTCCCATTAAAAGACTAATGCCTACAACAGAAATTCCTAGTTTTGAATAAAGACCTCTCTTATTCATTTTTTCCTTCTTTCGTCTACTTCACAGATCCTTCTGACAATCCACTTGCAATTTTATTTTGGATGATAGAGAAGAAAATGATTGATGGAAGAACCACAATAACAGATGCCGCCATCATATCTCCCCAGTCTAAAATTTCTGAACCGTTAAGTGATCGAAGGGCTACTGCTACTGTCATCTTTCCTGTATTGTTAATCAAAATCAAGGCATACAAGAATTCATTCCAAGCATTGATAAATGTATAAATAGCTGTTGCTACAATACCTGGTGCTACAATCGGTAGTACAATTTTGTAAAAAGTCACAAATTTATTAGCGCCATCAATTCGAGCTGCTTCTTCAATTCCAATCGGAACTGTTTGGAAAAATCCAACTAAAAGCCAAACCGCATATGGAACACTAAAAGATAGATAAACCATCATCAAGCCAAATAAACTATTTGTTAATCCAACTTTAGCAATGGCAATTGAATATGGAATTGCTAACAAAATTGGTGGGAAAATGTAGGTAATGACGAGTAGTCTCGACATAATCGCTCCCAATTTAGGGAAGAATCGAACAATACCATAGGCTGCCATAGCAGAAATAATAATCGCAATAACGGTTGTAGCTAAGGCAATGATTAAACTGTTTCGAATGTTATCAATAAAGTGCAAATCGTTGATAACATGAG
This sequence comes from Streptococcus mitis, assembly GCF_005844455.1. Lineage (GTDB taxonomy): Bacteria > Bacillota > Bacilli > Lactobacillales > Streptococcaceae > Streptococcus > Streptococcus mitis_BF. Next base: position 16,056 of record NZ_SPGF01000024.1, on the reverse strand, counting down.
TGAAATAATCCAATGTAAATTGTTCAGGCCAAAATCGTGTTGGATACTGAGTTAATTCCCCTTTACCCTTGACAGAAGATATGATAATCCATACCAATGGGAAAATTGCAACGATTGTCGCACCAATCAAGAGTACATGTGAGAGAATATCTAAATAAATACTGGATTTCTTCTTCATTATTTTCTACCCTCCTTTTCCCACTTACTGATGATAGCAAAGTAGATAAAGCAAATTGCTACCAAGAAGATAAAGAGCAATACTGTAACTGCTGAAGCACGACCCAACAATTTAGTTCCCCAACCTAGGTTATAAGCAAAAATTGGAAGCGTCGTTGTAGCATTGGCTGGTCCACCACCAGTAATTAGGTAGATGATATCAAAGTTATTAAAGATCCATACAGTTCTCAAAACAACTAGAAGTCCTACAACCACTTTAATATGCGGAAAGACGATAAACTTAAACACCTGCCAACTTGAAGCACCGTCTATCTTAGCAGCCTCAAATTGTTCTTCTGGTACTGTTTGTAAAGCTGAAAGTACATTAACCATAATCATCGGTGCTCCAAACCAAATGTTGATAAACACCAAACATAGGAATGCCCATGTACTATCTGTCAAAAATGCAGGTGTATGATCCATTAAACCTAATTTTACGATTAGATTAGGTAAATAACCATAAACCCCGTTTAGAATCCACTGCCAAGAAAAGGCAATAACAATTGTAGGAAATGCCCAAGGAACAATCAATAAGGTCCTATATAGTTTCTTGAAGTGGCGTACTCTATGAAGAGCTAAAGCCAATACAAACCCTACTAAAACTTGACCAACTAATGAGAAAACGGTCCACTTAATTGAATTAAAGAACGCATTAAAGAAGTTGGGATCTGATAGCACAGCTTTATAGTTAGCTAAACCAACAAATTTATAATTGGGCATAATCAAATGCTTATTGGTAAAGCTATAAAAAATACTCGAGAAAAACGGATAAACAAAGAGTAATCCTACGATAATCATAGCTGGCAAAACAAATATCCAGCGAGTTAAATTACGTTCTTTAACCATTCTCCTTCTCCCTTCTTTTACAAGACTGGGCTAGGGCTTTTCAGCTTACTAGCCCACCTATTTTTAGTCATTTACACCTATTGAACAGTCTCAAACATATCGTTTAATTGTTTTTCTGCTTCTTTTGCAGCTTTCATAGGATCTGTTCCATTTGTAATGATATCTTGGAACATTTGTTCAATAATGTGTTGGTTAGTCAACATACCAGCTTGTACACTTGGTCCATTTTCATAACCAATAGCAGTACCTTTTTTAACAGCTTCAGTAATTACTTCTTCAGCATGTTTAAATTTCTTACGAGTTTCATTTTCTTTATAGGCTGCAGAATCGCTGATACCACTAATAGTTGGTAACATACCTACTGGAGTTGAATCAAGGAATTTAACGTAGTCTTCTTCATTATAAAGTGATTCTAAGAATGCTTTAGCAACTTCTGGATGTTTTGAATTTTTCCAAACAACCATTGGAATGTTTGAGGTCTCAATTCCTTGGTCTTTATCAGATTCTTTGATTTTTGGAATAGGATAAGCATCAATCGAATCAATCAATTGAGGACTGTTGGCATTAATTCCTCCAATATGGAAGCCAGAGTTAAAGTCAAATGCTGTTTTTCCTTGATAGAACAAGGTAGCTTGTTGAAGAACATTAAAGTTCAAAGAATCTTGAGGTGAAATTTCTTTATACATTTTAACCCAGTATTTAATACCATCTTGAGCAAGTTGACTTGTCAAATCTGCTTTAAGATCTTTTGTTAAGAGGCTTCCTCCACCACTACGTACGTAGAAGTTCAAGAAGCGTGTTGCCATTAAGTCATTTGTTCCGAACGGAACAGATAATCCATAAACTCCAGCTTCTTTTAATTTTTTAGAAGCTTCATAGAGCTGGTCCCAAGTTTTAGGTACTTCAATATTATGTTCTTTTAACAAATCTGTTCTAACCCACATAACTTGTGCATGTGAATAAAGAGGAACAGAGTAGTAATCATCTCCGATTTTTGCTTCATTTAAGGCAGTTTCGTTAAATTTATCCTGTCCAATACGCTTGATAGAATCGTTTAGCGGAACCAAAGCATCTGAGTTGACCATTTCCATTACTTGGTTAGGGAGAGCTGTACTGATATCTGGCACATTTCCATTTGCTAAACCTGTAGTCCATTTAGTATAGAAGTCATTCCAAGAAAATGTTTCAATCTTGATTTTCGTTTTTGGATGCTTTTGCATAAAAGCATCTGCTGATTTTTGGATACTTTCCAAACGTGGTCCTTGAGTAAAGGAGTGCCACATTGTAATCTCACCAGATAATTCTGTCGGTGGTTCAGTGTTAGCTGTATTTTCTTTCTTTCCTGAACAAGCTACCAAGGCAACGGCTGCTAGCGCAACTCCAGCTAGACATAAAAACTTTCTCATTTTTTTCATTGTTCTTCCCTTTCTACATTAAGAAATCGCAACTTTAAAGACAACTTTTTTCACAGGTTCATCATTTATACGAACCTTGGGTTGATGTAAATCTTCCGGAAAAGTGATTAGGCATTCTCCTGATCTCAAATGCACTAACTGCTCCACTTCACCTGTGTATAATTCAATATCTTTCTCATCATCATACTTTTGGGTAACGCTTACATTTCCTGGCGAAGTAACAGCCATAGCTTCTTCATTTTCCAAAACTAAATGAATATCTAAATATTTTTGGTGAGTTTCAAAGAAGGCTCCTGCTTGACCGTCTGCTAGATAAGTAAAGCAATTCCCAAACAATCGATCTCCATCGATATCAATCGGACCTTCTGTTAAATTTTCTAGTCCTGTTTTTTCTAGAAAATCTATTAATGTTGCAAAATGTGGATTTACTCTCACATAAGTTCCTAAACGACTAATTTTAGTAATAATCATATTTAATCCCCCTTTCTTTATTTTTTATTTAAGACCAGCAACAAAGCGTTCTGTAATCTCTTTTGGTCTAGTAATAGCGCCACCAACAACGATGCCTCTCACTCCATATCCAAGGATTTGTTTGGCTTGTTCTGGTGTATGGATTTTTCCTTCTGCAATGACATCCACGCCTGCATCACAGAGTTTTTTGATTAATTCAAAATCTGGGCCATCCACTTTTGGACTGTAAGATGTATATCCTGATAAGGTTGTTCCGACAAAGTCAATTCCTGCTTCAACAGCTGCTAGTCCTTCTTCAAAAGTACTTGTATCAGCCATCAAGAGCTGGTTAGGATATTTTTCCTTAACCTGACGAATGAACTCTTGAATCTCCAAACCATCGTAGCGTTCACGCTTGGTACAATCCAGAGCAATCACCTCGATATCCAGTTCTGCCAATTCATCAACTTCTTTCATCGTAGCCGTGATGAAGGGTTCTTGCGGTGGATAATCTCGTTTAATTATCCCAATGATTGGAAGGTTTGTGACCTCCTTGATTTCCTTGATATCGCGAACACTGTTTGCTCGGATACCGACTGCGCCACCTTGCTCAGCCGCTTTGACCAGCAAGGGAATGACTCCTCCCGCTTCTGTATAAAGCGGTTCGTGAGGAAGGGCCTGACAAGAAACGATGATTCCATCTTTGATTTGTTCAATCAAGGCTTCTTTAGTAATCTGTGGCATCCTCTTTCCTCCTTTTCTTTGTTCTTATGGGTTCATTATATATTATTTGTGAAGCGCTTTCAATACTTTGTAGTAGGATAGATTACAGTTTCAAAAGTATTTTATAGAACAGCTGTTTCTGAAAGTAGTTTCAGAGAGGTATCTATTTTAAATCATATTTTTAAGACTGAAAAAGAGAGCTACTCTGCTCTCTCATTCATTATTTTACATACTTAAAAGCAATCTCACTACCACAGAGCCAGTTGTAGACTTGGTCATTGACAAAAACATTCATGGCTTCATGAGCATACTCAGGCATGATGCGATAGGCCTTGTCGCAGGTGAGACGGTTGTAAATCGCAAACTGGGTAATAGGATAGCAAACATCGTCGTCCAAGCCCGTAATCATCTTAACCTTACCCTTGATACGATGGGCAAGATTTTTCACATCAATATAAGCAAGGGTCGCCATGATGTCTTCCTCAGTTTCATGGAAAGGATCGTGAAACTTGAAATATCGGAAAAGTTCGTCATAAGCTTCACTGGTATTACCAATCTCAAGTACCCGTCTAAAATCTGACAAAAAGGGATAGATGGCAACTGTTTTCTGAATCCGTGGATTGAGGGCTGCCGCAACCAGAGCTAAGGCCCCTCCTTGTGAGGCACCATAGCTAGAAAGTCGCTTTTCATCCACCTGAGGCAGACTAGCAATAATTTCAACCAACTGGTAAATATCCAGATAAACATCCTTATAAAAGAGGTGCTCCCGACCTTCCACAGCACCACGGATGATATGCCCCTTAACGGTATTTCCTAGAGGAGAACGCAAGCCATCTTGCGAGTAACCTGACTGCCCCCGCACATCCATGGAAATAACACCGTAACCAGCCACAATGAAGGCCAACATGTCGGTCCAGTCCCAGCCACGTCCCATATAACCATGGAAATGGAAAATCATTGGAACTTTATCCTCACTTTTTGGAAGAACGACGCGTGCATAGACCTTGCCTTCATTACTTCCTTCAAAAGTGAGCTCATAGCACTTGACTTGAGAAATGTGAAAACCTCTTTCCTCCAAGTTGTAGGCTGGAAGAGTTGAAACTTTTTTCACCTCCTCATCCCAGAAAGCATCAAAGTCTTCTGGAACCTCATCCCATCCTTTATAGGTCTTGATTTCTTCTAACAAAGCTGGATTTTTCATAATATACTCCTTTTGTTTTGTAATCGCTATCACAACTGTAGCATATCTAGAAAAGCAATGCAAGAAAGAATGCTAATACTCTTCGAAAATCAAATTCAAACCGCGTCAGCTTCGCCTTGCCGTACTCAAGTACAGCCTGCGGCTAGCTTCCTAGTTTGCTCTTTGATTTTCATTGAGTATAAATAGAAAGAGATTTTAGATTCTTTACCTTTAGGATGATGGGCTGAAAGTAGTTTTAGAAACGAAAAAAGAGCATTTTCGCTCTTTCTTCTTCTGCTCAATCTTAATTTTTTGCTTCTTTCTTTTGGAAAGTGGTTTGGTAATTTACTTTAATCGTTACTGTCATGTGAGAGTCCTCGTTTCTTTTTGATGACTCTAGTATAAGGGGCAAACCTGAAAGCTAGCTTAAGATTTCCTTAGAGAAAGCTTAATCTAGATGTTCTTTCTTTTCCAGATGAAGGGCAATCATGCGCCACTCTGGATCCTCTTGCCAGCCTTCAATAGAACTAATATAGCTAGCCACTTTTCTGGCTTCTTCTAAAATCGGAAAATCTTCGATAATATCAGCCACTTGAAACTCTGGGATCCCTGACTGTCTGGTTCCAAAAATCTCACCAGAACCACGCATTTTCAAATCTTCCTCTGCAAGGACAAATCCGTTGGTGGTTTCTGTCATGATGCGCATGCGGTCTTTACCAGAATCCGTCTTGGGATTGGCAACGAGAACAGCATAAGACTGCTTGTCCCCCCTACCGACACGACCCCTGAGCTGGTGAAGCTGACTGAGACCGAACCGATCAGCATCCATGATAATCATGACAGTCGCATTGGGAACATTGACCCCGACCTCGATAACCGTCGTCGAAACCAGAATATCCGTTTTTCGCTCTTTGAACTCCTGCATAATCTGGTCTTTTTCATCACTCTTCATCTTACCATGTAGAAGAGCCACTTCTGCCTTACCTGCAAAATGAGCCGTCAACTCCTCAGATAAAGCAATGGCATTTTTCAAGTCCAGAGCTTCAGATTCTTCAATCAAGGGAGAGATAACATAAGCCTGAGAACCTTTTTGGATTTCTCCCTCTAACCAGGTCAAGACCTGAGGCAGCTGCTCATGCTTAATCCAGCGCGTCACAATAGGCTTCCGCCCTGCTGGCATCTGGTCGATAATGGAAACATCCATATCTCCAAAGGCTGTGATGGCCAGCGTCCGTGGAATGGGAGTCGCTGTCATCATGAGAACGTCAGGATTGTCACCTTTTTCCCGTAAAATCCGCCTTTGCCCCACACCAAAACGGTGTTGCTCATCGATGATAATCAAGCCAAGACGAGCATAATCCACCCCATCCTGAATCAGAGCGTGGGTTCCGATAATCAAATCAGTCTCACCCTTGGCAATGGTCTCCAAGACTTCTCTTTTTTCTACAGCTTTTAAGGAACCTGTCAAGAGAGCCAGTTTCAAGTTCGGAAAGAGACTCTGTAGGCTGTCAAAATGTTGCTCTGCTAAGATTTCTGTCGGTACCATGAGGGCTGCTTGATAACCAGCCGTCACCGCCGCAAACATGGCCAAGCCAGCGACCACCGTTTTTCCGCTCCCCACGTCCCCTTGTAGAAGACGATTCATGTGGCGATCAGACTTCATATCAGTTAAAATTTCCTGCAAACTCTTTTCCTGAGCAGGGGTCAGGGCAAAAGGCAGGCTTTCTTTGACAGCCGTCACTTTTTCCTGAGACCAATCCAGAACCAGACCACTTCCTTGAACTCTATTTTCAGACTTAAGCGTCTGCAACTGCATCTGAAAATAAAAAAGTTCTTCAAACTTGATACGACGAAGTGCCTGCTTGTATTCTGCCAAATCCTTAGGAAAATGCATAGCTCGGACAGCCTGGCAACGGGACATGAGTTTGTATTTATCAAGTAAAGACTGGGGAAGATTTTCCTCTATCAAGAGGTCCAACCCCTGATCAAAGGCCGTCTTAATGACCTTGACCAGCCCTGCCTGACTGATTCCCTGAGCCAGACGATAGACAGGCTGGAGGTCATCTTCTACCTGAGCCAGAACCTTCATCCCTGTCAAACTTGCCTTGGCGCGGTCCCATTTTCCAAATACAGCCAGGGTAGCTCCCAACTCTATCTTATCAGCCAGATAGGGCTGGTTAAAGAAATTCACCGCAAAAACGACTTCTCCCTGCTTGAGACTAAAGCGCAGGCGATTGCGCTTGAAACCATAATACTGAACACTGGCAGGAGTCACAACTTGACCAGACAGAACCGCCTTTTCACCGTCTTCCAACTCCAGCACCTGCTTGGTTTTGAAGTCTTCGTAACGGAAAGGAAAGTAGAGCAAGAGGTCTTGCAAGTTTTCAATTCCTAGTTTGGTGTATTTCTCTGCTGACTTTGGTCCCACACCAGGTAAGACATGCAAGGGTTGATGTAGATTCATGCTCCACTCCTTTCTTTTTAATAATATTCTCTCGGAATGCGATCGCTCAGAAGACAGACCACCTCATAGTTAATAGTGCCACGGTAGGCAGCTACCTGAGTAGCTGTGATTTCCTTGTCACCGTTGGTGCCGATCAGGGTGACTTTTGTTCCCAGCGGATAAAGCTTAGGCAGACGAATGGTGATTTGGTCCATAGAAACCCTGCCGACGATTGGGCATGCTTGCCCATCTACCAAGACAGAAAAATTCTGCATGTCTCGCGTCCATCCATCCGCATAGCCGATTGGCACGGTCGCAATGACTTGCTCGCTATCCGCCTGATAGGTTGCTCCATATCCCATGCAAGCTCCAGCTGAAACTGTCTTGACATGAACCAGGGCAGATTCCAAGGTCAAGGCTGATTTCAAGTCATAGGGCAAGTCCAATACCTCTCCACTTGGGTTAAGACCATACATGGCATCTCCCATACGGACCGCATTGAAAATAGTCTCTGCATGCCAGAGGGTCGTTGCCGAGTTGCTGGCATGAACCAGCTCTGGAACTTCCTTCATACTTGCCAAAATAGCTTTAAAGCATTCTAACTGCTCATTAAAGTAGGTATCTGATTCCTCATCTGCAGTCGCAAAGTGGGTAAAAATTCCTTCAACATGCACACCGTGTTGTTGGAGCAAGTCTTGAGCCTGATTAGCCTCACCGGCCTCTCTAAATCCAATCCGTCCCATCCCTGAGTCAATCTTGAGATGGACTGTCAAACCTGATAGGTCTGCTTCCTTAACTAAGAGTGCTTGAATCCACTCCAATCCAGCTACTGTCAAGGTGATGTCGTATTCTTTAGCTAGAGCAACAGCTTCGATGTCAGAAACTCCTAAAATAAGGATTTTCTTGCTGAGTCCAGCCTGTCTGAGTTCAATGGCCTCATCAATATTCGAAACGCAAAAACCATCGACATCATCTTGAATAGCTGTCGCAACGGTAACAGCCCCATGGCCATAAGCATTAGCCTTGACTACTGCAAATCTGAGCGTTCCCTCAGGGATATGAGCTCCCATTTGTTGAATGTTTTGTCGAATAGCTCCCAGATGAATCAGAGCCTTGGTTGGTCTATGTGGACTAGCTTTCATGATTTTCCTCCAAAATGACACTTGCTGTCACAAACTGATCTGTATGGCTGATCGACAGCCAAATCTTTCCTGAAAATGGCGACTGACTAAAATAAGGCGCCCCGCGTTCATTGTTCAAGACTTCTAAATCCTGAAAACCGAGCTTGCCAATACCCGTTCCCATAGCCTTGGAAAAAGCCTCCTTAGCTGACCAGCGACCAGCTAAATATTCAATCTGCCGACGCCCTTTGAGACTGGCAAATCGCTCCAATTCCTTAGCTGTCAGCACGCGCTTAGCAAATCCTTCATGTCGTGTAACTGCTCTTTCTATCGAAGCTAATTCCTCGATATCAATTCCGTGTCCAACTATCATTCTCATCAAAAGGAGTTGAGATTCCCCAACTCCATCCTTTTCACTTATTTTGTCAAGGTAGCATAAATTTCTTCTACCAAAGCCTCTGTATTTTCCCAACCTAGACAAGGGTCGGTAATAGAGCAACCAAAGACCTCTGGTTGGTTTTGACGACCATCTGCTAGGTAGGATTCAATCATAAAGCCTCGAACCGTCTTTTTGATTTTCTCATTCCAATCACGATTCTGCAAGGTCTGGCGAACAATTCGAATCTGCTCCATATATTGCTTGCCTGAATTATCATGATTGGTGTCGATGAGGATAAAAGGATTTTCAAGTCCCATTGTCTCATAACGTTCAATGGCATTTAGCAAGGTTTCATAGTAAAAGTTAGGCTCATTTTTTCCATATTCATTGACTGCTCCACGAAGGATGACATGAGCCAAAGGATTTCCTGAAGTCTCAACTTCTTGGCCATGGAAGAGGAAAGTTTGTTTGTTTTGAGCAGCATAGATACCGTTAAACATGACACCCAAATTTCCAGAGGTTGGATTTTTCATCCCTACCGGTGCATCAATCCCTGAGGCCACAAAGCGGTGCTCTTGGTCTTCCACAGAACGAGCCCCCACAGCATGGTAGCTGACTAAATCATCTACCAAGACCAGATTTGACGGATAAAGCATCTCATCTGCCGTTGTCAAACCAGTCTCTGTAATCACGCGATAGTGTAACTGGCGCACAGCCTGCAAGCCGTTAATCAAACTTGGAGCCTTAGAAGTATCTGGCTGGTGAACCAGACCTTTATACCCATCTCCGTTGGTGCGAGGTTTAGCAGTATAAACACGCATGACCATGAAAATCTTGTCTGCCACCTTCTTTTGCAAGGCTGATAAACGGCGGGCATATTCCAAGACAGCTTCTTCATTGTCAGAAGAACAAGGACCAATCACCAAAAGGATACGGTCATCTTCTCCTGAAATGATGTCTGCCAATTCTCTATCACGGCGCTCCTTTAGTCGCAAGGCTTCCGCAGACAATTGAGCTTCTGCCTTGATTGCTTCAATATCGATTTCTTGACCTTTTTCAATAAATGCCATCTTATTCTCCTAGCGTTTGGTAGACTTCTCTGACAAGGGCTTCCGTATTTCCCCAGCCAAGGCAAGGGTCTGTGATAGACTTGCCAAATACTTCCGGTTCGTTTTGACGGCCGTCTTCGAGATAAGACTCAATCATAAAGCCACGAACGTACTGCTTGATTTTTTCATTCCAATCACGGTTAATCAAGGTCTGACGGACAATTCGAATTTGGTCCATATGTTGCTTACCAGAGTTGTCATGATTGGTGTCCACAATGATAAAAGGATTTTCCAAGCCCGTTTTCTCATACTGGGCAATGGTATCCATCAAATTATCATAGTAGTAGTTAGGAATATTCTTACCATACTCATTGATCGCTCCACGAAGAATGGCGTGCGAAAGTGGGTTCCCAGTTGTTTCCACTTCTTTTCCTAGGAAAAGGAAGCTTTGTTTGTTTTGAGCAGCATAAATCCCATTAAACATAACATTGAGATTTCCAGAGGTTGGATTTTTAAACCCAGTCGCAAAATCTGCCCCACTTGCCACAAAGCGGTGTTGCTGGTCTTCAACTGAACGAGCACCAACCGCCATGTAAGAAATCAAATCATCTACAAGCGGTAGATTTTCAGGATAAAGCATTTCATCAGCTGTTGTCATGCCTGTTTCTGTGATAACACGATAGTGAAGATGGCGAACAGCTTTGATTCCGTTGATGAGGCTTGGCGCTTCTGTCGCATTAGGCTGGTGAATCAATCCCTTGTAACCATCTCCGTTAGTACGGGGTTTGGCTGTATAAACACGCATAACCATAAAGATACGGTCTGCTACTTCTTCTTGCAAGGCTGCCAAACGCTTAGCGTACTCAAGAACAGCTTCTTCATTATCAGATGAGCATGGCCCTATTACCAAGAGAATCCGTTGATCTTCTCCACGTATAATGGCTTCTAGCTCTTGATCGCGCTGTGATTTTCTCTCCAAAGCCTGGCCTTCTAGTTTTGATAAGGCACGAACTTCTTCAATATTAATTTTAGGACTTTTTGCTGTAAATACCATAACTCATCTCCTTATAAATCAAACGGATACCAAGTAAAAATTTACTTTTCACAAGGTATCCGCCTCTAAACTATCTCATTTTATTGTCTTTTACCGTGACAGTTTTTAAACTTCTTACCAGAACCACATGGGCAAAGTTCATTCCGTCCAATCTGGCTCAAATCCAAATCTTCTAGCATATTTGCTTGGTGGGCAGCGATATTGCGAGTCGCTGTTGTACTGATATGGTGTTCTGCTTGTGGTCTTTCTTGTTCATGAATTTGTGCTTTCATCATCAAACGTGTCACATCAAACTCAATCGAACCAATCATATCATTAAACATACGGAAACCTTCTGCCTGATACTCAACAACTGGGTTGTTCTGAGCATAGCCACGAAGTCCAACCGCATTACGCAATTGATCAAGGGCATCGATATGATCTGTCCACTTGTTATCCACCACTCGTAGAATCAACACTTTTTGGAATTCTTTGACTGCTTCTTCATCACGTAGTTTTGAAACCTGACTATCATAAACTTGCAAGGCACGTTGGAAGAGCTCTTCCTTGATAGCCTTATCAGACAAGCCTGACAAGTCTTCGATTGAAATCGAATCTTCTGGAAGCAAGTTGTACTTAGCAAAGTTCAAAATTGCCTCTAGTTTTTCATCCTGTTTTGAACGCGCATGACCATCAACGACACGACCAATCGTGCGTTTAATCATAGCCTGAATTTCAGGTGCCAAGTCACGATTGGCAGTGATGACATCGTAACGTTGAGCATAGATAATCTCACGTTGTTCACGCATGACATCATCGTATTGAAGGACTTGTTTACGAGTATCGTAGTTATTTCCTTCGACACGTTTTTGCGCTGCTTCAACCTGACGTGTCAACATACGAGACTCAATGGCCTCTTCAGACATGTTCAAGCGTTCAAAGATTCCTTTCAAGCGTTCAGAACCAAAACGTTTCATCAAATCATCTTCAAGAGAGAGGTAGAATTGTGACTCACCTGGGTCTCCTTGACGACCTGAACGTCCACGAAGCTGGTTATCGATACGACGGCTTTCATGGCGTTCTGTACCAATCACACAAAGTCCACCCAATTCGCGAACTCCTTCACCAAGCTTGATGTCAGTACCACGACCGGCCATGTTAGTCGCAATGGTAACAGCACCACGTTGACCAGCATTCATAATGATTTGAGCTTCTTTATAGTGGTTTTTGGCATTCAAGACTTCGTGAGGAACGCCAGCTGCGACCAATTTCTTAGAAATATAGTCACTAGTTTCAACCGCTACTGTACCAACCAAGACAGGCTGACCCTTTTGGTAACGAGCCTTAACGTCTTCGACAACCGCCTTAAACTTAGCCTCGATACTTGCATAAAGAAGGTCTGAGTGGTCAATACGTTGAACAGGACGGTTTGTTGGGATTGGAATAACACGAATGTTGTAAATTTCACGGAATTCTTCTTCCTCAGTCTTACCTGTACCCGTCATACCAGACAATTTCTTGTACATACGGAAAAGATTTTGGTAAGTGATTGAGGCAGATGTCTTGGTTTCATCCTGAATTGGCACCCCTTCTTTTGCTTCAATGGCTTGGTGCAATCCATCAGAATAACGGCGACCTTCCATGGTACGACCTGTAAATTGGTCAACAATCAGGATTTCTTGCTCTTCGCTCACCACATAGTCAATATCGAGAAGCATGATGTAGTTAGCACGAAGGGCATTATCGATAAAGTGAGTCAAAGCCACGTTTTCGATGTCATAGAGATTTTCAAGCTTGAAGTAGCTTTCAGCCTTGTCAATCCCTGAATCTGACAAACCAATAGTCTTAGACTGCACATCGATGATGTAGTCGTCTTTGTCCAAAGATTTTACATAGTGGTCTGCCATGTGGTATAACTGACTGGTTTCAACCGCGTTGGCACCTGATACGATCAAAGGTGTACGCGCCTCGTCAATCAAGATAGAGTCAACCTCATCGACCAAGGCATAGTTGAGCGGACGTTGTACCATGTTTTCAGCGCGGACGACCATGTTATCACGAAGGTAGTCAAATCCGATTTCTGAGTTGGTTGAATAAGTAATATCACACTCATAGGCTTCTTTTTTCTCCATTGGAGATTTGGCAGCCAAGTTAATCCCTACTGACAAACCAAGCCAAGAGTACAATTCACCCATCTCAGTCGCGTCACGCTCTGATAGGTATTCATTGACTGTAACTACGTGAACCCCTTTGCCTGAAAGGGCATTGAGGTATACCGGCATGGTCGCAGTCAAGGTTTTCCCTTCCCCTGTACGCATTTCTGGCACGTCACCATGGTGAAGAACGATTCCCCCCATGACCTGAACCTTATATGGGAAAAGTCCTAGAACACGTTTGGCACCCTCACGGACAACTGCAAATGCTTCATAAAGCAATGAATCCAGTGATTCTCCATTTTGATAACGTTCTTTAAATTCAACTGTTTTTGCTTTTAGTTGGTCATCAGTCAAAGCAGCCATTTGGTCTTCGTATTTGAAAACCTTGTCAGCCATCTTTTCCAGACGACGGATTTCTCCTTTATCATTTTCGATAATTGTTTTTAAAATATTAGCCATGTTTTTCCTTACTTTAAATTCCGAATATTTTAGAATGTTCTTTTAATTTTAGCACAATTACTGATTATTTTCAAGGAAGAATCCTCATTTTGAAAAGGAAAAAGAGGTTAGTTTCCAAGCTAACCTCTCTGACTTTTATGATACTTTAATTGCCAAAAATCGGCAAAATCGCAAATAGGATAAATAGATTAATCCAAAGAGAAAAACAGCAGATCAATCCAAAAACAAAGAGACTGACTTTCTTGGACAGCAAGGCCATCAAAATAGACAGAACACCAAAAACTAGCAAGACTTTCTGTATGCTGAAGAGGTCAATCTTCCCCCCCCAGAATCGGACTGCCCCAAGGAAGAAAGAAGAAAGCAATCCAGATCAACAGAACTAAACCAATATAGACCTTAGAATAGCGTGTAATAAATGATTTTAGATTCAACATCCTATAGCTCCAATCGTTTCAAAATAAACTCTGATAGCATCCGCAACCCATAAGGAACTTTCTGGTATCCAACGTCTGTTAACTTTTATAAAATCGACTAACTGACGATTACACTCACAATTAGCTCCAATACCAGCTCCCCACTTGTAACATCTATCATGATTTTGGCAACCTTGATCCAAAACGTCTACCACAGGTAAAGTAAATCCTTCCCCGTTGTAACCAGGACCACAGTAATTCCCGTGAACAGGCAATCCTGCCTTAAAATATTTAGCAGGTGTAAACGTATTTGAACTATAGTCTTCGCTTATTGTCTCTACCAATAAACCCATGTCAATTACATCTTTCACTTGTTTATCTTGAACCGCTTTATCATAATCAAAATAAATCCTATCTTTATCTTTTACAAGATAACTCTTCAACAATTCTCCATTACGAAAACTTCTATCGCTAACTTCCAAAGAGTTTAAGTTACCATGTGAATTAGATTCCGCAAAAACATTTTTTCCAGCAAATAGAAGTAAAAAGGCAGATAAAGAAGTTAAACAAATTTTAATGATAGTTTTCATGACTACTCCTCCTAATAAACATAAGTTATAAGCCAAATACACAAACAATATTTTTACCAAAAGAAAGTTAATTTTTGGAAAATATACTAAATACACATAAACTTAAAGCTTGTCAAATCAGTTTAAGAAATATATTTTATATTATTCTAACAAATGATATTTCATATACTCTCCTCCTTATTTATAAAATATTCAAGTTTCACTATAATAGAAGCATAACAATAAGTATATTAATACTTGGCTAAAGAATATAAATAACACATTAATTAGTCACTCCCAAAACCATATATCAAACCATGGGATTAGAGACTCCCAATCATTACAATATATGACAAAATTAAGTGAATTTTGTATTTCCATGACTTTTTCCCTCCTTATTGATATAATAACACCAACTTTTTCTACGTTTTTTATAAATGTAGAAAATATTCACATTTACCTATGAGGAACAATATGAAATGGGATTATGGACAGATTTTTAAAGAAATTCGAAAGTCAAAAGGATTGACCCAACAAGATGTATGTGGACAAGTCATACATCGGACAACTCTAACAAATATTGAACACGGTAAAGTTATTCCCAGTTTTGAAAACATGGTATTTCTTCTTGAACAAATTGATATGAGTTTAGCAGAATTCAAGTATATATGCAACGAATACCATCCTAGTGAAAGGCGAGATATTATTGTAGAGAGCCAAAATCCGTCTACTTTTCAAGATACTAGAAAAATGGTTGAACTCACTGAGAAATGTCAAAAATATCTTAAGACACATCACGATGTTCCTATTCAAAATATCTATCGTCATACAAAAATTGTCACAGAGTTACGAACTAAAGGATTCAAAAACAACCACGTCTTGAAAGATTTGTCTGAAGAAATTTGGGACTATCTTGAACCTATGGATACATGGTACATTAGTGATTTGAAATTGCTTGGAACCATTCTCTTTTTCTTTCCTTCTGAAAATCTTCCCCTTCTTATTGATAGAATTATGAAAACCATCGAGAAATATAAATACTTCCGAGAAACAAAAGTACTTTTATCATCTTTTTTAGCCAATCTCTCCACTGTATATTTTCAACATCATTTATTAGACTTCCTGCGAAACTAGAATCCTAGTTCACGGTTGATAATGCCAGCAATCAAATTCATTCGTAATCCAAACCGTTTGCGTCGATTTCGATAGGTTGTTGAAAATATTTTAAACGTTTTTACTTTGGCAAAAATATTCTCAACCTTGATTCTCTCTTTAGATAGCACATGGTTATAGGCTTTATCTTCAAGAGTTAGTGGCTTAAGTTTGCTTGATTTCCTCGGAGTTTGCGCTTGTGAATACATCTTCATGATCCCTTGATAACCACTGTCTGCCAAGATTTTACCAGCTTGTCCGATGTTTCTGCGACTCATTTGAACAATTTCATATCGTGGCAATAGTTCACCGCAATATCCAAAGAAACAATTCTCCCTTGGCTTGTGGCAATCGCTTGAGCCTTCATAGTATGGCATTTCTTTTTACCAGAATAATTGGCTAGTTGATTTTTTTAGGACGATTGATTTTTACCTCTGTTGCATCCACAATCA
>NZ_SPGF01000023.1 GCF_005844455.1 Streptococcus mitis | reverse complement strand
AAAACGGTTTGAATTAAGAGCTGAGTTGATTTGTGGCATCATCAACCACGAGATGATGTAGTTACCGAACAAGTCTATTCCTTTAAGAACTACTCTAGTCGAACTGATAAGTATGGCTTTCGACGTGATTTCAAGATTTATGAGGCGGATAAAGTTCAGGACACTCCTGAGTTAGAACAGTTGGCTAAAACAGATAGTGGAAATCAGAAACAAATCCATTATAATCCAACTTGGAATTACTTTAAGGAACTCCTTAAGCAAACATTACATAGTGAAGAAGGCTCTCGAATCTATGCCAAACGGAAAATCGATGTTGAACCCGTTTTTGGTAGATTGAAGAGTGTTTTTGGCGTGCGAAGAGTGCATGTCAGAGGTAAACAGGCTGTCGCAACAGAAATAGGATTCATCTTTATGAGCATGAATCTCACCAAATTGGCCAAGAATCTAGCCTCTAAAACATCCACTATTCAAAAACCACACAGTGTTTCTTTCAGCTTGATTATATTCAAGACTGGAATCACTGTGTGGTTTTATTTAGAAGCTAGTTTTTGCCCAACCTCTTCAAATCTATTTTCTAAATTTCCACTGGCTGTAAATCCCAAAACCGATAATCCAGATAGCTGATCCGATTGCTCCTACAAAGGTAGACTCTTGTAAAAAGAGGGTTACAAAGACAAAGCCAAAAAAGAGCATAGTTAAAGGATTTAAGAAACGATAATGGGGCATGAGGTAGCCATCCGCCATAAAGTCTGATGACTTGCGGTATTTAAGGTGAGCCACCATAATCAAGATATAGATAGCGATATAGACACCTGATGACGATGCCGTAATCAAGGCAAAGGCATCCGAAACACCTGGCAAGACATTGATAAAGGCTGCTAGGGCAATCAAAACCGCTGAAGCAATGATGGCATTTTGTGGTACATTATGGCGAGAAAGGGTATCTGCCTTGATCGCTTTTAGGAATGGATTTGGCGAATCATGGGCAATCTGGTACAAATGGCGCCCTGTTGAATAAAGGGTTGAGTTAAGGGCAGATGCTGCTGAGGTCAAAACGACGAAGTTAATCAAGGCTGCTGCCCACTTGACACCTGCTAACTCAAATACTGTAACAAAGGGAGAATCAGCAGAGGCAAGCTCACGCCAAGGAATGATAGCCATAATGGCTAAGAGGGCACCACCGTAGAAAAAAGCGATACGCAAAGGAATTTCCTTAACGGCTTTTGGCAAAACCTGGCGTGGATTTTTTGTTTCTGAAGTCGTTACCCCGATAAACTCAATCATGAGGTAGGCAAAGAACACCATCTGGAAGGCCATGACAAAGTTCACTCCACCATTAGGGAAGAGGGAGAAATTGTCAGCAATATTAGCCAAACTTGCTACTCCATGAGGTGTCTTAAAGCCTGTCAAGACCATAAAAACTCCTGTCGCAATCATGGCTAAAATAGCCACAATCTTGACCATAGCAAACCAAAACTCAACTTCCCCAAAGAGCTTAACCGCGATTAAGTTGACCAAGGCTAGAATAGTCAAAAATCCAATCTCAATCATCCAACTTGGCCAGCTAGGGAACCAAAACTGAACATAGTGAGAAATTGCTGTGATTTCCGCCATACCGATAAAAACAACGGATAGCCAGTAAGACCAGACTGAAAAATACCCCCAGCCCTTACCCAAATGGCGCGTGATAAAGTTGATAAAGGTATGTTGCTCAGGGTCTTGGTAGAGCATTTCCCCAACCGCACGCATCATGAGGAACATAAAAGCTCCAGTAATCATATAAATCAGTACAATGGAAGGACCTGTTAGGCTGATAGAGCGACCTGCTCCCAAAAAGAGTCCTGTTCCGATTGTTCCTGCAATGGCCATAACCTGCACGTGACGATTGGTTAGACCACGCTCCATCTTATTTTTTTTCTTCTTTGAACTCATATCGTCTCCAATTCAATTTAATTTATACTCAATGAAAATCAAAGAGCAAACTAGGAAGCTAGCCGCAGGCTGCTCAAAACACTGTTTTGAGGTTGTAGATAGAACTGACGAAGTCAGTAACACATACATACGGCAAGGCAACGCTGACGTGGTTTGAATTTGATTTTCGAAGAGTAGCAAAATGGAAAAAGGAGTGAGTGAAGCGCATTGCCTCCCCACTCCTTTTTTCTGTTTTTAGGCTGTTTTTTCAACCTTCAAGATTTTTACATCATAGCTACCAACAGGTGTTTCAATAGTTGCTGTGTCACCTGTTTTCTTACCAATCAAGGCTTGTCCAATTGGGCTTTCATTTGAGACTTTACCTGCAAAGGCATCCGCACCGGCTGAACCTACGATAATATAAACTTCTTCTTCGTCCTCACCAATTTCTTGGATAGTAACTGTTTTACCAATCGCTACTTCGTCTTGGGCAACTGAGTCGCTATTGACGATTTCAGCATAACGGATTTTTGTTTCCAAGCTAGAGATTTGTCCTTCAACAAAGGCTTGTTCATCCTTCGCTGCTTCGTATTCACTGTTTTCTGAAAGGTCACCGTATGAACGAGCAATCTTAATGCGTTCTACCACTTCTGGTCGGCGGACCAATTTTAATTCTTCTAATTCTTTTTCAAGTTTTTCCTTTTCCTCAAGGGTCATAGGATATGTTTTTTCTGCCATTTTTCTCAACTTTCTTCTTATGATATTTTCTAAAGAAAATTATGTGAAGCATCACATAATTTTAGTTTGTTTGGTTTAATTTGCTGTTGACATGTTCAGCAACATTCCGATCATGTTCTTCTTTATTGCTAGCATAGTAGACCTTACCATCTGTTACATCTGCAACAAAGTAAAGGTTCTCACTCTTAGTCTGATTGATACTTGACTCGATAGCATCCAAGCTTGGACTATCTACTGGACCAGGCATGAGGCCTAGATTTGTATAAACATTGTATGGTGAATCAATCGATGTATCGATTCCAGCATCGTCGGCAAGACTAATCTTCTGACCAAGTTTGCCTTGGGCATACAAGATGGCAATATTGCTTTGAAGTGGCATACCAAGATTCAAGCGATTGTAGAACACACCTGCAATCAGCTTACGATCGTCAGTCTTAGCTCCTTCTTTTTCTACGAGTGAAGCAATGGTCAGCAATTCATTGACCGTCAAATTCTTAGACTTAATCGTACTGTAATGAGGTGCCAAAGTCTTGTCCATAGCTGCCAACATCTCATCAATCAAGCTTTCAATAGTTGTACTTTCCTTGATAGAGTATGTAGCTGGGAAGAGGAATCCTTCCAAACGGTAACGAACGCCACTTTCCTTTGTAGGCAAGCTTTCAAGTAGACTAGAATATTTGGAAACTTCTTGACTAATAAAGTTCTCATCTTGAACTTTTGCCAGAAAGGCATCCGCTGTCAAAGGCTCTTTGAAGTCACCTTGCAATTGACCTACAGCTTGTGCCATTTGATCAATCGTATAACCTTCTGGAATTGTCAAAGTCGCAAGGACAGGTTCTTGAGCTTCAGCTGTTCCACCTTTTTGCAATTCATGGATGATATCTTCTGTGCTCATACTCTTTTGCAAATTGTAATAGCCAGACTTCAAATCTGAATAATTTTTATATTTCGCATAAAAAGCAAAAATCACTCCATGTTTAATCAAACCAGACTTTTCAAGAGTTGAACCAATTGTTTGAACATTAGCTCCTTCTGGGATTTGCACTGTCACATATTGCTTAGATGAAGCATCCACAGGCTGTAAAGATGACTGAACATAGTGATAACCGAAGTAAGCACCTGTTGAAATCAAGGCAAGGAAAATCAGTAGAGAAATGAAGAAGGCCTTGAAGCCAGATTTTTTCTCTTTCTTAGGCTTAACGGGTTTCGCTCCTTCTCTACGGCTACGACGTGGTGTATCGCTGATGATATCCACTGTTTCTTTAGCAGGCGTCGGTGTTTCTGGACGTGCTTGTTCTTCTTTTTTCTCTGCTGTCTTATAGGAAACAGCTACCCTTGTTGGGGTTTCATTATATTCTCTTTCAACTTTGTGAGGTCTAACAGGACCTGGTCCTGGTCTTGATCCATTTTCTTCTGCTGGAGAAGAAGGCACATCTTGACTTGGATGGGTTGGGGCAGCAGGAGTTTCTCTTTGAATCTCATCTGCTGGAGAAGTTGGTAAATCTTGACTTGGGTGAGTAGGCGCAGTAGGAGCTTTTCTCATAATCTCCTCTACAGCTGATAGAGAATCTTCCATTAGCTCTTCTATCGACTGGTCATTTTTAGAAGAAAGTTGGGGTTTTATTGAAGCTAAATTAACTTCCTCCTGATCTTCTTCATGTTTTTTAACTCGTTCTAAATCTCGTAAAATCTGCTCTTTAAAGCTTAATTTTTCTTCTTCTCTTGACTTTTCACTCAAAAGTTTTTCCTCCTCGTTGACAATACATAATATTATATCTTAAAAGTCTAGGAAAAGCAACCTATGATGCCTTGTCTTGCCTATTTTTTAGCTTCCCAGACCATATCATACCAGGTTTCCCCTGCAAAGGTTGACTGGGACTGGCCTTCATTAACAAATCCGTGTTTTTCATAGTAAGCGATGAGATAGTCATGACAGGTTAGGTTAATGCCTTCTCTCTCATCTTCAAGAGCCAGTTCTTTCAAGGCTGTTAGCAATTTCTTACCCAGTCCGAGGCCCTGTGCTTCCTTGGCAATAGACAGACAGGTCACAGAGATATAGCCACCCGATTCATGACTATAGTCTTCTATCTCCTCTGTAAAAGACTGGTCTTGCAGATGGCGGTGCGGTCCAACTGGTCCTTCTATATAACCCATGATTCTACCTGCTTTTTCTGCAACCAGAAAAGAGGTCTGGATTTCTCGCAAATGCGCTTCAAAAACAGAGTGAGGAATGGCTTCTTCAACCGAGAAATTTTCTAGTTCGATTTCGACAATCCGATCCAAATCTTCTAATTTTGCTTGTCTGATCTTCATTGTACCTCCAAATAAAAGGGATTAAACCAAATCATACTAAAACCCTGACTAGTTGCATAAAGGGAAGTTTCTTCATCAATAAAACCGTTCATTTCAAAATAGGAAAGCAGCTCATCAGGACTCTCCAAACGAATCCCTTTGTAATCCAGCTCAACTGCCACCTCTTTCAAGGCCGCAAGAAGAAGCGTTCCCAAGCCCTGTCTTTGATGGTCAGCCTCGATGACTAAAGAGTGTATTTTTAGACACTGCGCATTGTGCGGCTGTGGACCGCCTAGAACATAGCCCAAAAGCTGATTTTCATTCCTAGCTAGAAGAAAGGTATCCGCACACTTACGGATACTTTCTTCTAAAATATGGGAAGGTTGCTGTTTTTCAGCTGGAAAAGACGAAGTTTGAATTGCCTCTATCTCAACCAAATCAGACTTACTTGCCTGAATGATTTTAATTGGAATTTCCATGGGAACATCCTATTGAACATTGCTTGTCAAGTTAGACAAGAGACGCTCAAATGAGTATTCATAGGTTTGGATATCTCCTGCTCCCATAAAGACGTAGACAGCATTGTCATGGTCTAGGAGCGGAGAAACATTTTCAACAGTGATCACTTGATGTTTTTTGTTGATTTTATTGGCTAGGTCTTCTACCTTAACATCACCATGGTCTACTTCACGAGCAGATCCATAAATTTGCGCTAGGTAAACTGCATCCGCTTGGTTCAAAGCGTAGGCAAATTCGTCCAACAAAGCGATTGTTCTTGTAAAAGTATGCGGTTGGAAGACTGCAACAATTTCCTTCCTTGGATATTTCTGACGAGCAGCATCCAAGGTCGCAATGATTTCTGTTGGATGGTGGGCAAAGTCATCGATAATCACTGTGTCATTGACAATTTTCTCAGTGAAACGACGCTTAACACCAGCAAATGTTTTCAAGTGCTCACGCACCAAGTTCAAATCAAATCCTGCTGTGTAAAGAAGACCAATAACGGCTGTCGCATTCATGATATTGTGACGACCAAAGGTTGGGATGTGGAATTGACCCAATTCTTGTCCACGGAAGTGAACTGTGAAGGTTGAACCAGTTGTTGAACGAAGAAGCTCACTAGCTACAAAGTCATTACCTTCTGCTTCAAAACCATAATAATAAATTGGTGCATCAGACGTAATTTTACGCAATTCTGCATCTTCACCATAGACAAAAAGACCTTTGGTAATTTGTTTAGCATAGTCGTTAAAAGCGTTGAAAACATCCTCGAGACTTGTGAAATAGTCTGGATGGTCAAAGTCAATGTTGGTGATAATAGAGTATTCTGGGTGGTAAGGCATGAAATGGCGCTCATATTCGTCAGATTCAAAGACAAAATATTTGGCATTGGCCGAACCACGACCTGTCCCGTCTCCAATCAAGAAGCTAGTATCCGTGATATGAGACAAGACATGAGATAACATACCTGTAGTTGAAGTTTTTCCGTGCGCTCCAGCAACTCCCATGCTGACAAAGTCGCGCATAAAGCTACCTAGAAATTCATGGTAACGTTTGTAGCTGATACCATTTTGTTCTGCATAGGCAATTTCGACGTTGTTATCTGGACGAAAGGCATTTCCAGCGATAATTTCCATATCACCGTCTAGATTCTTTTCATCAAAAGGAAGAATGGTAATTCCTGCCTGCTCAAGACCGCGTTGAGTAAAATAGTACTTTTCAACATCTGATCCCTGCACCTTGTGCCCCATTTGGTGCAACATCAAGGCCAAGGCACTCATACCTGATCCCTTAATTCCGATAAAATGATATGTCTTTGACATGTTTTCTCCCCTATTCTGTAATTCTGGTCAGATTTAACTCTTGGGCAACCCGACGTTCTTGTTCTGTTTGTTTACTTTTTTTATTGTAGATTTGGCTCTTCTTTAGAAAATCATAGTTGTTTTTCTTTGGAGCAGGTGCTGACACTTCTTCATTCTTGGTAGGGATAGAATGAACTTCTTCCGCCAAGATATAATGAGACTGGGTCAATTTTTTGCTAAACTTCACCAATTCACCAGGATTTTCCTTTTGGAAAGGCGCTGTCGGTTGATTGCCCTGTCTAACAAGGCCAGATTGAGAATGACGTCTCGCACGGCTGAAATCCTGAGTTAGATAGTTAGCAGAGCGTTTCTTTTTCAAGTCTGCACGCGCTTCTTCACGCGCCACCTCCGCATAGCTCTTTCCTTCTTTTTTAACTCCTAAAGGAGCCTTTTTAGGTTTCTCTACTTGCTTTTCAATCGGTTTGACTGGTTTTTCTTCAGTAATAGGAGCCCATTCTAAATAATTTTTATCTCGATACTCACCCTTGATATTACTGATCAGATCAGACTCATCGTACAAGTTCATGACTGGCATTTCAGTCAACATGACCTCGTCATCTGACACCAATGGAAATCGTTCTTGTTTCATTTTCTATTTCCTTTCAACACTTCATTATAGCGTATTGTCTTGATTTTTCAAGTGCTGGCTTCAGAAATTCCCAAAATTTCTCTAATTTCTGCTAGGGTCAGATTGCCACGTGACTCTGTTCCGTCCAATACTTGTGACACCAGATGTTTCTTTTGTTCTTGGAGTTCCTGAATTTTTTCTTCAATGGTTCCCTTGGTTACCAAGCGATAGACCTCAACCGTTTCTTCCTGCCCCATCCGATGGGCACGGCCGATGGCTTGCGCTTCCACCGCAGGATTCCACCAAAGGTCAACCAAGATAACCGTATCAGCACCTGTCAGGTTCAGACCGACACCACCAGCCTTAAGAGAAATCAGAAAGGCATCTCTTTCTCCTTGATTAAAGGCCTTGGTCATGTCCTGTCTTTCTTTGGCTGGGGTTGAACCCGTAATTTTAAAGGATGTCAAGCCCAAGTCTGGCAGTTCTTGTTCAATTTTCTCTAACATCCCCTTGAACTGCGAGAAAATCAAGACACGGTGTCCGCCGTCTGCCACCTGTACCAGCAAGTCTCGAAGACTATCCAGTTTACCACTGGCACTCTGATAATCCTCCATAAAGAGGGCAGGCGTATCACAGATTTGGCGCAAGCGCATCAAACCAGATAAGATTTCCACTCGACTTCGCTGAAATTCCTGATCTGACACTTGCGCCAGACGGTCCCTCATCTGTTGCAACTGGGCTAGGTAAATAGCCTTTTGCTGGTCTTCCAGTTCATTCTTATAAACCACTTCAATCAAGTCTGGCAATTCAGTCAGAACTTCTTCTTTCTTGCGCCGCATGACGAAAGGCTTGATAAACTGAGCCACACGCTCGGCTGGCAATTTCATAAATTCTTTCTTACTTGGCAGGAGTCCTGGCATGACGATTTGGAAAATAGACCACAACTCACCCAGATGATTTTCAATAGGAGTTCCTGACAAGGCAAAGACCAACGGCACCACAAATTGTCTCAAGGTCTGGGCAATCTTTGTCTGGGCATTTTTCATGACCTGAGCTTCATCTAAGAAAAGGAAGTCAAAGGCCATCCCTTGATAAAGCTCACTGTCCTGACGGAAGGTGGCATAGCTAGTCACATAGATTTGATGGCTCTCGGCAAGAATCTCCTCACGACTAGCTTTCAAACCATGAACAACAGCCACATCCAACTGTGGGGCAAATTTCTTAAACTCATCTGCCCAGTTGTAAATCAAACCCGACGGAGCTAAAATCAAGACTCGACTTTCTTTTGTCACTTGGCTGGTCAAAAAAGCAATGGTCTGGAGGGTTTTCCCCAATCCCATATCATCAGCCAAAATCCCACCAAAACCATAATGATGGAGCATTTGCAGCCAGCCGATTCCCTTTTCCTGATAATCTCGTAAATCAGCCTTAACCTGAGTTGCCTGTCGAGGAAAATCCTCTGGATGCGTCAAATCCTGGGCCAGATTCTGGAATTCTTGTGAAAAAGAAACACGGTCACGCCCTTCAAAAAGATGAGCTAAACTGTAAGCCAAGGATTTTCGAGCCTGCAAGGAGCCATCTTTTAATTCAAACTGCCCCAGTTCCTGTAAATTTTGGCGAATTTTCTTGGTTTCTTCATCAAAAAAGTAGACTTGATTGGACGAATCAATGTAAAAATCTTGATTATTAACCAAGGCCTGCATGGCTTGGTCAATTTCCTCTTGGGCAATATCTTGAAAATCAAATTGGATTTCCAAGAGACCTCCCTTGGAAGCAATCTGCACTTGAGGGCTCGCTAGGTTGTAGAGTTCTTCTAACTTGTCTGATAGGTCAACATGCCCGAGTTTTTCAAAGACTGGAATGATGTCATGGAAGAAATAATAGACAGACTCTGCTTTTAAGGCCTGACGCCAAGATTGAAAGTCTGCTTCAAAACCTGCAACCAAACAGACTTGGAAAACTCTTTCTTCTAAATCAGCATCACTCGAAAATGGTAATTCTTCTAGCTCTTGTCTGCTAGATACCTGTCTATTTCCATAATCAAATTGAATTTCTAAACGAATCCGATTATCCTCTTCCCTATCAAAGTAAAAAGAGGGCGCAAAAGTTTTGATTTGTAATCGTTCTGGAGCTGAGACGGTCCCCATTTGGCTAAAAAGAGTGAGACAGGAAGCCAACTTATCGCGGTCACTGCTATCAAATTGCAGGTATTTCTTTCCATGTTGATCCAAGGGCAACGCTTTGATTTCCTTGAGAAGACGCATCTGCTGGTCTGTTAGAAAATAAACCTGTCCTTTATGAAACAGCACAGCTCCCTGATAAAAGACATTGACCCTTGGACTCTCACTGATTTCCATTTCAAAATAATCCGAGTATGCTTTTACTGTAAAGGCAAAGAGATTGGCATCAGCATGCATATCCTGAAACAGCAGGTTTTGGTAACTATCCACTTGGTGGTCAAATTGAAAATGGGGCAAGGTCATCAATAAATTCACACCCTGCTCAAAAAAGGTCCGAGGGAAAAAGAGATGACGGCCTTGATTTTGGAAAAAGAGGTCTGGAGCTAGTCCTTCCTCCGTTAGTCCCCGCAAGAAAGTCAAAAGTTCTTGACTGGCCTCATCAAAGGATTCCCAAGACAAGGATTCCTCATAGACCTTGCCAATCATATACGACTTTCTCTGCTCGACAACTTTTAAAAAGAGTAGAATATCCCGAATGACATAGTATTTTTGACTATTGACTTGCCCGATTCTCAGGGTCCACAAGATATGATTGGTTCCTGCTTCCACCTGTCCTACAGCCGATAACTCATAGGCTCGGTCTGATTTTGGAGACAAGATTCGTTCCAAAAATTTGCCACCCAAGGTCACCTTGGTTTCAACGGCCTCTTTTTCTTCATGATCTTCTTCTAGACTCTGCAAGACTTCCTGACCACGCTCATCATTTTTTAGAAAATGCTCCAGAGCCGCCAAATGCACACAGTAGCCCCTCTTTTGGAAAAAATCGCAAGCACAAAAAACCAAATCATCCTCTAAACTATAGCGCAGTTCTTCTTCTGCAACGCGAGCGTAGAGCCGATTATTCTTTTCCTTGATGATATCAACTTTACCAGTTTCATAAAGGGCAACGCCTTCGATACGGATTTTCCCCGGAATCAATTTAGCCATATTTTTACCTGTACCTTATCTTTTCATTATACCATATTCCCTACGAAAATAGCCTCCTAGGAAGACTTTTCTCCTAGAAGGCTGGATTTTTAAAGTTTGGCAAAAGTCGTCACAACCCGCTGACAAACTTCTTGCAGCAGAGATTTAGGCATAGCTACATTGAGACGGGCATGGAGACTTCCTTCCTCTCCAAAATCCAAACCACGGTTGAGGATAACCTTGGCTTCATTTCTCAAAAGCTCTTGTAATTTTTCATCAGTCAGGTCATAGGCTGAAAAATCAAGCCAAATCAAGTAGGTTCCTTGCGGTTTCATAACCTTGATTTTAGTCTCTTTTCCAAATAAATCCACCACATAATTAATATGGTCTTCAAAGACTTGCTTGAGTTCCTCTAACCAATCTTTACCGTATCGATAGGCAGCTTCTGTCGCCAAATAACCCAAGCCTGAAATTTCATGCTGGTTATTGGCCAACTGGCGTTTCTGGTAAGCCAGTCTCAACTTAGGATTTTCAATGACTGCATAGGAATTTTTTGTCCCAGCAATATTAAAAGTTTTAGTGGCACTGCTCAAGACGATCGCAAATTCTTTAAAATCAGGATTGATGGTATTGAAGGAATAATGCTTGTGACCAAAGAGGGCCAAATCTTGGTGAATCTCATCCGAAACCAAGAAAACACCGTGTTTTTGGCAGAGTTGACCAATCTTCTCCAAGACTTCTTTTTCCCACACACGTCCACCAGGATTGTGAGGATTGCAGAGAATATAGAGTTTGACCTCCTCTTCCACCAAATCCTTTTCAAGTCGGTCAAAGTCAATCTCAAACAGACCATCCTTTTCCACCAAAGAATTGGTAATCAATCTACGGTTGTTCAACTTGACACTGCGAGCAAAGGGTGGATAGACAGGTGTGTTAATCAGAACCGCTTCGCCTTCTTTTGCGAAAGCTTGAATAGCTGTTGAGATGGCTGGTACCACACCCTCGATAAAGACAAGGGCCTCTTTGTCAAAGTGGTAACCGTGTTGTGTGGCTTCCCACTTTTGAACTTCCTTAATTAACTCTTCACTGGCATAGGTATAACCATAAACCAGTTGATCCGCATAAGTTTGCACGGCTTGACGGATTTCAGGCAAGACCACAAAGTCCATATCCGCTATCCAAGCTGGCAGGACTTCACTATCCGTTTCTGCTTCTTTCCATTTATAGGTATGGTGCCCTAAACGATTGGGCAGGCTTGTAAAATCATATTTTCCCATCTTTGGCTTATCCTTCCAAGGCTTGGCGCAAATCTGCAATCAAATCTCTAGCATCCTCAATACCAATAGACAAGC
This sequence comes from Streptococcus mitis, assembly GCF_005844455.1. Taxonomy (GTDB): domain Bacteria; phylum Bacillota; class Bacilli; order Lactobacillales; family Streptococcaceae; genus Streptococcus; species Streptococcus mitis_BF. The sequence goes on along the minus strand of NZ_SPGF01000023.1, from coordinate 18,429 downwards.
GCAAGAGGTCATCTGTCAAACCATAAGAATGGCGCACTTCTGCTGGAATATCAGCATGAGTTTGCGTCGTTGGATAAGTAATGAGACTTTCTACCCCACCCAAACTTTCCGCAAAAGAGAAGACCTTGAGACTGTTCAAAATATGAGGAATGCGTGTTTCATCCGCTACCTTAAAGGAAATCATGCCCCCACGACCAGTGTAGAGAACTTCCTTAACTACTGGAGAATTCTTCAAAAAGGCAACCACTTCTTGAGCATTGTCTGTTGAGCGCTCCATACGAAGAGACAAGGTCTTGAGACCACGAATCAATTGATAACTGTCAAATGGAGACAAGACTGCCCCTGTCGTATTGAGATTGTAGAAAAGCTTTTCGTATAGTTCTAAACTATTGGTCACAACCACACCAGCCAAGACATCATTGTGGCCTGCTAGATACTTGGTTGCTGAATGGAGAACGATATCTGCTCCATCTTCAATCGGACGTTGGTAGATAGGGCTATAGAAGGTATTGTCCACCACCACTTTGGCACCCTTAGCATGAGCCAATTTTGCTAGTTTTTCAATATCAAATTCCAACATCAAGGGGTTGGTTGGGGTTTCGATATAGAGAACATCCACATCATTTTCCAGCTCGGCAATCAACTCTTCTTCTGTATTGGCATAGGTAAAATGGAAACGGCCTTCCTGCTCCACTTGATTGAACCAGCGGAAAGAACCACCGTAAAGGTCACGGACAGCCAAAACCTTACTTCCTACTGGGAAGACACTAAAGGCCAGTACAATAGCTGACATCCCTGAGCTAGTCGCTAGCGCATAGTCTGCTGACTCAATAGCCGCCAAGACTTCTTCAGCCTTACTGCGAGTTGGGTTTTTAGTACGCGTATAGTCAAAACCAGTAGACTGACCAAACTCTGGATGCTGATAGGTCGTTGAAAAATGAAGCGGTGTCACCAAAGCTCCTGTCGCTTCATCTGATTTAATGCCCGCCTGGGCCAAAATTGTGTTAATGTGTAATTCCTTGCTCATACAATTCCTCCAAATCTATAGTAACTATTGTACCACTTATTTTCATCAACTCATTTTCTTCTTTTCAAGAGCTAGTTATAGTTTCAAACTATAGACTTATACTCTTCGAAAATCTCTTCAAACCACGTCAGCGTCGCCTTACCGTATATATGTGACTGACTTCGTCAGTCTTATCTACAACCTCAAAACAGTGTTTTGAGCAACCTGCGGCTAGCTTCCTAGTTTGCTCTTTGATTTTCATTGAGTACTAGCTAGTAAAGCTAAAAAGAATCCAGAAAACATTCCAGATTCTTTGTTTAAAATGATTGCTAGGGCTTACTTAGACTGAAAGAAATCCTGTTGGGATAAATAGTCATAATGGTCTTTGTTAAATTGATACTGACCTACATGCTGACTAATCTGACCGACATCCACAGAAAAAATATAGTCTTCATTTTGATAGTGCCAGTTCAGCCTAACTGTATTCAAGACTATCTTATAAGTAAAATCTTTGACTTGATTCCAAGGCATCTCTACGACTTGATTAGAATGATTTTCTGTTACATCACTGATGTCCATCAAGTAGATTCCCTTAGGTGTGAATGCCAGAATCTTAGGCTTCACACTCGACTGAACATAGTAACTACCTCCTATAATGAAAAAATCAATAAAGGATTTCAACCATGTCTTTTTCTTGAAAGCCATCAGAAAATTCTTTTGTCCTTCAATGCGACAAGTTGAAAGAAATGATGCAATCTGTTTTTCTGTTGCAAACTCCATAATAGCGCCCATGATGTTACCTCCATAACGATTAGTAAACAGGCATATAAAAACTCTTCACATAAAGAAGAACTTATCAATTATTGCGTTTTATCTTACTTTTTCAGCAGATGGCATCCCTCCTATAACATTACCCTAGACCTCAATCAACACTGGGTAGATTTTCGAAAATAGTTTCTCACGTTTTTGTTATATTCATTATAACATAATTCCAATAGACAAATAAAAAAATGTGATATTTTTCCTTCCAAAATTCGACATCATTCTATTAAAAAACGAAAAACGACAGTTTCTTTTGAAACCATCGTTTTTCTTGAAAAATCCTTATTTGACATGTTTTGCCAACTCTTCTTGGGCTTTTTTATTGGATTCTTCTTTTTCTTTCAACCATTTTTCTTTGGCTTTTTCATATTCGTCTTTTGTAACTGTCTTATCTTGTAATTTGAGGTATTTATATGATTCAACCCCTTTATTACCAGCCAATGAATATGGTGTTGAGAAAGGAACAATTTTTCTCAATGTTGGTGTTCCGCCTAGTGAAACATTTGGAATTGCTAGAGAGCTATCCACCAACCAAGCTTGGGCATCAGCATATTTTTCATAACGTTTAGCTGGATCTTGCTCCTTATTAGCTTCTTCCAACATTTGAGTGTAGACATCCAGTCCAACAGCCTTGGCTTTATCATTGGCTTCACCAGGCTCTATACCTAGATTTTGCATCAAACCACCAGAATTAACGTTAAAGACGTCAAGATAGGTTGAAGGATCTTGATAGTCTGGACTCCAACCACCGTTGTAAAGATCATAATCCTTCTGAGCTGCAGTTTGAGCAAGATAACCTGAACTTTCATAGTCCTCTGTAGAAAGTTGATGAACATCAATCACAACATTATCTGCACCTAAGACAGATTCTATTGATTGCTTCATGGAATTGATTCCTTGAATTTCTGCCTTATTTGTCAAATCTACAGTTTTATCTAAGTGGATAGGGAATTGAACTCCCTTAGCTTGGAGTTCTTTCTTAGCCTCTGCAAATTTAGCCTTGGCTTTTTCAGCATTGTAGTATGGATCTTGGGCATCCGCAAAGTTGATTCCTTGCCATTCTTTACCATAATTCACCATCTTAGAGGCTACTACTTCACCAAAGTCTTTTCCGTTGATACTTACGAAGTTTGGAGGAACAACCAAGTTACGCAAAATCTTAGTTGCACCATCTTCTCCCTGAGATTGAGCCCCGTAGGCTGTACGGTCATAGGCAAAATTAATGGCTTGACGGAAGTTTTTGTTAAGAACCGCTTCTTGAGTCGATTTCTTCTCAGCATCACTTGTCTTGGAAGTGAATTTATAAGATTTTCTATCTAAGTTAAAGTTTAAGAAGTAAGAAGTAGCATCTTGCATGCTATAGATGATATTATCCTTATTCTTTTCTTTAATTCCTTCGAAACTTGAACTATTTGGATAGAGACAAGCATAGCTATAGGCTCCCTCAACATAGTTACGAGCCAGTGCATCTTGGTCACTACCATCATAATAGGCCAATTTCACATCATCTACAAAGACATTTTTAGCATCCCAGTAGTTAGGATTTTTCTTGTATTCGATAACCGATTTTGAAACAAAAGATTTCATCAAGAAAGGTCCATTGTACAAAATGCTAGATGGGTCTACCTTGCCAAAATCATCTCCTTTTGATTTCAAGAAATCTGCATTAACTGGGAAGAGAATGGTTGAAGTTGTTTTAGAATTCCAATAAGATTCTGGTCGTGTCAAGGTATATTGAACAGTTTGGTCATCAAGAGCCTTGACTCCGACAGTTGAAAAGTCTGTTGTTTTACCGTTAATATAGTCATCCAAACCTGCAACGGATTCTTGCACCAAGTACAAGGCTTCGGATTTTTTATCAGCCGCATATTTCAAACCTGTCACAAAGTCTTGAGCAGTTACAGGAGCATATTCTTCCCCATCTGCAGTATACCACTTAATGTCCTTACGAAGTTTGTAGGTATAGGTTAAACCGTCTTGAGAAACACTCCAATCCTCTGCCAATGATGGAACATAGTTCCCATACTGGTCATTTTCCATGAGACCATCTACTAGATTAGTCACAATATCATTGGTTGTTGCACGGTTTTCTGCTAGATAATTCAAACTAGATGGGTCGCTTGAGTAAACATAGTTATATGTTTTTGACCCTGTGCTAGAATTTCCACAGGCACTTAACAAAATACCTGCACTTAACACGACACCTGCAAGCGTTGCATACTTGGCCTTAGACTTTTTCATTTCCAGAACCTCCTGTTTTAAATATTTGTCTTATTATACAACTCGAGTTTTATTTAGTCAATAGTTTTTTGGTCTTTTTTTAAAAAAATAAAATTTCTATCTACAAATTTTAGATATTATTCTACAGATTAGTAAAAAAGAGAATAATTCAAGCATTTCATGATAGAAATGTTCAAATTATCCCTTTTATTTATAAATGTTTTTAAGTTAACTTTAATTTGATTCGTAAGCGATCTGCTTGAGCTTTTCCAATCACCTTATCCAACAAGCGGGTACGGAGACTCATAACTCCATAAACACCTCCACCCATAGCACCGACAAGGGCTACATATAGGAAACTCCACAAACGTCCACTTGGTTGGAAGACAAATCCTAAAATCCACTGCAAGAAGCCAACTAGTATGAACATGACAAGGGTTAAGATGGTAATCAAGATAGTCCGTTTCAAGATTATCTTTCGACGAGCACCCGTTACCTGGCAAATGTCTCGGTACATCAGGACATTCGGAATAATCAAGCCGATAGTCGTTGAGATCAAGGGACCGTAGCTGTGAAAAATGGCAATGGTTGGCAATTGCAAGACGATCTTAGCAATAGAACCATAGACAAAGTAAAGAACTGCCTTGCGGTTTCGGAACATGGCCTGAAGCATAGGAGACAAGACCATGTACAGACCTAAAATAGTAGACTGCAAAACTGCAAAGACAAACAAGCCCATAGCCAAACTATCTGGCTTGCCATAGAAAACCGTATAAAGAGGTTCTCCTACCATGACCACTCCAACCGTTGCTGGTAGCAGGAATAAGAAAAGCATGGTGATGCTGTCCTGAACCAGACGAGAAGCCGCCTTCAAGTCCCCCTTGACATAGTTTTCAGTCAAAAGCGGCAAACCGACACTCCCAATCGAAACCCCAACAGAAATCAAAATCATAGTAATTTTATTAGGATTGGCTGAGAAATAAGAAAACATGACAACCAAGTCCTCGTTGCTGTAGTTGGTAAACCAGCTCATACTATTGATAAAGGTCATCTGATCCAAGATTTGGAAAAGCTGGATAGCAGACCCTGTCAGGATGAAAGGAATGGCTTCTTTAATGGTATCGGCTAAAAGACGCTTACTATTAATCTTATCCCCTGTTTCAAAGACTCTTTTGAGTAAACCTTCTTGAGCAAGGAAATAAATCAAGACTGCAAAACTGGCTACCATGCCGACAAAGGCAGCAAAGGTGGATTGGGTAACCGCTGCTAGATAATCTCCTGAACCGAGCTTCATAATGATAAAAGTTGCTAAAAGCATCCAGATAACACGAATGACCTGCTCAGCGATTTGGCTCATGGCATAAGGTTTGAGATTATTCATCCCTTGGAAGAAACCTCGGATAACACTCATAGATGGGAAAATCAAGACCGCCCAAGCCAAGCTCTGCATGATTGGGATTAAGTCTTTGCCCACGCCAGATAAGTCTGCTAGCCAAGGAGCAAAGACATACAAGATTAGGGCAAAAACGAGGCCTAGTCCTGTCATAAATCCTAAAAAGCTCCGAATCAGGGCAAAGCTATGCTCTTCTTCTCGCATGGTATTATACTTGGCAACTTGCTTGGCCACCGCAACTGGAATACCTGCTGTTGACACCAGCAAGAACCAAGCATAAATATTATAGCCCATGGTAAAGAGACCATTGGCCGTAGCTGCATAAGACCCCATCCAGATGTACCAAGGGATAATGTAAATAGCCCCGAGTAGGCGACTGATAAAGTTACTAGCCGTTAACCAAGCAGTCCCCCGTAACATCTGGGCCTGCTGGTGATTGTTTTCGTGCGACATAGATTCCTCATTCAATTTTGATAACTAGGAAAAACTCCTTATCTTCCATTATAAACTTTTCCTTGTTACTTGTAAATTTGCGACTTTCGGTTTACAATAGAAAGTATGATAAAGATTGAAACCGTATTATATATATTAAAGAAAGATGGTCTCTTCCGCGAGATTATCGACCAAGGACACTACCACTACAACTACAGCCATGTCGTATTTGACACCATCTGCTATGACAGTCGCAAGGCTAAAGAAAAGAGCCTCTTTTTCGTCAAAGGTGCTGCCTTTAAAAAGGAATTTCTACTTTCAGCCATCTCTCAAGGACTCGGTTATTATGTGGCTGAAAAGGACTATGAGGTTGGTATTCCTACCATTATCGTCAGTGATATCAAGAAAGCCATGAGTTTGATTGCCATGGAGTTTTATGGCAATCCACAGAAAAAACTTAAACTCCTTGCCTTTACTGGAACCAAGGGTAAGACAACGGCAGCCTATTTCGCCTATAACATTTTATCTCAAGGTCACCGACCTGCTATGTTGTCGACCATGAATACAACTCTAGACGGCAAAACTTTCTTTAAGTCTGCATTGACAACTCCTGAGAGCATTGACCTCTTTGACATGATGAATCAAGCTGTGCAAAATGACCGCACCCACCTCATCATGGAGGTATCTAGTCAAGCCTATCTGGTCAAACGCGTCTATGGTCTAACCTTTGATGTAGGAGTTTTCCTCAATATCAGTCCAGACCATATTGGCCCTATTGAACACCCTAGCTTTGAAGACTACTTCTACCACAAGCGTCTCTTGATGGAAAATAGCCGAGCAGTCATCATTAACAGTGACATGGACCACTTCTCAGTCTTGAAAGAACAAGTGGCAAATCAAGACCATGATTTCTATGGTAGCCAATCAAGTAACCAAATCGAGAATTCCAAAGCCTTTAGCTTTTCAGCTACGGGTAAACTCGCTGGAGACTATAATATCCAACTGATTGGTCACTTCAACCAAGAAAATGCCGTTGCTGCTGGACTCGCTTGTCTCCGTCTGGGAGCAAGTCTTGAGGACATCAAAAAAGGAATCGCTGCAACCCGCGTTCCTGGTCGTATGGAAGTCCTCAGCCAGAAAAATGGTGCCAAGGTCTTCATCGACTATGCGCACAATGGGGACAGTCTAAAAAAACTCATCAATGTTGTAGAGACTCATCAAACTGGAAAGATTGCACTGGTTCTGGGTTCGACAGGAAACAAGGGAGAAAGCCGTCGTAAGGACTTTGGACTTCTACTTAATCAACACCCTGAGATTCAAGTCTTTCTGACTGCTGATGACCCCAACTATGAAGATCCAATGGCCATTGCGGATGAAATCAGTAGCTATATTAGCCATCCTGTTGAAAAGATTGCGGATCGCCAAGAAGCAATCAAGGCAGCTATGGCTATCACAAGCCAAGAATTAGATGCAGTTATTATCGCTGGCAAGGGAGCTGATTGCTACCAAATCGTCCAAGGCAAGAAAGAAGCCTATCCAGGAGATGCAGCTGTCGCAGAAAATTATTTATAAGTCTCGTAAAAAAATCAAGGGAAACGAAACCCTTGATTTTTTCTATTTTTATTTAAAAGCGTTTTTCAAACCTTCAACGGCACCTTCTACAGCACCTTTCGCATCTTCAACTACTTCTTTTGCCTTAGCAACTGTCTTTTCTACAGCGCCTTCTGCTTCAGTCTTACTATCCCCAGTAACCTTACCAAATCCTTCTTTGATAGCGCCTGTTGCTTGTTCCAATTTGTTTTCAAGTGACATATGATTGTCTCCTTTAGGTTTATTCCGATAAGTGTTATCGGTTACATATAGTTTATACTGAATGCTAAGTAAAGTCAAACAATGTGCTCAAAAACAAGATTTCACACCAAGTAGAAAGTTAATCTTTCCTTATCAAAATCGATAGCCAACTCATACTTGCCATCTTCATTTTGGACAATATAACCTAGGACGACCAAACTGTCCACAAAGATATCACGGCGTTTCTGCATCAGCTGGTCTTTTTTGAGAAATTTCAACAAAAAAGTCGTCATATATTTGAGAGCATACTCAGGATTGACATCTCCCAAAATGTCATAAAGTTCCTGCTGTTTTTCTGTCAAAGGATACTGATATTTGACCTTGTAGAAATAATTGGACAGGGTCATTTTTGATCTCGCAAAGTCCGTCTTTTCAACTAAAATAGCTGCATTGGTTTGATTGCGCAATTCTGTCTCAAAACGCTGCTCCGACAAGGCTTGATAGACTGGACTATCTTCTCTGACAAAAATCTCTTGATCCAGTTCGAGACTATCAAGGGACTCAAACATAGGAAGATTAAGGTAATAACGCTTATTTTCACGTAGAATCAAACCAGCCTTTATATACTCTTCCATGAATTTATCAACGGCTACTTCTGGAAATTGAACCTTGATTTCCCGTAGAATCACATCATCATGCTGGTCCAGATAGCGGATCAATTCTCCAAAAAATGGCTGTCTCGTCAAACGAGAGGGATTAAAAATCTGAATCATGAAGATTCCTTTCTTTACATTCTAACAGAGGCGATGCTACCAACTGACTAGGATTGGTCCCAGCTTGGTTTAGAGGAACAGGCAAACCTAGTTCTCTATAATACTCCCTCCAAAAACCACTAATCTCCTGCTCCCCATCTCCAAATTTCATGGGAATAGTTTCAAAAATCGGTAAGACTTCTGCCATATACTGAGAACAGTAAAAACCAGCTCCATCTGGATAGAAAGAAGCATTGTAGGGAGCTCCAAGATGCTTACAAGCTCTCTCCTTCACCGACTGGATATCCATTTCTGGGTAAACATAGAGGTCGTACAAGTGATTGGGTTCAAAGAAGTCTGCTGGTTCTTGACAGACAACACCAAATTCTCCACTAGCATGGTAAATCATCCCATCCAAATAAATGGCAACATGGCTATAGTTGCCTGTGGAAGTCTGGATGGCCTGCCCCATATCTGAAAGGTCCTTCACAAAAATCAAATCACCATTTTCTAACATCTTTCTCTCCTAGAAAAAAAGGAGCCGAAACCCCTTTCGATATAAGGCAAACTAGCCTCTCCTAATTTGAACTGACACCCAAAATCTTAAGCATTAAAGCTTTCAGTCAATTGAGGTACCACTTGTTTCTTACGTGAAACAGCACCAGCAAGGAAAGCGTGATTGTTTTCAAGTTTAAAGTTGAAAGCCGCTTCGACCTTATCCATGTTAGCACCGAGTGCTAGAATTTCTGAGTTAGAGTTGACGATATCTGTAATCATCAAGACAAAGTCAGAGTAGCCGTTTGCTGTGTTGGCAGCTTGCATTGCAGCTTCAATTTCTGCTTGGCGTTCCAAAACTTCAGCGATGTCAACTGTGTTTACTTGGGCAACACGAACATTATTTCCGTTCAATTCAAAAGTCTTAGCATCGATGTCAATCAATTCTTCAGCAGATTTGCTAGCCAAGTTGGTACCAGCTTTTAGCATTGCGAGACCATATTCTTCCAAATTTACACCAGCCAATTCAGCCAATTCTGGAGCAATGACTTTATCTGTTGGGTGTGTTGTTGGTGATTTCAAAAGAAGAGTATCTGAAATCAAACCTGAAAGCATCAAACCAGCAATCTCTTTAGGAACAGCCACACCATGTTCTTTGAACATACGGTAAACGATTGAAGAAGCTGACCCAACTGGCTCCAAACGCATGTAAAGTGGGCTTGCAGTCTCAAAGTTAGCCACACGGTGGTGGTCTACAACACCGTAAACTTCTACTTCAGCGATATCTGATACAGATTGTTGGAATTCATTGTGGTCAGTCAAGATAACTTGCTCTGCACCTTCTGCTTTAGCAGAAGTGATAACACGCGGTGCTTCCACACCAAAATAGTTCAAGACAAAGGCTGTTTCTTCATTTGGAGTTCCAAGGGCAACAGCTTCCGTATCCAAACCATAAGCTTCTTTTGCAAGGTAGGCAAAGGCTACAGATGACCCGATGGCATCTGAGTCTGGATTTTGGTGACCAAATACTAGAATCTTAGACATGATAATACCTCATTTTGTTTATTCTCTTTATTGTAGCATTTTTTTCGCTTTTTGACAAAAGTAAGAGGAGTCAAAGGGCTCCTCACGATTCTTCAAAATAACTGATACTCTTCGAAAATCAAATTCAAACCACGTCAGCTTCGCCTTGGATTATATATGTGACTGACTTCGTCAGTCTTATCTACAACCTCAAAGCAGTGCTTTGAGCAACCTACGGCTAGCTTCCTAGTTTTCTCTTTGATTTTTATTGAGTATGAGTAAATTTCTATCTTGATTTTCAGATAAAAATATTTCCTTTTGCGGTCGCTTCTTACGCTTGAGCAAGGCTTCCGCCGACATGGCTTCTTCCTTACTGGCAAAACCTTGAGCATAGATGAGTTTGACTGGTAAGCGGGCTCGTGTATATTTAGCTCCCTTCCCACTATTGTGGGCAGCAAGGCGTCTTCTCACATCAGTCGTATAGCCTGTATAGTAGGACCCGTCACGGCACTCCAGCACATACATATAAGCCTTATGATCCATAATAAATCTCTTCAAGTTCGGGCGTATAGGAACCATCATCATTGTGGACAATCAAAGGTGGTAAAACCTTAAAACCACTTGTCGAGCCATCCTTGATAGCTTCAATCAAGAGCATATTGGCTTCCTTTTCCCTCTTTGGATAAACAAACTGCAGGCGCTTGGGAGCTAGATTATGCCGTTGCAACATGTCCAAGATATCCAAGAGTCGGTCAGGACGATGAACCATGGCCAAGCGCCCATTAGACTTGAGAATACTCTGGGCACTGCGACAGATTTCTTCCAAATTGGTCGTGATTTCGTGGCGCGCCAAGAGATAATGTTCACTCTCGTTTAAGTTGGAATGAGAATCCACCTTGAAATAGGGCGGATTACACAAAATCATATCTACCTTACTTCCCTGAATGTGAGCAGGCATATTTTTCAAATCATCGCAGATGACCTGCATTTGCTCCTCTAATCCATTCAAACGGACAGAGCGTTCAGCCATATCCGCCAAACGCTCCTGAATCTCAACAGCCAATATCTGTGCTTGAGTACGAGTGCTAGCAAAAAGCCCCACTGCTCCATTTCCAGCGCAGAAATCCACAATCAATCCCTTCTTAGGAAAACGTGGAAAGCGTGACAAGAGAACACTATCCACCGAATAGCTAAAAACCTCTCTATTTTGAATGATTTTGATATCTGTCGAAAAGAGCTGGTTAATTCGCTCTCCTGATTTTAATAATTGTTCTTCTTCCATGGTCTTATTATAGCAAACTTATATTAACATCACAAAGAATATAGATTTCTAACTAATTCTTCTGCTTCTTCAAATGTTGAAGGGCTTCCTTGGTCCAAATTGGCATCATTCTTTTGAGAGGCGCAAAGCCGTAGTTAAAGCGGTCGCTTGAAAAGCGTCTCCGTCTAGGAAACTGGTGCTTTTCTTCCTCCAAAGTGCGGATAGAAAGACTAGCTTTCCCTGTAAATTCATCTAAATCCACTACCTGAACCTGAACATCTTCATCGACTTTCAAGGCTTCATGAATATTTTCAATAAATCCTGTTCGAATCTCTGAAATGTGAATCAGCCCCGTATCACCCGTCTCTAACTCAACAAAGGCACCGTAGGGCTGAATCCCTGTAATACGCCCCTTTAGCTTATCACCGATTTTCATCTTAGTCCTCGATTTCAATTGTTTCAATCACAACATCTTCAACTGGCTTGTCCATAGCCCCTGTCTTAACAGAAGCAATGGCATCCAAGACAACGTAAGAAGCTTCATCAGCTAGCTGACCAAAAACAGTATGACGGTGGTCTAAGTGAGGGGTTCCACCTTGGTTGGCATAGATTTCCGCAATCGGTTCTGGCCAACCTCCACGAGCAATTTCTTTTTTAGAATAAGGCAAATGTTGATTTTGCACGATAAAGAACTGGCTGCCGTTGGTATTTGGACCAGCATTGGCCATGGAAAGGGCACCACGGATATTGTAAAGTTCTTCTGAGAATTCATCCTCAAATGATTCGCCGTAGATTGACTCGCCACCCATACCAGTTCCAGTTGGGTCTCCACCTTGAATCATAAAATCTTTGATAATACGGTGGAAAATAACTCCATCATAGTAGCCATCTTTTGAAAGTGCAACAAAGTTAGCCACAGTTTTAGGAGCATGTTCAGGGAAGAGCTTAATACGCAAGTCTCCGTGATTGGTCTTAATAGTCGCGATAGGACCTTCTACTATTTCAATATCTACTTGTGGGAAATGCAATTCTTTTTCTACCATATCAAATCCTTCTAAGGCATCAAAAATGCCATCTTCTTCTAGTGTTTTTGTTATATAATCTGCTTTTTCTTTGATTTTATCATGAGAAATTCCCATTGCAACGCTGATTCCAGCATAATCAAAGAGTTCCAAGTCGTTGAGTCCATCTCCAAAAACCATGACGTTCTCTGATTTCAAGCCAAGGTGTTCCACAACCTTTTCCACACCCGTCGCTTTGGAGCCTGAAATCGGCACAATATCAGACGAATGTTGATGCCAACGAACCATGCGAAGTTTGTCTGAGAGACTATCAGGCAAGTGCAAGTCATCTCCCTTGTCTTCAAAAGTCCACATCTGATAGATATCTTCTTTTTTATGGAAATCTGGATCTACATCTAAGTCGGGATAAATTGGATTGATAGCTTCACTAATCATATCGGTGCGAGTCGACAACTTGGCATCATGACTCCCAACCAAGCCATACTCAATTCCTTCTTGCTTGGCCCAAGAAATATACTCCTCAACATCTGACTTCTCAATCTGATGTTGATAAATAACCTGACCTTTTTTATCTTCGATGTAGGCCCCATTCAAGGTCACAAAAAAGTCCGGCTTGAGTTCACGAATCTCTGGTACAACACCAAAAATCCCCCGTCCAGAAGCAATACCTGTCAAGATTCCCTTCTCACGTAATTGCTTAAAAACAGCTGGGATTGAAGACGGAATAAAACCAGTCTTGGAATTTCGCAAGGTATCATCAATATCAAAAAAGACAATCTTGATTTTTTTTGCCTTGTATCTTAATTTCGCATCCATCTCACTACCTCTTTCAATCTAACTCTTTCCATTATACCATAAAGTAGAGAAATCCCCTATTTTCAAAAAGCTTCCAGTTTTTATTGTAAGTCCTTTGATGAGAAGAAAATCAATATTTATAAAAAAAATCCATCCAAATTCAACTCGACTTCTCATTCTAGAACTCATGAAAAAAAGGTCCACTGGACCCAAACTCGCTCTCTCATTTCAAAGCTCGTGAAAAAAAGACCCGTCGGGGTCTGAAAAAGAGGTCCACCCGGACCTCTTTTTTAATCTTCGTTTACGAAAGGCATCAAAGCCATTACGCGAGCGCGTTTGATAGCTGTTGTTACTTTACGTTGGTTTTTAGCTGAAGTTCCTGTTACACGACGAGGAAGGATTTTCCCACGTTCTGAAACGAAACGGCTAAGAAGCTCAGTATCTTTGTAATCAACATATTCAATTTTGTTTGCTGCGATGTAATCAACTTTTTTACGGCGTTTGAATCCGCCACGACGTTGTTGAGCCATGTTTTTTCTCCTTTATAATTTTAATTGTCCATTAGAATGGTAAATCATCATCTGAAATATCCAATGGATTTGTTGCTCCAAATGGATTTTCATCACGTGAAAAGTCTGGTACTGAATTTGTAGGCGCTGAATAGTTTGAACTTGGTGCAGAATAAGCTCCACCTGTGTGACCCTCACGCACACTACGGCTTTCCAACATTTGGAAATTCTCAGCCACGACCTCTGTCACGTAGACACGTTGTCCTTGCTGGTTATCGTAACTACGAGTCTGGATACGACCTGTCACCCCGATAAGTGAGCCTTTTTTAGCCCAGTTAGCAAGATTTTCAGCCTGTTGGCGCCACATAACGACATTGATAAAATCAGCCTCACGTTCGCCATTTTGACTCTTAAATGTACGGTTTACTGCAAGAGTAAAAGTCGCAACTGCTACATTTGATGGGGTATAACGCAACTCAGCGTCACGTGTCATACGCCCTACAAGTACAACATTGTTAATCATAGTTTACCTTCTTACGCGTCAGTTTTGACGATCATGTGACGAAGAATGTCAGCGTTGATTTTTGAAAGACGGTCAAACTCTTTAAGAGCTGCGTCGTCGTTTGCTTCAACGTTAACGATGTGGTAAAGTCCTTCACGGAAATCTTTGATTTCGTACGCAAGACGACGTTTTTCCCAAGATTTTGATTCAACAACAGTTGCACCGTTGTCAGTCAAAATAGAGTCAAAACGTGCTACCAAAGCGTTTTTAGCTTCTTCTTCAATGTTTGGACGAATGATATAAAGAATTTCGTATTTAGCCATTGATATGTTCCTCCTTTTGGTCTAATGACCCCAAGACTTTGCAAGGGGTAAGTGAGGTTCGCTCACAATAAACTATTATACTAGAAAACAATTTTTTACGCAAGTAAAAACTCTGGAATTCGAAAAAACGCCACATGGGCGTTTTCCTGTTCTTATGGTTTGATACGGTGCAACATACGTGGGAATGGGATAGCTTCACGGATGTGTTTTGTTCCTGCTGCGAAAGTTACCATACGTTCGATACCGATACCAAATCCTCCGTGTGGGACTGTACCGTATTTACGAAGGTCAAGGTAGAATTCATACTCTGTACGATCCATGCCAAGTTCATCCATCTTAGCAACAAGGGCATCGTAGTCTTCCTCACGCATAGATCCACCGATGATTTCTCCGTAGCCTTCTGGGGCAAGCAAGTCTGCACAAAACACGCGCTCTGGATTTCCAGGAACTGGTTTCATGTAGAAGGCTTTGATGGCTGCTGGATAGTTCATGACAAATGTTGGCACACCAAAGTGGTTTGAGATCCACGTTTCGTGTGGTGAACCAAAGTCATCTCCATGTTCCAAATGCTCGTAATCAGCATCTTCATCATTTTCATGTTCTTGCAAGAGGTCAATAGCTTGATCGTATGTTATGCGTTTGAAGGGCTCTGCAATATAACGTTTCAAGAGCTCTGTATCACGCTCCAAGGTTTCCAAGGCTTGAGGCGCACGGTCAAGAACACCTTGAAGAAGAGCTTTTACATAAGCTTCTTGCAAGTCAAGTGATTCATCGTGTGTCAAGTATGAGTACTCTGCGTCCATCATCCAGAACTCAGTCAAGTGACGGCGCGTTTTTGATTTTTCAGCACGGAATACTGGACCAAAGTCAAAGACACGACCAAGAGCCATAGCACCTGCTTCAAGGTAAAGCTGACCTGATTGGCTCAAGTAAGCTGGCGTTCCGAAGTAGTCTGTTTCAAAGAGTTCTGTTGAATCTTCTGCTGCATTTCCTGAAAGAATTGGGCTATCAAACTTCATGAAGCCGTTCTTGTCAAAGAACTCATATGTTGCATAGATGATAGCGTTACGAATTTGCATCACCGCTACTTGCTTACGAGAACGGAGCCACAAGTGACGGTTGTCCATCAAGAAGTCTGTTCCGTGTTCTTTTGGTGTGATTGGGTAGTCTTGAGATTCACCGATCACTTCGATGTCTGTAATATCCAACTCATAGCCAAACTTAGAACGTTCGTCCTCTTTGACAATACCAGTCACATAAACAGAAGTTTCTTGGCTCAAGCGTTTGATAACATCAAACTTTTCAAGTCCTACTTCTTCACCAAATTTTTCTACAAAGTTTGGTTTAAAGGCCACACCTTGGAAGAAGGCTGTTCCATCACGCAATTGCAAGAAGGCGATTTTCCCTTTTCCTGATTTGTTGGCAACCCAAGCGCCAATCGTCACTTCCTGACCAACATAGTCTTTCACATCAATAATCGTTACACGTTTTGTCATTGTTTTTCCTTTTCTTTTTTATTCTTTATGGCAAACCACTTCTATATTGTTCCCATCTGGGTCAATCATAAAAGCAGCATAGTAAATCGGATGCTCACTGCGATAACCAGGAGCCCCATTGTCTCGCCCACCTGCCTCTAAGCCAGCCTCATCACAAGCTTGAACCTCTTCCTTATTTTCTGCTAAGAAAGCAAAGTGAATAGGATCTTGTGTCCCCTGAGCCAGCCAAAAATCACCACCAGGATGAGGGCTATTTGGGGCAAGAAAACTGATTAGAGAACTAGTCCTAAAAGCCAATTCATATCCTAAAGGAGCGAGAAATCTCTTATAGAATCCTTCTGAAATTTGTAAATCTTTTACCTTAATTTCAAAATGATCAATCATTCTCACTACCCATAAATGTTTTCAAGCGACTAACTGCTTCTTTAAGCGTATCTAGGTCTGTCGCATAGCTGAGGCGCACATTTTCTGGCGCTCCAAAGCCTGCTCCTGTTACCAAGGCCAGACCAACTTCTTCAAGAATAGCCGTTGTAAATGCTGTTACATCGCTATAACCTTTCATCTCCATAGCTTTTTTGACATTTGGAAAGAGATAGAAGGCTCCTTGCGGTTTGACAACTTCAAAACCAGGGACTTCACACAAGAGTGGATAGATGGTATTGAGACGTTCTTCAAATGCTTGACGCATAACTTCCACAGAATCTTGCGGTCCAGTTAGGGCTTCGATAGCTGCATATTGTGAAACAGCAGTTAGGTTAGAAGTTGTTTGACCTGTCAATTTGCTCATAGCAGCAATGATTTCTGGATCACCCACTGCATAACCTACCCGCCAACCTGTCATGGCATAAGCTTTTGATACACCGTTAATGACAATGTTTTGCTTGCGAATGGCTTCTGATAGACTAGAGATTGGTACGAACTCATTCCCGTTATAGACCAAACGACCATAAATATCATCTGCTAGGATGAGAATGTCATGTTCAACTGCCCAATTTCCGATAGCCAAGAGTTCCTCGCGAGTGTAAATCATACCAGTCGGATTAGATGGCGAATTTAGCACCAAAACCTTGGTTTTGTCTGTGCGAGCTGCTTCCAACTGCTCTACGGTCACCTTAAAGTGATTGTCTTCCTTAGCAGGAACAAAGACTGGCACACCTTCTGCCATCTTGACCTGATCTCCATAGCTGACCCAATATGGGGTTGGGATGATGACTTCATCACCTGGATTGACCACAGCCATAAAGAAAGTATAGAGTGAGAACTTAGCACCGGTAGCAAATGTGACTTCGTTGGCCGCTACGGAATAACCATAATAACGCTCAAAATAGGTATTGACTGCTGCTTTTAACTCAGGCAAACCTGAAGCTACCGTATAGAAAGAAGCACGTCCATCTCGAATGGCTGCAACAGCTGCATCTTGAATATTTTTGGGAGTATGGAAATCGGGCTGACCTAAAGTTAAGAAAAGTACATCTTTTCCTTCAGCCTTTAACTTCTTTGCTCTTGCATCACTAGCCAGAGTCACACTTTCTTCCATTTCTAAAACACGGTTGGATAGTTTCATAGGCCCTCCTTATTGACCAATGCTCCTGTTTCAAAATCTACTAGATAAAAATCAGAACCTGACTTGACTTCCCAGATTGGCTTATCTTGATAACGACCAAAAGTAATCTTATCAATTTCGCCAGCTCCTTTTTCCTTAGAAACCGCTTCTGCTTTTTCTTGTGAAACACCTTGATTTAGCTGATAAACGTAGATCTTATGGTCATCTTTTCCAATCAGGACAGCAAGTGCTTCTTGTTTTTTATTACGACCAAGAACGCTATAATAGGATTCCAAGCCATTGTATAAATCAACCTGATCAGCCTGCTCTAATCCTGCATACTGCTGAGCTAATTTTTCTCCTTCACTTTTAGCTGTTTGATAGGGTTTCATACTCAGAAACACCAGATACAGAAAGGAAGCACTGATAACCACAAACAAAATCGTCATCCCTAGACCATACTGCCACAGTAGATTATTTTTTGCTTTGTTTTGTCTTTTTTTCACTCGTCTATTTTACCATCTATTAGGCTTTATTACAAGTGAATGCAAGAATACTCTTCGAAAATCAAATCCAAACCACGTCAGCTTCGCCTTGCCGTACCCAAGTACTGTCTGCGGCTAGCTTCCTAGTTTGCTCTTTGATTTTCATTGAGTATAAGCAACCAATTCTATTTCTTCCTTTAAAGTAAATCGATTTTTCTTAGTTATACTCATCGAAAATCTATTCTGGACAAATTCGTTTTCTGTGAACAATCTTCCTCAGGCATTCTGTTTCCAAATTTTGAATCACTGTTTCTAACTTCAAAATGACTTCTTCTAAAGATTTGAAGGCCTTGTTTTTGAATCCACGCTTTCGTATCTCTGCCCAAACTTGCTCAATGGGATTCATTTCTGGAGTGTAGGGAGGAATAAATGTACACGTGATATTTTCTGGCAACTCCAAAGCCTGAGACTTGTGCCAGGTGGCATTATCCATGACCAAAATCAGATAATCATCCGAATAATAGGCGGATAATTGCTGTAAAAATTCGTTCATCCAAGC
>NZ_SPGF01000022.1 GCF_005844455.1 Streptococcus mitis | reverse complement strand
TGTTTTGTTCTTATTTTAATTATAAACCATGACATAAGAAAACGAGCATCTCTAACTACGGAAATGCTCGTTTTTTTTGATAGTTAGAAGTGGGTTTTTGCCCAGCCACATCTTATTTCAACTTCCCGTGGACAAGATGCTAAATTATATAGCTTATTTGGCCTATTACTCACCTTCATGGTGATAACTTACAAATAAAAGAAAACTTCAGTTACTCACCTTTTGTGATTGGTCTGAAGTTTTCTTTTTTACTGTCCATATTTTTGGTAAAAATCAACTTTTACTTGGATGAAGGTTTTGGATTCACGCAGGAGTTGGAGAAGGGTGGCGCGGGTTTCAAATTCTTCTCTTGTCTTGGGCAGACTGCGGTTTCGGAAGACTTCAAGATAACGTTCAATTTCATCTAGTAAATCAGAAGCAGGATTGGTCTGGCTCAGTTGCCCTGCAATTTTTGAAAAGAGTTGGGCCAAAATCAGGCTTTCACTGGCAGCTAGGTGACAGGTGTTGATCTGCTGGGCCATGTTTCGCAGGATACGACTTTGTCGCTGTCTCATCTCAAAGTAGTGGATATGGTAGTCGGTCTGGTGAAAGAGGTGGTCAGAGTGATCTAAATAGACCAGTCTAAGTGCTTCTTCTAAAAGGGTGTCCAATTCTTCCACCAGCTGTGCTCGATTACGCCCGTCCCCTCTGGATAAATAATATTTGAAGCGCTGGAGGATATCTTTTAACTTTTCTTCGACTAGCAAGTGGTAGTGCTGGATTTTCTCTTCTCGTGAAGGCATGTAGAGATTGACTAGTAAAGCAAATCCTGTACCGATTGCAAAGAGAAGGAGTTCATTGACTAGAAGGTCTGGAGAGGTTGACTCTTGCACCAAGAGATGGCTGACCAAAACAGTGCTTGGTGTGATGCCAATTTCCCAGCCCATCTTATAGGCTAGGGGAACGTAGAGTGCCAGATAGAGGCCAAGGCTCCAGATATGAAATCCACTCAAGTGAAAAGCCAAAACCCCAATATCCAGAGCTAGAAGCATGGAAAAGAGCCGATTGCGGGCCAGTTTTAAAGTACTTCTACGTGTATCAGATAGGCTTAAGAGGGCGATGATTCCAGCCGAGACAGCTGAGGAGAGATTGAGAAAATAAGCAAGAAGACAGGCAAAACAGGTAGCTAAGATGAGCTTGGTCGTACGTTGGCTAATAGACATAAGAATTTCCTAATAAGTTAGAATAAAAGCGTAAAAGACAAGACCTGAGCAGGCTTGCCTTTATGGATTATTTTTTACGGGCTGCTGCGTATTCGGCAACGGCAGTAAAGAGGACGTCTGTAGACGAGTTGAGGGCTGTTTCACATGAGTCTTGGATGACCCCAATCACAAAACCAACTCCGACAACTTGCATGGCAATATCGTTAGAAATACCGAAAAGGCTACAAGCAACTGGGATAAGAAGGAGGGAACCTCCGGCAATACCAGAAGCACCACAGGCTGAAATAGCTGCTACTACACTGAGGACAAAGGCTGTCGCAAAGTCAACAGGGATTCCAAGAGTATTTACTGCAGCAAGAGTCAAAACGTTAATAGTAATCGCTGCCCCGGTCATGTTGATAGTAGAACCAAGTGGGATAGAAACAGAATAGGTATCTGGATCCAGTCCGAGGTCGTGACAAAGTTTCATGTTGACAGGGATGTTAGCCGCAGAACTACGAGTGAAGAAGGCTGTCACACCGCTGACCCGCAAAGATTTCCAAACGAGGGGATAAGGGTTTCTCTTCATAAAGAGGAAGGCAATCAATGGATTGGCTACTAGAGCCACAAAGAACATAGTTGTCACCAGGAGGGCAAGTAAGATTCCATAGTTGGCTAGGCTTCCAATCCCCTTATCAGAGATGGTTTTGAAGACAAGACCAAGAATTCCAAATGGAGCTAGGTTAATGATCCATTCGACAATCTTAGAAGTCACATCAGCCATAGTTTTGAGCAATTCTTTACTGTTTTTGCTGGCCTCTCTCATGGCAATCCCGAAAACAACTGCCCAAGATAGAATACCGATGTAGTTGGCAGTAATGAGGGCATTGACTGGATTGTCAACTAGTTTGAGCAAGAGGTTGCTGAGGACTTGTCCAATCCCATCTGGTGGAGCAATATCGGTATTAGCACTATTTAGGGTAATTTCAACAGGTGCGATGAAACTTGCTAGTACAGCGATAAGGGCAGCGGCAAAGGTTCCTACCAAGTAAAGGAAGATAACCGTTTTCATATTGCTATCTTGTCCCTTTTGATGTTGGGAAAGGGCATTGGCAACGAGGGCAAAGACCAGAATCGGTGCGATGGCTTTGAGGCCACCAACAAAGAGATCTCCGAGCAGGCCAATTCCTGAAATGTTAGGAAGTGTCAGTCCTAGAGTTCCTCCAATAAGCATGCCAATCAAGATACGTTTGATTAGGCTTGCCTTATTCCAAGCATGAATGATTTTTTTCATAACAATCTCCTTTGTTGTGTAATGTTTATGATTATAGTATAAATATGAAGCAAAATCAAGAATTTTCTGTCTATTTTTGAAAATTTATGGAGAATGACACTTTA
The DNA here is from genome assembly GCF_005844455.1 of Streptococcus mitis. GTDB lineage: Bacteria > Bacillota > Bacilli > Lactobacillales > Streptococcaceae > Streptococcus > Streptococcus mitis_BF. The sequence continues at coordinate 29,693 of NZ_SPGF01000022.1, read as the reverse complement.
TGAAAGTATGGTATAATAAATGAAAGGAGTTTTCTATGCAAGAATTTATTCAAACCTATCTCAATAAGCTTGATGTTACAGCGATTATCGAGAATATTTTGACCAAGCTACTTTCTCTTTTATTCTTATTTTTACTCTTTTATATAGCTAAGAAACTACTTCATACCATGGTGCAGAGAATTGTCAAACCTTCTCTAAAAATGTCTCACCACGATGTCGGGCGTCAGAAAACCATCTCACGTCTGTTAGAAAATGTGTTTAATTATACCCTCTATTTCTTTTTACTTTACTGCATTTTGTCGATTTTAGGTTTGCCAGTTTCTAGTTTACTGGCTGGAGCTGGGATCGCTGGGGTAGCTATTGGGATGGGAGCCCAAGGCTTTCTGTCTGATGTTATCAATGGCTTTTTCATCCTCTTTGAACGGCAACTGGATGTGGGAGATGAGGTTGTTTTGACAAATGGCCCCATTACTGTATCGGGCAAGGTTGTCAGCGTCGGTATTCGAACAACACAACTCAGAGGAGAAGACCAGGTTCTACACTTCGTTCCCAATCGCAATATCACTGTCGTCAGCAATTTCTCTCGGACAGACCAGGCCTGAAATTTTAGCAGATTTATGGTATAATAGAAAGAGTTTGGTAAAGGAGAGAAGATGTTTTTAGAAAAACAGTTGGGCAATGGCTGTACCTGGATTAACCTAGATTTGGACAAGTTGAAAAAACTAGAAGACCTTTCAGAAATCTACGGTTTGGACAAGGAAACCATTGAATACGCACTGGATAGGAATGAGCGAGCCCACATGGATTATCACCGTGAAAATGGGACTGTAACCTTTATCTACAATGTCTTGAACTTGAAAAAAGACAAGGAATACTACGAAGCCTTTCCCATGACCTTTATTGTGGAACATCGTCGCCTGATTACTATTAGCAATACCAAGAACGCCTATATCATTGAACAAATGACCCGTTATCTGGAGAGTCATGACACGCTTTCGATTTACAAGTTTCTCTTTGCCAGTCTGGAAATCATCAGCAACGCCTACTATCCTGTCATCGAGCAGATGGACAAGAGTAAGGATGAGGTCAATGGCCTCTTGCGTCAGCGGACGACCAAGAAGAACCTCTTTGCCCTCTCTGACTTGGAAACTGGTATGGTTTACCTGACAGCTGCTGCTAAACAAAATCGTCTCCTCTTGGAACACATTCAAGGGCATGCTCTTTATCGCAATCTTAATGAGGTAGAAAGAGAGCAGTTTGACGATGCTATGATTGAAGCCCATCAGTTGGTTTCAATGACAGACTTAATATCTCAAGTCTTGCAACAACTCTCAGCCTCTTACAACAACATCCTAAATAATAATCTGAATGATAATTTGACAACTTTGACAATTATCTCAGTCTTGCTAGCTATCCTTGCGGTTATTACAGGATTTTTCGGAATGAATGTTCCCTTACCGTTTACAGATGAACCAAATGCTTGGTTTTATATTTTGATAGCTAGTCTCATTTTATGGGCAGTCTTAGCTCAATGTTTAAAGAAAATTGCTAGAAATTAAAAAGAAAAGGAGCCAGAATGGCGATTGAAAACTACATGCCAGATTTTGCTGTGGAAGCAGTCTATGATCTGACAGTCCCAAGCCTGCAGGCGCAGGGAATCAAGGCTGTTTTGGTCGACTTGGACAATACCCTCATTGCTTGGAACAACCCTGATGGGACGCCAGAGATGAAGCAATGGCTACATGACCTTCGGGACGCAGGTATTCGCATCATCATAGTCTCAAATAATACCAAAAAACGGGTTCAACGCGCAGTTGAGAAATTTGGGATTGATTACGTTTATTGGGCCTTGAAGCCTTTCACATTTGGGATTGATCGTGCCATGAAGGAATTCCACTATGAGAAAAGTGAAGTGGTCATGGTTGGCGACCAGCTCATGACCGATATTCGAGCAGCCCACCGTGCTGGCATTCGCTCGATTTTAGTCAAACCCTTGGTCCAACATGACTCGATCAAAACGCAGATTAACCGAGCTCGCGAGCGCCGTGTCATGCGAAAAATCACTGAAAAGTACGGACCGATTACATATAAAAAAGGAATTTAACTATGGAAGAAATTCTCTGTATTGGTTGTGGAGCAACCATTCAGACGACAGACAAGGCTGGTCTTGGATTTACTCCTCAGTCGGCACTTGAAAAAGGTTTGGAGACTGGTGAAGTTTATTGCCAACGCTGTTTCCGTCTCCGCCATTACAATGAAATTACTGATGTCCAGTTGACAGACGATGATTTCCTCAAGCTCTTGCACGAGGTGGGAGACAGTGATGCTTTGGTGGTTAATGTCATTGATATCTTTGACTTTAATGGCTCTGTCATCCCAGGCTTGCCCCGTTTTGTATCGGGCAATGATGTCCTCTTAGTGGGAAATAAAAAAGATATTCTGCCCAAGTCAGTTAAACCGAGCAAGATTAGCCAGTGGCTCATGGAGCGTGTCCACGAAGAAGGTCTTCGTCCTGTTGATGTCGTCCTGACTTCAGCCCAAAACAAGCATGCCATTAAGGAAGTCATTGACAAGATTGAACACTACCGTAAGGGCCGTGATGTATACGTGGTCGGTGTGACCAACGTTGGAAAGTCAACTCTTATCAATGCCATTATCCAAGAAATCACAGGTGACCAGAATGTCATCACGACTTCACGTTTCCCAGGGACAACCTTGGACAAGATTGAGATTCCGCTTGACGACGGATCTTATATCTACGATACACCAGGGATTATCCACCGCCATCAGATGGCCCACTACTTGACGGCTAAAAACCTCAAGTATGTCAGCCCTAAAAAGGAAATCAAGCCCAAAACCTATCAACTTAACCCTGAACAAACCCTGTTTTTAGGCGGTTTGGGACGCTTTGACTTTATATCAGGAGAAAAGCAAGGTTTCACAGCCTTCTTTGACAATGAACTTAAATTGCATCGTACCAAGCTAGAAGGCGCTAGTGCTTTCTATGAAAAGCACGTTGGAACACTTCTGACACCACCAAATAGTAAGGAAAAAGAAGATTTCCCAAAACTAGTCCAGCATGTATTTAACATCAAGGACAAGACAGACCTAGTCATCTCAGGTCTAGGCTGGATCCGCGTAGCAGGCACCGCCAAAGTCGCCGTCTGGGCACCAGAAGGCGTTGCCGTCGTTACACGAAAAGCAATTATTTAAAATGAAACCACTGAGCGAACAAAGTGAGCTCATAAAAAGATAGTTATTGCCGTGGTGTCTTGCCAATCGATAGATTGGCAAGGGGCACAATTGAGACCAAGGCTCAATTGTGAGGTCAGGAAATCCATTTTTCAAAGATGAGATCTTTGGAAAATTAGTTCCGACCGTCCCTCACCACCTAAAATAACTATCAAAAAACAAGGAAGAAAATTATGTCATTAACATCAAAACAACGTGCCTTCCTCAACAGTCAGGCACACACCCTCAAACCCATCATCCAAATCGGTAAAAATGGCCTTAACGATCAAATCAAAACCAGCGTCCGTCAGGCTCTTGACGCTCGTGAATTGATCAAGGTAACTCTTTTACAAAACACCGATGAAAATATCCACGAAGTAGCTGAAATCTTGGAAGAAGAAATTGGTGTGGACACAGTCCAAAAAATTGGACGCATCTTGATTTTGTTTAAACAATCCAGCAAGAAAGAAAATCGCAAGATTTCTAAAAAAGTAAAAGAAATTTAACCACCATACTCCCAACAACTGTTTTTACAGAGAAATAAAGGAGACTAGCCTATGGCAATCGAATTATTGACTCCCTTTACCAAGGTAGAGTTGGAGCCGAAAATCAAGGAGAAAAAACGCAAACAAGTCGGGGTTTTAGGAGGGAATTTTAACCCTGTTCACAATGCCCATCTGATCGTTGCGGACCAAGTACGGCAACAGTTGGGATTGGATCAGGTTTTGCTCATGCCTGAATACCAACCTCCTCATGTGGACAAAAAAGAAACCATCCCTGAGCACCATCGTCTCAAGATGCTTGAATTGGCGATTGAGGGGATTGAAGGCCTAGCCATTGAAACCATAGAGTTGGAGCGTAAGGGGATTTCCTACACCTACGACACCATGAAAATCTTGACAGAGCAACATCCAGATACGGATTATTACTTCATTATCGGTGCGGATATGGTGGATTATCTGCCTAAGTGGTACCGTATTGATGAGCTGGTTGACATGGTTCAATTTGTGGGGGTTCAACGTCCACGCTACAAGGCAGGGACTTCCTATCCTGTTATCTGGGTGGATGTGCCTCTCATGGATATCTCGTCCAGCATGGTGCGTGGTTTCCTTGCCCAAGGTCGGAAGCCAAACTTTCTCCTACCTCAGCCGGTGCTAGACTACATCGAGAAGGAGGGGCTCTACTGATGGCCTATCAAGACTATATCAACTGCTCTCGCGAGGCTTTGTTGGAAAGAATGGCAGAGCTTCTACCTGAAAAACGTTTAACCCATTGCTTGGGTGTGGAGCGTGCAGCCATAGAATTGGCTCAGCGATTTGGAGTTGATGCCGAGAAAGCAGGTCTAGCAGGCCTTCTTCATGACTATGCTAAGAAGTTGTCAGATCAGGAATTTCTGGACTTGATTGACTGTTACCAGCTGGATTCTGATCTCAAAAACTGGGGCAATAATGTCTGGCATGGCATGGTTGGAATTTACAAGATTCAAGAAGACTTGGATTTGCATGATCCAGAAATCCTGCGAGCCATTGAAATCCATACAGTCGGGGCTAGTCAGATGACAGACTTAGACAAGGTCATCTACGTCGCAGACTATATCGAGCACAATCGTGCCTTTCCGGGAGTGGACCAGGCGCGTGAGATTGCAAGTCTATCGCTTGATAAGGCGGTGGCCTACGAAACAGCTCGTACCGTAGAGCATCTAGCTCATCAGGGATTTCCCATCTATCCCCAAACCCTTGAAACCTATAACGCCTTTGTGCACTATTTGAAAGAGGACTAAATGAAAACGGCTTTTATAATCATTGATGTTCAGAATATTTTAGTGGAAACCGGTTTTCAGACAAATAGTCTATTGGACAAAATTTCTTATTTACAAAACCAGGCTAGAAGCAAGAATATCGAAATTATTTATGTTCAACATATTGAGAACGCTGAAGCTCAAACATCAGAAGATTGGCAGTTATCTGAGCTTTTAAGTCGAAAACCTAATGAAAAGGTCTTTCAGAAGAAGTATAACAGTATTTTCAAAGAAACTGGTTTAAAAGAATACTTGGATAAACAGGGAATTGAAAAATTAGTTTTATGTGGTATGCAGACAGAATATTGTGTGGATACCTCTGTCAAGGTTGCCTTTGAATATGGCTATCAGCTTATTATTCCAGAAGGAACTTGCACAACGTTTAATGGGAAAGACATTCCAGCAGAAACGATAAATGAATTTTATGAGGGCATTTGGGAGGGGCGCTTTGCAGATGTCCTAGATTACAAACATATTTTCTAGAAAGAGGACTAAATGAACGAAAAAGAATTACTAGAACTAGTCGTGAAAGCGGCTGATGAGAAACGTGCGGAGGATATCCTCGCACTTGACGTACAAGATTTGACTAGTGTGACGGACTACTTTGTCATCACTAGCTCAATGAACAGCCGTCAGTTGGACGCTATCGCTGATAACATCCGTGAAAAAGTAGCTGATGCAGGCTTTAAAGGTAGCCATATCGAAGGTGATGCAGCTGGAGGCTGGGTTTTGCTAGACCTCGGTGCTGTTGTCGTGCATGTCTTTTCAGAAGAAATGCGTGCCCATTATAATCTAGAAAAACTATGGCATGAGGCAGAGTCAGTAGATTTATCTGAAACCCTGGCATAGAAGATGAGTTGAATTTCGGCTGGGAATTGCTTTAAAATTCGACAATGTATTGAGATTATTCTTGTTTTATGAGTGCGAAGTGAGAAATTACCGAGACTTTCCGTTGTGATAAAACTTCTTGAAACGATAATGTTTCAAGAAGTCGGGAGTTTTGAGACCTTAGGCTCAAAACTAAGTCTTGGAACTTCGAAGAAGGTCGCAGACGTCCGAAATCACCTAAGGAAAGTCTTAAAAAGACTTTGTCTTTAATTGAACTCAGTTGCAGTCAACTGGGTTTCTTTGCTTATTTTAGAAAATTGATGGAAAGGTATAGGGCGAGTGGTTTTTGCCATGGAGGCTCTTGGTATCATGATTATGGCAACTTATGAAATTTTTGCGGCGGTCTACGATACGGTTATGGATGACAGTTTATACGACAAATGGACTGATTTTTCTCTGCGTCATTTGCCAAAAACTAAGGAGAGAAAGAAACTCTTGGAATTGGCTTGTGGTACAGGAATTCAATCAGTGCGCTTCTCTCAGGCAGGTTTTGATGTGACTGGACTTGATTTAAGCGAGGATATGTTGAAGATTGCTGAGAAGAGAGCTACTTCAGCCAAGCAAAAGATTGATTTTATCGAAGGCAATATGCTGGATTTATCCAGGGCTGGTAAGTACGACTTTGTTACGTGTTACTCGGACTCTATCTGCTACATGCAGGATGAGGTGGAGGTAGGAGACGTCTTTAAGGAAGTATATAACGCCCTCAACGAAGATGGTGTATTTATCTTTGATGTGCATTCGACCTACCAGACAGATGAAGTTTTTCCAGGCTATTCCTACCATGAAAATGCGGAAGATTTTGCCATGCTTTGGGACACCTATGATGACGAAGCTCCTCACTCCATCGTCCATGAGTTGACTTTCTTTATCAAGGAGGCTGACGGTTACTTTAGTCGCCACGATGAAGTACATGAGGAGCGTACATACGAAGTCTTGACCTATGATATTTTGCTGGAACAGGCTGGTTTTAAGTCTTTCAAACTCTATGCGGACTTTGAGGATAAGGAGCCAACAGAAACTAGCACCCGTTGGTTTTTTGTCGCGCAGAAGTAGGAGATTACCATGACCATCACAGGTATTATCGCAGAGTTCAATCCTTTTCATAATGGGCACAAATACCTGCTGGATCAAGCAGAGGGGTTGAAAATCGTTGCCATGTCTGGGAATTTCATGCAGCGTGGAGAGCCTGCTATCGTGGACAAGTGGACAAGAGCCCAGATGGCACTGGGAAATGGAGCGGATCTGGTAGTGGAATTGCCCTTTTTAGTCAGTGTTCAGGCGGCGGATTTCTTTGGCCAAGGGGCTGTGGATATCTTGGCTCGATTGGGCATTGATAGCCTAGTTTTTGGGACGGAGGAATTTCTAGATTACCAGAAAATCGCTGACTTATACACAGAGCAGGGTGCTGAGATGGAGAATTTTGTGGAAAATTTGCCTGATTCCCTCTCTTATCCCCAGAAAACCCAAGCCATGTGGAAGGAATTTGCAGGTCTTGATTTTTCAGGCAATACGCCCAATCATGTTCTAGCTCTAGCTTATGCCAAGGCGGTTGCGGGACGAAATATTAAGCTACATCCGATTCAGCGTCAGGGAGCGGGTTACCATTCAGTGGACAAGGATGTGGACTTTGCCTCGGCGACAGCTCTGCGTCAGCATCAATCAGAAAAAGATTTCTTAGAACGCTTTATGCCTTCTGCTGCCCTTTTTGATCAGGCCAGTAAGGTGAGCTGGGAAGACTATTTTCCTATGCTCCGCTATCAAATCTTGTCCAATCCAGACCTAACAACCATCTATCAGGTCAATCAAGAAATGGCTGTACGTATCAAGGATGCCATCAATACAACCCGGTCTGTTGACGAATTGGTCGAGGCAGTTGCCACCAAACGTTACACAAAAGCGCGTGTCAGACGCCTCTTGACTTATATCTTGGTGCAGGCTAGAGAAAGTGACTTGCCAGAAGCCATTCATGTCCTTGGATTTACCGAAAAAGGCAGAGAACATCTCAAGTCTCTGAAAGGACAGGTCACTCTAGTCAGCCGAATTGGCAAAGAACCATGGGATGCCATGACTCAAAAGGCAGACCGAATTTACCAACTAGGAAATCCAAGTATAGAAGAGCAGAATTTTGGCAGAGTGCCCATTAGAATAGAATCAAACTAAGTCTACTGCGAAGGAGGCTTTTCTAAACAACAATTTTATTTTTGTAAATGTGTTCCAATTTCCCCAAAACATATTCTATTTTAGGTTTGTGAAAATCACTTTTTTATGGTAGAATGTAAAAGAATGTATGTCATTCGGAATAACAATAAAATGAGGTAAAAACATGGAAATCATGTCGCTTGCGATTGCTGTTTTTGCCGTCATCATTGGTTTAGTCATTGGATATGTCAGCATCTCAGCCAAGATGAAATCATCTCAGGAAGCTGCAGAGTTGATGCTTTTAAATGCTGAACAAGAAGCAACTAATTTACGTGGACAAGCTGAACGTGAAGCGGATTTACTTGTTAATGAAGCCAAACGTGAAAGCAAGTCTCTTAAAAAAGAAGCACTATTGGAGGCCAAAGAAGAAGCCAGAAAATACCGTGAAGAAGTGGACGCTGAATTCAAATCAGAACGTCAAGAACTCAAACAAATCGAAAGTCGTTTGACAGAGAGAGCAACTAGCCTCGACCGTAAGGACGACAATTTGACGAGTAAAGAACAAACACTTGAACAAAAAGAACAAAGTATTTCTGATAGAGCGAAAAACCTTGATGCGCGTCAAGAGCAATTAGAGGAAGTCGAAAGACAAAAAGAAGCAGAACTAGAGCGTATTGGTGCCCTGTCTCAGGCAGAAGCACGAGATATCATCTTGGCTCAGACAGAGGAAAACTTGACAAAGGAGATTGCCAGTCGCATTCGCGAAGCTGAGCAAGAGGTCAAGGAACGTTCTGACAAAATGGCCAAGGATATCCTGGCTCAAGCTATGCAACGTATTGCTGGTGAATATGTAGCGGAGTCTACAAACTCAACGGTTCATCTACCAGATGATACCATGAAGGGACGCATTATTGGTCGTGAAGGTCGTAACATTCGTACCTTTGAAAGTTTGACAGGGGTCGATGTGATTATCGACGATACACCAGAAGTGGTGACCTTGTCAGGGTTTGATCCGATTCGTCGTGAAATTGCCCGTATGACTATGGAAATGTTGCTCAAAGATGGTCGTATTCATCCAGCTCGTATCGAAGAGTTGGTTGAGAAAAACCGTCAGGAGATTGACAATAAGATCCGTGAATACGGTGAGGCTGCTGCTTATGAAATTGGTGCGCCAAACCTTCATCCAGACTTGATGAAGATTATGGGACGTTTGCAGTTCCGTACTTCTTATGGACAAAATGTCTTGCGCCATTCGATTGAGGTTGCTAAGTTGGCTGGCATCATGGCGAGTGAACTTGGTGAAAATGCGGCTCTTGCCCGTCGTGCTGGGTTCCTTCACGATATCGGAAAAGCTATTGACCGCGAGGTTGAAGGTAGCCACGTTGAAATCGGTATGGAATTGGCACGCAAGTACAAGGAACACCCAGTTGTGGTGAATACGATTGCTAGTCACCACGGCGATGTAGAAGCTGAGAGCGTCATTGCAGTGATCGTCGCTGCAGCAGATGCCTTGAGCGCAGCCCGTCCGGGTGCTCGTAGTGAGTCTCTTGAAAGCTACATCAAGCGTCTTCATGATTTGGAAGAAATTGCTAACGGCTTTGAAGGAGTGCAAACTAGCTTTGCCCTTCAAGCAGGACGTGAAATCCGTATCATGGTCAATCCAGGACAAATCAAGGACGACAAAGTCACAATCTTGGCTCACAAAGTTCGTGAGAAAATTGAAAATAATCTCGATTACCCAGGAAATATCAAGGTAACCGTGATTCGCGAGCTTCGTGCAGTAGATTATGCTAAATAAATAAGAAAGAGCAGTTGAAAAATTACTGCTTTTTTGTTACACTAGATAGAAAGACTGTAGAAGGATAGTTTGCGCAAAATGCTACTATCTGAAGGGAAATCTTATTTTATTTTTACAGACTGACTAAAAGGAGACACAATGGCAGACCGAGGCTTACTAATCGTTTTTTCTGGTCCTTCAGGGGTTGGAAAAGGAACGGTTAGAAGAGAGATTTTTGAGAGTTCTGAAAACCAATTTCAATACTCTGTATCGATGACGACACGCGCACAACGTCCTGGAGAAGTGGACGGTGTTGACTATTTCTTCCGTACTCGTGAAGAGTTTGAAGAGCTGATTCGTCAAGGACAGATGTTGGAATACGCAGAATATGTCGGCAACTACTATGGAACTCCTCTGACCTATGTCAATGAAACCTTGGACAAGGGAATTGATGTTTTCCTTGAAATTGAGGTTCAGGGTGCACTTCAGGTCAAGAAAAAGGTTCCAGATGCTGTCTTTATCTTCCTGACACCACCAGATTTGGATGAATTGCAAGATCGTTTGGTAGGACGTGGAACAGACAGTGCAGAAGTAATTGCCCAACGAATCGAAAAAGCCAAGGAAGAAATTGCCCTCATGCGTGAGTATGACTATGCGATTGTCAACGATCAGGTGCCCCTAGCTGCTGAGCGTGTCAAACGTGTTATCGAAGCAGAGCACTTCCGTGTGGATCGTGTCATTGGTCACTATCAGGAGATGTTACCAAAATCTCCAACTACCCGATAAAATTTAGAAAATAGGTACAAGTAAATGATGTTAAAACCCTCTATTGATACCTTGCTCGACAAGGTTCCTTCAAAATATTCACTCGTAATCTTGGAAGCAAAACGTGCCCACGAATTGGAAGCAGGTGCGCCAGCAACTCAAGGTTTCAAGTCTGAAAAACCAACTCTTCGCGCTTTAGAAGAAATCGAATCAGGAAACGTTACAATTCACCCAGATCCAGAAGGAAAACGTGAAGCAGTGCGTCGCCGTATCGAAGAAGAAAAACGTCGCAAAGAAGAAGAAGAAAAGAAAATCAAAGAGCAAATCGCTAAAGAAAAAGAAGATGGTGAAAAAATTTAAGGTTGGGGGGACTCAATCTTATTTTTTCTATTGCAAGAATGTACTGACAAGGAGGAGGTGAGAAGATGGCTATGGCCAAGATTATCGTAGATGTGCCCTTGATGCAGACGGACCAGCCCTATAGTTACAGGATTCCGGAGGAATTTGAGGGAATGCTGGAAGTTGGGATGCGGGTTCACGTGCCCTTTGGTAAGGGAAATCGTCTGATTCAAGGGATTGTTCTTGGTTTGGAGTCCCAATCAGATGAAGAAGGGGCAAGTCAAGATTTAAAAGATATTGCTGAGGTGTTGGATTTTTCTCCTGTTCTCACGCAAGAACAACTCTGGTTGGCTGAAGAGTTACGTAAGTCTGTTTTTTCTTATAAAATCTCCATCTTAAAAGCCATGTTGCCGGGATTTCTAAATTCTAGCTATGACAAGATTCTCTATCCTCTGGCAGGTCTGAGTCAGGAGGACCGAGAGCGCTTGTTTGGTTCAGAGGATTCACTAGCCTTTTCTTCTCTGGATTTAGGTAAGCAAGCTGAAATGATGCATTTGACTAGAAAAGGCCTGCTTGGTCTGGAATATCAGGCAATTGATCAAAAGAAGGTCAAGACCCAGTCTTGGTATGAGGTTGATGTTACTCAGCTAGAGAAGATTGAGATTTCCTCCCGTGCCAAGAAAAAGTTGGAATTGAGAGACTATTTGCTGTCTCATCCTGAGAGTGCTTCCTTGGCTAGTTTGTTAGAATCCTACTCGCGAGAGCAAGTCAACTTCTTTGTGGAAAAAGGTGCTGTTAGCATAGTCCAAAAGGAAGTTCAACGTTCGGCTGCTTATTTTGAAGGAATTGAAGCAAGTCAGCCTTTGGAGTTGAATCCAGAGCAAAGACAGGCGCGTGATGCGGTTGTGAGTGCTATTGGCAGTCACCAGCCTCCCTTCCTCCTTCAAGGGATTACAGGAAGTGGGAAGACAGAGGTTTACTTGCAGATTATCCAAGGAGCCTTGGACAAGGGCAAGACAGCTATTTTGCTGGTGCCTGAGATTTCTCTGACTCCACAGATGACGGAGCGTTTTATTGCTCGCTTTGGCGAGAAGGTGGCCATTCTTCATTCAGGCCTGTCTAATGGTGAAAAGTATGATGAATGGCGCAAGGTGGAACGTGGCGATGCTCAAGTTGTTGTTGGTGCCAGATCAGCCATCTTTGCTCCGCTGAAGAATCTAGGTGTTATGATTATCGATGAAGAGCATGAAGCGACTTATAAGCAGGACAGCAATCCCCGTTACCATGCCAGAGAGGTGGCTATTTTACGGGCCCAGTATAATCAAGCAGCTCTGGTGCTTGGTTCTGCGACACCAAGTCTGGAAAGCCGTGCGCGGGCTGGAAAAGGCGTCTATCAACACCTAAGTCTGACCCAACGTGCCAATCCTTTGGCTACCATTCCTGAGGTTCAAGTGATTGATTTTCGGGACTATATTGGGCAAAATGAAACGTCAAACTTTACGCCCCCTTTGCTAGAAGCCATCCAAGACCGTCTGGCTAAAAAAGAGCAGGTGGTTCTCATGCTCAATCGCCGTGGTTATTCTAGCTTTGTCATGTGTCGGGAGTGTGGAACGGTGGATACTTGTCCCAACTGTGACATTTCCCTGACCTTGCACATGGATACTAAGACCATGAACTGCCATTACTGTGGTTTTTTGAAAGACATTCCTCAGGCTTGTCCTAACTGTAAGAGCCGCAGTATTCGCTACTATGGGACAGGGACACAGAAGGCTTATGACGAGCTGGCAGAACTTTTTCCTCAGGCCCGTATTTTGCGCATGGATGTGGATACGACGCGCAAGAAAGGCAGTCACCAAGCTCTTCTTGACCAGTTTGGACGAGGAGAGGCGGATATTTTACTTGGTACACAGATGATTGCCAAGGGCTTGGATTTTCCAAATGTGACCCTAGTCGGAGTCCTCAATGCGGATACAGCCCTAAACTTGCCTGATTTTCGTTCCTCTGAGAGAACCTTCCAGCTCTTAACCCAGGTGGCAGGTCGAGCAGGTCGGGCTGAAAAAGCTGGTCAGGTTTTGATCCAGTCTTACAATCCTCAGCATTATGCTATTCGATTTGCCAAGGATCAGGACTACGAAGGTTTTTACGCCTATGAAATGGGAATCAGACGACAACTTGGCTATCCGCCTTACTATTTCACGATTGGCATTACCCTTTCTCATAAAAAAGAAGAAGAGGTGGTCAAACGTGCCTATGAAGTCATGAACATTTTACGCTCAGGTTTATCGGACACTAGTAAAATCCTTGGACCAACGCCAAAACCCATCGCCCGTACCCACAACCTTTATCATTACCAGATTTTGATTAAATACCGTTTAGAAGATGAGCTGGGGCCTACCCTCAATCGAGTACTGGCCTTGACTCAAGAACGGGAAAATAGTGAGCTCCGTCTCAACATTGACCATGAGCCACAGCAATTTTTATAAGAAGGAGAAGATATGACAAAACTAATCTTTATGGGGACACCCGATTTTTCAGCGACAGTTTTGAAGGGGGTGTTATCAGATGATCGTTACGAGATTCTAGCTGTTGTGACCCAGCCAGACCGCGCTGTCGGCCGTAAAAAAGTGATCCAAGAGACACCAGTCAAGCAAGCTGCCAAAGAAGCAGGACTTCCTATCTACCAACCTGAAAAATTATCAGGAAGTCCAGAGATGGAAGCTATTATGAAACTTGGAGCAGATGGAATTGTGACTGCTGCTTTTGGGCAGTTTCTCCCAAGTAAACTCCTTGATAGCATGGATTTTGCGGTCAATGTTCACGCCTCCCTTCTTCCCAAACACCGTGGTGGTGCGCCTATCCATTATGCCTTGATTCAAGGGGATGAGGAAGCTGGTGTGACCATTATGGAAATGGTTAAGGAAATGGATGCAGGGGATATGATTTCTCGTCGTAGTATTCCGATTACGGATGAGGACAATGTTGGAACCTTGTTTGAAAAATTAGCGCTTGTAGGTCGTGATTTGCTTTTGGACACTTTGCCTGCATACATTGCTGGTGATATCAAACCTGAACCGCAAGATCCAAGTCAGGTTACCTTCTCGCCAAATATCAAGCCAGAGGAAGAAAAACTGGACTGGAATAAAAGCAATCGTCAACTCTTTAACCAAATTCGTGGCATGAACCCGTGGCCTGTGGCCCATACTTTCCTCAAGGGTGATCGCTTTAAGATTTATGAAGCCCTACCAGTAGAAGGTCAGGGTAATCCAGGTGAAATCCTCTCTATTGGCAAGAAAGAATTGCTTGTTGCAACGGCAGAAGGAGCTTTGTCTCTCAAACAAGTTCAACCTGCTGGTAAACCTAAAATGGACATTGCTTCCTTCCTCAACGGTGTTGGACGTACATTGACTGTAGGAGAACGATTTGGTGACTAAAGTAGAAACGGCTAGAAGTCTAGCTCTATCAGTATTAGAGGATGTTTTTATCAACCAAGCATACTCAAATATTGCCTTAAATAAGCATCTCAAGGGAAGTCGACTTTCAGCAGCGGACAAAGGTTTGGTGACAGAGATTGTCTACGGAACAGTAGCCCGTAAATTGACTCTGGAATGGTACCTATCCCACTTTATCGAGGATAGAGACCAGTTAGACAGTTGGCTCTATGTTCTGCTTCTCATGAGTGCCTACCAACTCCGCTATTTGGACAAAATTCCAGACCATGCTGTGGTTAATGAAGCAGTGGAATTGGCCAAATTCCGTAAAAAAGGCAGCGAAAAATTGGTTAATGCCGTCCTTCGCTGTATCTTGCGTAAAGGTTGGCCAGATATTGCCAGCATCAAACGCAAAAACAAACGTGATTCTATTGCTTATTCCCTTCCAGTTTGGTTAGTTGCTAAGCTCAAGGAAGAATACGGTGAAGAGCGAGCACAAGCTATCTTTGAAAGTCTTTTGGTGCGCAACAAGGCCAGTATTCGTGTGACTGACTTAAGCCGAAAAGAGGAAATCCAAGCCTTGTTAGAGGCTAGTGATTCATCCTTGTCTCCTTCTGGTCTGGTTAAGGAGCAAGGGCATTTTGCAGGCCATGATTTGTTTGCAGAAGGGGCTATAACCATTCAAGACGAGTCCAGTCAGTTGGTTTCTCCGACGCTTGATCTACAAGGTGATGAGCAGGTCCTAGATGCCTGTGCGGCTCCGGGTGGGAAAACAGCTCATATAGCCTCTTATCTCACGACAGGTCAGGTTACTGCTCTGGACTTGTATGACCACAAGTTGGACTTAATCCAAGAAAATGCGGAGCGTTTAGGGGTTGCAGAACGGGTTCAAACTCAAAAAATGGATGCCAGAAAGGTGCATGAGTTTTTTGGTCAGAATTCCTTTGACAAGATTTTAGTGGATGCTCCCTGTTCAGGAATCGGTCTTTTGCGTCGAAAACCAGACATCAAATACAATAAAGAAACGGCGGATTTCGCGTCCTTACAGGAAATTCAGCTAGAAATATTAGGTAGTGTTTGTCAAACGCTACGCAAAGGTGGTATAATAACTTATAGTACCTGTACTATTGTCTCAGAGGAGAATTTTCAAGTCGTTGAGGCGTTTTTAGAAAGTCATCCTGAGTTCGAGCAGGTAAAACTAGAACATGAATGTAAGGATATCATGAAAGACGGCTGTATCCTCATTACACCTGAATTGTATGGAAGTGATGGATTCTTCATCAGTCAATTTCGCAAGATATCGGATTAGGAAGGAACTGACACATGGAAATTTCATTATTAACAGATGTTGGTCAGAAACGAACAAATAACCAAGACTATGTCAACCACTATGTCAATAGAGCTGGGCGTACCATGATTATTTTAGCTGATGGGATGGGAGGTCATCGCGCAGGGAATATCGCTAGTGAAATGGCGGTAACAGACCTAGGTATAGCTTGGGTTGATACCCAGATCGATACAGTCAATGAAGTGCGTGAATGGTTCGCCAATTACCTAGAAATTGAAAATCAAAAGATTCATCAACTTGGGCAAGATGATGCCTATAAAGGAATGGGAACAACTCTAGAAGCTGTTGCTATTATTGGCAATCAGGCTATCTATGCTCATATTGGAGATTCTCGTATCGGTTTGATTCGTGGGGAAGAATACCACCAGTTAACGAGCGACCATTCTTTGGTCAATGAATTGCTTAAGGCAGGTCAATTGACACCAGAAGAAGCAGCCAGTCATCCACAGAAAAATATTATTACTCAATCTATCGGTCAAAAAGATGAAGTTCAACCTGATTTTGGAATGATTACTCTTGAACCAGGTGACTATCTCTTGCTCAATAGTGATGGTTTGACTAACATGATTTCAGGCAGTGAGATTTGTGATATTGTAACCAGTGATATTCCTTTGGCAGATAAAACAGCGACGCTCGTGCGTTTTGCTAACAATGCAGGAGGTTTAGACAACATTACGGTTGCCCTTGTTTCTATGAACGAGGAGGATGCAGAATGATCCAAATCGGCAAGATTTTTGCCGGACGCTATCGGATTGTGAAACAGATTGGCCGAGGAGGCATGGCAGATGTCTATTTGGCCAAGGATTTAATTCTAGACGGAGAAGAAGTGGCAGTGAAGGTTCTGAGGACCAACTACCAGACGGACCCGATAGCTGTAGCTCGTTTTCAGCGTGAAGCGAGAGCTATGGCAGATCTAGACCATCCTCATATCGTTCGGATAACAGATATTGGTGAGGAAGATGGTCAACAGTATCTTGCAATGGAGTATGTTGCTGGACTGGACCTTAAACGCTATATCAAGGAACATTATCCTCTTTCTAATGAAGAAGCCGTCCGTATCATGGGACAAATCCTTCTGGCTATGCGTTTGGCCCATACCAGAGGAATTGTCCATAGGGACTTGAAACCTCAAAATATTCTCTTGACACCTGATGGGACTGCCAAGGTTACAGACTTTGGGATTGCAGTAGCCTTTGCTGAGACGAGTCTGACTCAGACTAACTCGATGCTGGGCTCAGTTCATTACTTATCACCAGAGCAGGCGCGTGGTTCGAAGGCGACTGTACAGAGTGATATCTATGCCATGGGGATTATTTTCTATGAGATGCTGACAGGCCATATCCCTTATGACGGGGATAGTGCGGTGACCATCGCCCTTCAGCATTTCCAGAAACCACTGCCGTCAGTTATTGATGAAAATCCATCTGTGCCTCAGGCTTTGGAGAATGTTGTCATCAAGGCAACTGCCAAGAAATTGACAGATCGTTATCAGTCAGTTGCAGAGATGTATGTGGACTTGTCTAGTAGCTTGTCTTACAATCGTCGCAATGAACCTAAACTGGTATTTAATGATACTACTAAGGCAGACACCAAGACTCTACCAAAGGTATCCCAGAGTACCTTGACCTCGATTCCTAAAGTGCAAACACAAAGTCCGAAGCCACAGGCTGCGAAGTCGAGTCAGCATGTTTCAGAAGACAATTACGCAAGCAAGCCTGTTAAGAAACGGAAATTTAGAGTTCGTTATATGATTTTGTTGGCCAGTATTGTATTGGTGGCAGCCTCTCTGATTTGGATATTATCCAGAACTCCTGCAACCATTGCCATTCCAGATGTGGCAGGTCAGACAGTGGCAGAGGCCAAGGAAACGCTCAAGAAAGCCAATTTTGAGATTGGCGAGGAGAAATCAGAGGCTAGTGAAAAGGTGGAAGAAGGGCGGATTATCCGTACAGATCCTGAAGCTGGAAAGACTCGAAAAGAAGGTTCGAAAATCAATTTGGTTGTCTCATCAGGCAAGCAATCCTTCCAATTGAGTAACTATATCGGTCGTAAATCGACAGATGTTATCGCAGAACTCAAGCAGAAGAAGGTTCCTGAAAATCTCATCAAGATTGAGGAAGAAGAATCAAGTGAGAGTGAAGCAGGAACTGTTCTCAGACAGAGTCCAGCTGCCGGAACAACCTATGATTTGAGCAAGGCCTCAACGATTACCTTAACCGTTGCTAAGAAAGTAACCAGCGTTGCCATGCCAAGTTATATAGGATCTAGTCTTGAATTTACTAAAAACAATCTCGTTCAAATTGTCGGTATTAAAGAAGCCAATATTGAAGTTGTAGAGGTGTCAACAGCTCCTGATGGAACTGCTGAGGGGACTGTTGTAGAGCAAAGTCCAAAAGCAGGCGAAAAGGTTGATTTGACTAAGACGCGTGTCAAGATTTCAATCTACAAACCAAAAACACCGTCGTCAACGTCATCATCAGCATCATCCCAACGTGGAAACCAAGGTTCTACTACAACACCAAGTCAGGGGAACCAACAAGGAAATCAACGAGGGAATGCACCTGATACGACTCAATCAAGTAGTGAAGGTAACCACGAAAATTCTCGTGATTAAACGAATCTTTGTCATGATTTCATGGCAAAGATTTTTTTTGAGTCCGGATTTGTGATAGAATAGAGGGAGTTGATAAAAGGAGGCAAGCATGGAAGAATCAAGAGAATTAAATGCCGTCATCGATGTGATTATGCTAGCGGGGACCATTCTCCTTAAAAGTGGTTCAGAGATTCATCGTGTAGAAGATACCATGATTCGAATTGCGCATTCGCAGGGGATTGTGGATTGCAATGTCTTTGCCATGCCTGCCGCAATCTTTTTCTCTATTGAAAATACCAATATTTCGCGTATGAAGCGCGTGACTTCCTCTTCTTATAACATTGAAAAAGTCTGCGATGTGAACCAGATTTCTCGTCAGCTGGTTGGGGGGCGGATTGATTTAGAAACAGCCTTCAAGCAATTGACGGCTTTGCAAGCCCAACCTCTTCCCTATACTAAGTTGCAGGTAACTCTGGCTGCGACCTTTAGTGCTCCTTTCTTTTCAGTTATGTTTAATGGAAACATCTACGATGCACTTGGGGCAGGAGTAGCGACCTTATTTGGTTTTGCCTTTTCCCTCTATGTGGAAAAATTTATCCGAATTCCTTTTGTAACAGCCTTTGCTGGAGCCTTCGTCTTTGGGATGATTGCCCAGTTTTGGGCTCGCTACACAGGCTTTCCTTCAACAGCAGATTTGATTATAGCTGGTGCGGTCATGCCTTTTGTACCAGGGATTGCCTTGACCAATGCGGTTCGGGATATTATGACCAATCACATAAACTCTGGTATGAGTAAGATGTTTGAATCCCTGCTCATTACCCTTGCTTTAGGGGCAGGAACTTCTGTCGCCTTGGTATTGATGAACTAATATGACACTAACTACCTTTTTATTACAAGCATTAGCAAGTCTTCTTGCTATCATCACTTTTTTAATCGTACTCAATGTTCAACGGTCTATGCTCTTACCAGGAGGAATTTTGGGCATGGTTGTCTGGCTAATCTATCTCTTGCTCAAGGAACCGACCAATGTTATTATAGCTACCTTTATTGCGGCTATTATCGGTTCTTGTGTCAGCCAGATTTTAAGTATTCTTTACAAGACCCCTGCTGTGGTCTTTATCTTGGCCATTTTAGCCCCACTGGTTCCGGGCTATCTCTCCTACCGAACAACTGCCTTTTTTGTGACGGGGGATTATAGTCATGCCATTGCCAGTGCAACCTTAGTTGTCATGTTGGCTCTGGTAATTTCTCTTGGCATGGCTAGCGGAACAGTGATTCTCAGACTGTATCATTATATAAAAACACATTGAGTATTGGGAAATTTACAGAAATAAAAGAATTTTCTGAAAAATTAGATAAATGCATTAACAACGCTTTCTCTATGTAGTATTCTATATATAGAAAGGAGGAAAAATCATGAAAAAATTACTATTTTCCTTATTGTTTGTAAGTCTACTGACTTTGTTGTTTATCCCAGTCGTGGTTTCTAGTTCAGGCTCAGAGTTTCAAAGTGGATTGCAAGAGCATCAGTTGATTGCTGAGAAGGTTAGTAAAACACTTGACAAGATATTTGATAAGGATATCAGAGAAATTCCTACTAGTCAGTTTTATCAAGAATTTGTAGATGAGATGGGAAGGACTTACTCGGGAAATTTAATCCTCCAGGAACTGATAACTGAGAATGGAGCTTATAAAGCTACTTATGTTGGTGAACTCTATAGCAACTAATCATTATTTAAAACTATGACGAACAAGAGGCTTGATTTGGTGAATCAAGTCTTTTTTCTCTCTTTTTACTGCCATTTGTGATAAAATAGTATAGAACGATTTTTTACAATGAATGAAAAAACAGAGGTAAATATGACAATCGGTATTGATAAGATTGGTTTTGCGACCAGTCAATATGTCTTGAAATTACAAGACCTAGCAGAAGCAAGAGGCATTGACCCTGAAAAATTAAGCAAAGGACTCTTGCTCAAGGAATTGAGTATTGCTCCTCTAACTGAGGACATCGTGACCTTGGCGGCCAGTGCTAGTGACTCTATTTTAACTGAGCAAGAAAGACAAGAAATTGATATGGTCATTGTGGCTACCGAGTCAGGAATTGACCAGAGTAAGGCTGCGGCTGTCTTTGTGCATGGCTTGCTGGGAATTCAGCCTTTTGCTCGTAGTTTCGAGATTAAAGAAGCCTGCTATGGAGCGACAGCTGCCCTTCATTATGCTAAATTGCATGTGGAAAATTCTCCGGAGTCTAAGGTTTTGGTTATTGCCAGTGATATTGCCAAATATGGTATTGAAACACCGGGAGAACCAACTCAGGGTACTGGAAGTGTGGCTATGTTGATTACACAAAATCCACGCATTATGGCCTTTAATAATGACAATGTAGCTCAAACCCGTGACATCATGGATTTCTGGCGTCCAAATTACTCAACAACCCCTTATGTAAATGGTGTCTATTCTACCCAACAATATTTGGATAGTTTGAAAACGACTTGGTTTGAATACCAAAAACGCTACCAGCTTACTTTAGATGATTTCGCGGCTGTTTGCTTCCACTTGCCTTATCCTAAATTAGCACTAAAAGGCTTGAAAAAAATCATGGATAAGAGTCTGCCCCAAGAGAAAAAAGACCTCTTGCAAAAGCACTTTGACCAGTCTATTCTCTACAGTCAAAAGGTGGGGAATATCTATACAGGTTCCCTCTTTCTTGGACTCTTGTCTCTCTTGGAAAATACAGATAGCTTGAAGGCTGGGGACAAAATAGCCCTTTATAGTTATGGAAGTGGGGCTGTGGCTGAGTTCTTCAGTGGTGAATTGGTTGAAGGTTATGAAGCTTATCTGGATAAAGACCGCTTGAATAAACTCAACCAACGAACTGCCCTATCCGTAGCTGACTATGAAAAAGTCTTCTTTGAGGAAGTGGTGTTGGATGAAACAAACTCTGCCCAATTTGCTGGCTATGAAAATCAAGAGTTTGCCTTGGTTGAAATTGTGGACCACCAACGCCGTTATAGCAAGGTTGAAAAATAATGAAGATAAGTTGGAATGGATTTTCTAAAAAATCATACCATGAGCGCCTTGAGCTGTTAAAAGCTCAGGCGCTCCTTAGTCCTGAGAAACAAACCAGTCTGGAGCAGGATGAACAGATTAGTGTGACTGTCGCAGACCAGATGAGTGAGAATGTGGTGGGAACTTTTTCTCTACCTTATTCGCTGGTTCCAGAGGTTATTGTCAATGGTCAGGAATACACAGTTCCCTATGTGACGGAAGAACCGTCAGTGGTTGCTGCGGCCAGCTATGCAAGTAAAATCATCAAACGGTCAGGTGGCTTTACTGCTCAAGTTCATCAGCGCCAGATGATTGGGCAGGTAGCTCTTTATCAAATTAGTGATCTTGAACAAGCGCAAGAGAAGATTGCCGGCAAGAAAGTAGAACTCTTGGAACTTGCCAATCAAGCCTATCCTTCTATCGTTAAACGTGGAGGCGGGGCGCGTGATTTGCATATAGAGCAGATTAAAGGCGAGACAGATTTCCTTGTTGTTTATCTCCATGTTGATACCCAGGAAGCCATGGGAGCCAATATGCTCAACACTATGCTGGAAGCCTTGAAACCAGTCTTAGAAGAACTCAGTCAGGGACAGAGTCTTATGGGGATCCTGTCCAACTATGCGACCGATTCTCTGGTGACTGCAAGCTGTCGCATCGCCTTTCGTTACTTGAGCCGCCAAAAGGATCAAGGACGAGAAATTGCGGAGAAAATGGCTTTAGCTAGCCAATTTGCGCAGTCTGATGCTTACAGAGCAGCTACCCACAATAAAGGGATTTTTAATGGTGTTGATGCTATTTTGATTGCCACTGGTAATGACTGGCGTGCCATTGAAGCTGGGGCCCATGCCTTTGCCAGTCGAGATGGACGATATCAAGGTCTTAGTCAATGGACGCTGGACGTTGAGAGAGAAGAATTGGTGGGCCAGATGACCCTGCCCATGCCTGTAGCGACCAAGGGTGGCTCTATCGGGCTCAATCCTCGTGTAACTCTCAGTCATGAATTACTGGGAAATCCTTCTGCCAAAGAATTAGCCCAGATTATCGTCTCCATCGGTCTTGCCCAAAACTTTGCGGCCCTCAAAGCTTTGGTGAGTACAGGGATCCAGCAAGGTCACATGAAATTGCAGGCCAAATCTTTGGCTCTCCTAGCAGGTGCTAGTGAGTCTGAAGTTGCTCCCCTAGTTGAGCGTCTCATTGCTGATAAAACCTTTAATCTAGAGACCGCCCAGCGCTATCTCGAAAACTTAAGATCATAAAAAACTCAGACGAATCGGTCTGAGTTTTCTTGTGCTTAAATACTTTTTCCGGGCAATAGAGTAACAGGTAAGAAGTAACCGGTTGTCGCGACCTCTTTACCTTCAATCTTCTGTAAGAGGAGATCAACAGTGAGTTGGGCAATCTCTTTCATAGGCTGCTTAATCGTTGTCAAGTGAGGATAGTAGTTCTCGATAAAGTAAGTCCCATCATAGCCGATGACTTTGAGTTCTTCTGGGACAGAAATGCCCAGTTCCTGAGCAATTTTAATGACCAGAATAGCTGTCAAATCATCCGAAGCAAAGATGGCATCAGGTTTTTGACGGGTCAAGATATTCTTGATTTCCATTTCTTTTCTGACGGGAGAAAAGTCACTGGAAACATTGATAATAGGTGCTTTGGGGAGTACGGATGCAAAACCAGCGTGGCGTAGTCCAGTTGGTGAGTTAGAATTGTCATTCCCTGTAATCATGATGATAGACTGGGCGCCTGTCTTGACCAAGGTCTGGGCAGCAAGAACCCCACCAGCATAGTTGTCAGAGGAAACGACAGGGATATCTGGTGATAGGTTTCGGTCAAAGGAAATAATCGGCGCTGTCACACGATTGTAGTCTTCAATTCCCAAGTTGTGGCTACCAGAAATGATACCGTCTACCTGATTAGCTTCCAACATTTCGATGTACTCGCGTTCCTTCTCAGAATCATGCTCACTGTTGCAGATGATGGTCTTGTACCCATTTTTGAAGAGTTGGTGTTCCAATTTATCAATCAATTCTGCGTAGAAAACATTGGAAATATTGGGGAAAATCAAGCCGATTAACTTAGCTGACTTTCCTTGTAGACTACGAGCCAGATTGTTGGGTTTGTAGCCCAATTCTCGCATGGCTTCATTGACCTTTTGAATGGTTTTCTCTGATAAATAGCCTTTTTTATTGATAACCCGAGAAACGGTAGTAGGGCTGACACCTGCAAGTTTTGCGACATCAGTTAGTTTTGCGACCATAATCTAATTCATAGTAAGTTCCAGTTGGGTTTCCAGACTTGATCAGGATACCATTTTGGTCCGCATGTGGGAAGACACGACCAGAAAATACTTTTTCTCCTTTATTGATGAAAATTTCAAAGACAGAGTTATCGATGAAAATCGTAGCAGTAGTAGCCCGATTATCGATAGGGCAAGAACGAGTTGTCCCAAATTCTTGAGCATACTGTTCACCAGCTTGGCTACGATCCACTGTCACTTGACCATTTACAAGGTCAAAGTTGATTGAAAGTCCCTTGCCTTCTTTATCAGAAAGTAAAACAATCTCGCTCTGGCTATTGGCTTCCAAGTTAAGTTCAAGTTCGTAGCTGTTACTGGTTTGGGCACGGTTTGAGAAGGCTTCTTCAGAAGCACGAAGATCCTTGATAGCTGCGACTGGATATTGATAAAGTTTGCCGTCTTTGATAGTCAGTTCTTTGACCAAAGAGAAGGTTCCTTGGTGGTCAAAACGGTCAGATGGGTAAGAAACATCTGGCAAACCAAGCCAGCTAACTGCTAGAGCACGTCCGTCAGGAGCGTTGAAGGCTTGAGTTGCATAGGCTTCAAAACCATAGTCTAGATTTTGCAATGGAGAAACATCTACCATTTTAGCATTTTCAGGATCAAAGGAAGCCCCGATTTTGTACATGTTTGGATAGATATTGTCATAGTCTAGAACACTCTTATCCAATCCTTGTGGGCAGTAGAGAAGGACAGGTTGCTCCCCTACAAAGACCAGATTTGGACATTCTATCATGTAGGCAGTACGGTCGTTAGCAAAGTCAAGGTCGCCAACTGCTTGCCAGTTTGTGTAGTCATTGTCCACAGCCTTGTAGAGACGGACGAAGCCTTTTTTCTCCAAGTCCTGTCCACCGACGATAGCATAATATTGACCTTTAAAGTTAAAAATTTGTGGGTCCCGGAAGTGGTCAGTAGAGTCTGCTGGCTGGTCAATCAAGATCTTGTCAATCTTCGTAATCTTACCATCCTTGTCCATCAAAGCGCCAATCTGGTAAGGGTGACGGATCCAGTTTTCATCACGGACATTTCCAGTATAAAATAGGAACAACTGATCGCCGAACTGCATGGCAGAACCAGAGTAGGCACCGTGGCTATCTAATGGAGTATCTGGCAAAACTTTGACTCCAGTTTCTGTAAAGTGCACTAAATCTTCACTTTCAAGCTGCACCCAAGACTTCAACCCATGGGCTGCACCAAAGGGGAAGTTTTGGTAAAAGAGAATCCATTTGCCATCAAAATAAGAAAAGCCATTTGGATCATTGAGAAGCCCCATTTTAGGCTCGACATGGTAACGAGTATGCCAAGGAGATTGTGCCATCTTTTCCTTAATTTGCTTGATTTCATCATTAGACCAATCTTCATAGCGTCTATAACGACGCTCAGTTGTCCATTCCATTTTATCTTTCCTCCAAAAATCTTATCACTTTTAATAGTAACCGTTTTCGGGAAAAAAAGCAAGCCTTTTATGTTAAAAAAGAGAAAAAACTGTCAAACGTTTGTCTTAAAATAAATGCAGGAAATCAATCACATTTTCAGGAAAATATGAAAGATAATGAAACAAAACCCTTTTAACCAAGATTTTAAACTTGTTTTTTTAAGGAATACCTGCTAAAACAGTCAAAATCAATCAATCTAAAGCGTATCCACTAAGTGGATAGAATATTTTTTCTGCAAAACGCTTGACATAATTTAGAAACGTGATAAAATAATAGTCGTAGGGCGAATAAAATCGCTTTCAAACAAGAACAAAATTTTATAAGGAGATTTTTGCTATGGATTATAGTAAAGTTGCTGCTGAGGTCATTGAGGCTGTCGGTAAGGATAATCTTGTAGCTGCAGCCCACTGTGCAACTCGTCTTCGTTTGGTATTGAAAGACGAATCAAAAGTGAACCAAGCAGTTCTAGATAATAATGCGGATGTGAAGGGGACTTTTAGCACTAACGGACAATATCAAATTATCATTGGTCCTGGTGATGTTAACTTCGTGTATGCGGAAATTATCAAGAAAACTGGTTTGAAAGAAGTTTCGACAGATGATTTGAAAGAGATTGTGAATAAAGACAAAAAATTTAATCCATTGATGGATTTGATTAAGCTTTTGTCAGACATCTTTGTTCCAATCATTCCTGCATTGGTTGCGGGTGGTCTTTTGATGGCATTACGTAACTTCTTGACATCACCAGACTTATTTGGACCTCAATCTATTGAAGACATGTACCCTGCTATCAAAGGGATCTCAGCGATGATTCAATTGATGTCTGCTGCCCCATTTATGTTCTTACCTGTTTTAGTAGGGATTTCAGTGGCTAAACGCTTTGGGGCAAACCAATTTCTTGGTGCGGCTATCGGTATGATTATGACCACACCAGATTTGGGTGGTAAAGAAGCTTTTTGGGATATTTTAGGTTTCCATGTTACACAAACAAACTATGCTTATCAAGTAATCCCAGTCCTTGTAGCTGTCTGGTTGTTGGCAACTTTAGAAAAATTCTTCCACAAGAAATTGCCTTCTGCGGTTGACTTCACCTTTACTCCGCTTTTATCAGTTATGATTACAGGATTCCTAACTTTTACAGTTATTGGTCCTGTGATGTTGGTGGTTTCTGATGCGATTACTAATGTTATTGTATGGCTATACAATACTACAGGTGCGTTTGGTATGGGGCTCTTTGGTGGAACTTACTCATTAATTGTTATGACAGGTCTTCACCAATCATTCCCTGCTATTGAGACTCAGTTATTATCGGCATACAATAATAACGGTACTGGATTTGGTGACTACATCTTTGTTGTTGCTTCAATGGCAAACGTGGCGCAAGGTGCAGCCACTCTCGCAATCTACTTCTTGACTAAAAATGCTAAAACTAAAGGATTGTCAAGTTCTGCGGCTGTCTCTGCTTTCCTTGGGATTACTGAGCCTGCCCTATTTGGGGTGAACTTGAAATATAAATTCCCATTCTTCTGTGCTCTTGCTGGTTCAGCAGTTGGTGCCTTTGTGGCAGGTTTGACCCATGTCATTGCAGTTTCTTTGGGAGCAGCTGGATTTATCGGATTCCTATCTATTAAAGCAGGTTCAATCCCTATGTATGTAGTTGCAGAAGTGATTTCATTTGTTGCAGCCTTTGCTTTGACTTATTTCTATGGTAAAACAAAAGCGGCAGGTGTCTTTGCTGATGAGGCTGCAGCAGCAACTGCAGAAACAGTTACTGAAACTACAGTAGAAGCACCAGTAGTGGAAGAGTTTGATACTCTTCAAAATGAAATAATCCAAACTCCTATCGTTGGTGACGTAGTTGCTCTTGAGAATGTCAATGACCCAGTATTTTCAAGTGGTGCAATGGGACAAGGAATCGCTGTAAAACCAAGCCAAGGCGTGGTTTACGCACCAGCTGATGCCGAAGTATCGATCGCCTTTGCTACAGGACATGCTTACGGTTTGAAGACAGCAAATGGAGCTGAAATCTTGATCCACGTTGGTATCGATACTGTATCTATGAATGGTGAAGGTTTTGAAGCAAAAGTTGCTCAAGGAGACAAGGTCAAAGCAGGTGACGTTCTTGGAACCTTTGACTCAAACAAAATCGCTGCCGCAGGTTTTGACGACACAACAATGGTTATCGTAACCAATACAGCAGACTACGCTTCTGTGACACCAGTCGCAAGCGGTTCAGTTGTTAAGGGTGATGCCGTTATTGAAGTGAAAATCTAATCATTCCTCTCTAAAGTGAAAACGAACAAATGATATGTTTGTTCGTTTTTATTAGATAGTAAGATTTACAGAGGAAAATCTAAAATATAGAGAAATTTAGGTTTTCAAAATGTGCTATAATAGAGAAAACAAAGATAAGAGGTTTATCATGACAAAATTATATGGAAGCTTAGAAGCGGGCGGTACAAAGTTTGTCTGTGCTGTCGGAGATGAAAATTTTAACGTTGTAGAAAAAACACAGTTCCCTACAACAACTCCAATCGAGACTATCGATAAAACCATCGAGTTCTTTTCAAAATTCGATAATCTTGCAGGCCTTGCCATCGGTTCCTTCGGTCCTATTGATATCGATAAAAACTCAAAAACCTATGGCTTTATCACAACGACTCCAAAACCTCACTGGGCAAATGTAGACCTACTTGGTGCCCTTCGCCGCGCCCTCAACGTACCTATGTATTTCACAACGGACGTGAACAGCTCTGCCTATGGTGAAGTGGTTGCTCGTAACAATGCTGGCGGTCGTATCGAAAACTTGGTCTACTATACGATTGGGACAGGTATCGGTGCAGGTGTTATCCAACGTGGTGAGTTTATCGGTGGTGTAGGTCACCCTGAAATGGGTCACTACTATGTAGCCAAACACCCAATGGATATTGAAAAAGAATTTAATGGCGTTTGTCCTTTCCACAAAGGCTGTTTGGAAGGCTTTGCGGCTGGTCCAAGTCTCGAAGTCCGTACAGGTGTCCGTGGTGAAAACATCGAACTTAACAGCTCTGTCTGGGACGTCCAAGCCTACTATATCGCTCAGGCTGCGGTCAATGCTACTGTGACTTTCCGTCCAGACGTGATCGTCTTTGGTGGTGGGGTTATGGCACAACAACACATGCTGGACCGTGTACGTGAGAAATTCACAGCTCTTCTCAACGGCTACTTACCAGTACCAGATGTGCGTGACTATATCGTGACTCCAGCAGTCGCAGGCAATGGTTCCGCCACACTTGGAAACTTTGTTCTTGCTAAGAGTGTCGCAAAATAAAACAAACAAAAAATCCGTTTGGTTTCCCAAGTGGACTTTTTGTTTGAAGACAATTTTTTTTGAGCCTTTCCTTAAGTGATTACGGACGGTAGCGACTTTCTTCGAAATTCCATACCTAAACTTTGAGCCTAATGTCTCAAAGTTTCCGAACACCTGAAACCATTAGATTTCAGGTGTTTTTATCACGGCGGAAAGGCTAGATAAGTCCTCGCTTCACTATCGAAAAGAGGCATGATTTCCATACCAAACTATATTTAGTATCAAGCTATAGTCTATCCATGCTCTAAAAATCCGCTTGGAAAACCAAACGGATTTTTTATATGTCAAAGCATTTGCCAGAAAAAGTCGATAATATAGGTCAGACCGTAGGTATAAACCACGAGGGTAAAGGGTTTGGTCAGAACGATGATAATCATATAGCGCTTGAAGGTCATCTTGGTCAGGGCAGCCAGCATACAGAGAAAGTCAGCTGGACTAATGGGCCAAATCATCATAAAGATAAAGAAACGGTCAAACCGATTGCCCTTGTCCAACCAGCCGATATACTTGTCATAGGTGCGCTTGCTGACGACGGATTGGACAAAGGCAGCCCCGTAGAGGCGCACTAGATAAAAGATAATGGCACAGCCAATTACGATGCCGATATAGTTGTAGATAGTCCCGATGATGTGGCCGTAGATAAATACCCCAGCCACCGAGGTCAAGGCTCCTGGAATGATAGGGACGACCGTTTGTAAAATCTGTAAAAAGATAAAGAGAGGTGGCCCCCAGATACCTGCCTGCTGGATAAAGGCAGAGAGGGTTTCCTTAGACTGTAAAATCCCAGCCTGATAAGCCCAGATACAGAAAATCAAACTCCCAACCCCACCGACAATCGATGAGATATTGATAATTTGTTGCAGAAGGGGAGAAACAGCTTTCATTTGTTTATCCTGTGACATGTAAACTCCTCATAGATAGTATGATTCTACTATACCATATTTTGGAGGAGAAAGGGGGAATGGATTGCTTTGGGAGGGTGAATATAGGTAGTATGGGTTTTTAGATGTAAATTATCGTAAAGTTATGAGGTTTATGTTGAAAAGCTTATACTATTCAAAAATAATAATGGTAAATTCCCAAACTAACTTCCACTGCTAATCCATGTGGAAGTTAGTCTGATAAAAATCGTAAAAACCAGTGGAAATCCGTGTCAGGGTAAGTTCCACTGGTTTTACTAATGCTTGATTTCATCGCTTTTGTAGCCAAAATGAATCGAAAAAAAGAGCGCACAAAATCCCCTCATCTGAAA